>JANLTU010000043.1:0-13789 GCA_031363085.1 Gammaproteobacteria bacterium
GGCGAGCAAGGCGCCGACCGCCACGCCGAAGGCGAGGAACATCACCAGCTCGGCAATTTTTGAGGTTTGCGTAATCAGCAACACGGCCGGTGCCCACGCCACCAGCAACACGCGCAACACCACCGACACCGCCCAGAACAAGCTTACGCCCAAGGTGGAGAAGCGTGCGCGCGGTGTTGACAATAAGCGGCGCAGCATTGCGACAAAGTGTGGTAACGCGGATTTTTTTTCATGCGGCGCGGCCGGTAGCCGGGTGATCCACAACGCGACCAGGGCGGAGACGATATACAGCGCCGTGACCACGCCCAACGCCAAGGTCACCGAGCTTTCCGACAACAGCGCGCCGACCAGGGTGCCGGCGAGAATGGCCAGGATCGTAGAGCCTTCGATCCAGCCATTGGCTTTCACCAATTGTTCCTCGTCCACCAGCTCGGGAAGAATGCCGTATTTCGCCGGGCCGTAGATCGCTGCGCCCAGTCCCACCACCGCGTACGACAGCAGGGGTTCGACGTGTAGCAGCATCAGCCCGGCACCGATGCCCTTGACGATGTTGCCACTTGTCAATACGTGCGCCTTCGGGCGCGTGTCGGCATACGGCCCGACCCACGGCGCGCACAGCACGAATGCCACTAGAAACGCACCCTGCAACGCCGGGATGTACCACGCCGGGACGCCGGTTGTTTGCATCACCATGGTGATGGCGGTGAATAAAATCGCGTTGTCCGCAAACGCGGTGAGGAACTGCGCAAACAACACCAGATAGACGTCGCGCTTCATGACATTTCAATGCCTCAATCAAGGTGCATGCCGTGCTGCGGTGTGATCAACTACGCAAGCGGCTGCGCCAGCAGCAATGCGGCGGCGTAGTCGGTTTTGCCAGTGCCCAACAACGGCACTTGTTTCACGCTCAAAAATTTCTTCGGTACGTTGATTTCGCCGATGCCGTCCTGCTTCGCCTGTTCCAGCAGCGCGCCGCGCGCGGCATCGGCTTGGCTTGTGATCAGCACCAGTTGTTCGCCTTTCTGCGCGTCCGGCAAGGTGACGACCGCGTGTTGCGCGCTCGGCCACACCTTGCTCGCGAGCGCTTCCACCGCCGTGAGCGACACCATTTCACCGGCGATTTTGGCAAAGCGTTTGGCGCGGCCGCGTATGGTGATGAAGCCGTCCGCGTCGATGCCGACGATGTCGCCGGTGTCGTACCAGCCGTCGCCGCAACTGGACTTGGGCGGCACCAGCACACCGGGCTGCGCGTGCAACAGGTAGCCGCGCATGATATTGGGGCCGGTCACGTGCAAACGTCCGCCGTCCGCAACGCCGGGCACCTCTTCAAGGCGAAAACTGATCGCCGGCAACAGCCGCCCGACGCTGCCGGGCCGGCTCGCCATCGCAGTGTTGGTGGTGAGTCCCGGGCTGGTTTCGGTGGCGCCGTAGCATTCGAAAATACGCACGCCGAATTTTTCTTGCCAGGTGCGGCGCACTTCGTCTTTGAGTTTTTCGGCGCCCGCGAACACGTAGCGCAAGCTGTTAAAATCATAGGGATGTGCGAAGCGCGCATAGCCGGCAAGAAAGGTATTGGTGCCGAACATGATGGTCGCGTTGATGTCGTAGGCAATCTCGGGAACGATGCGGTAATGCAGCGGCGACGGATAGAAAAAAGTCTTCATGCCGTACAGCAAGGGCAGGATGGTGCCGGCCGTCAGGCCGAAGGAATGAAACAGCGGCAGTGCGTTGAGAATGACATCCTGCGCGTTGAAATCCACGCGTGCGGCGAGCTGGTGCAGGTTGGCCAGCAGATTCGCGTGCGACAACACCACGCCTTTGGGCGTGCCTTCGGAGCCGGAGGTAAACAACACCACGGCGGGATCGTCGGCTGCGAGTTTTTGGCGCCGGTAAATCCATCCGGCCAGCGGTGCACTGACCCAGGCGCGCAGTTTATCGAATGCTGAAATTGTCGCCGCCAGATCTTCCAGATAAATTACCTGCACCTGTTGCGCAAGCGCGGCGACGGATTTGTCAAGCTTGGCGTTTTGTACGAAGCGTCGCGAGGTGTATACCGTGTGTATCTGCGCGGTCGTACAGGCCGAGCACATGCCTTGCGCGCCCACCGTGAAGTTGAGCATGGCCGGAATGCGGCCGTAAAAATGTAAACCCAAAAACGTGACCACGGTGGTGGCCATGCTGGGCAGCAGCACGCCGACATATTCTTTCGGGCGCGTAGCTTGACATATCGCACGACCCAATATTCGTGCGCGCAGAATCAGCGCGTCGTAGGTCAGCGGGCGCCGCTCGATGTCTTCGATGATGCCGTGACGCCCTCCATGCTGATGCTGTGCGTCGAGCAATTTTTCAACCAGTGTGCTGCGGTAATTACTGGTGACGAACATCATGTCCGTCATCAGGTCGGAAAGAATCTGCCCGGCGCGTGCGCGCCGTTCGCGTGCCGACAGCGATGCATCCACCGTCAAACGTCGTGGCGCCAGCAGCGTCAGCGAAATCTGCGGAAACCAGCGCAGCCGCACGCGGCCCTTCAAGCGCGAAAACGGCGTGTACTGCGCGCCTTCGATGCGCACCGGCAACACCATCGCGGCGGATTTGTCGGCGATCAAGCCCGGTCCCTGATAAATTTTCATCAGCGAGCCGGTGACGGTGATGCGCCCTTCCGGAAAAATCACCGCGCGCCGGTCTTCCTTCACATATTTGATCAGCGATTTGGTCGACAAGGGATTCATCGGATTGATCGGAAACAGATCCACCAGCAATCGCGCCACCTTTCCATACCAGCGCTGCGCGTGGAAGCTGTCGATCGCAAACGTAAGTCGGTCAGGAAAAAACGCCGCCAGCAATACCGCATCCAGAAACGACGTGTGATTGGCCACGATCAACACGCGCGTGCCGGCCTGTTGATAATGCTCCATGCCGTCCACCCGTACCCGGTAACACAGGCGCAGCAACACGCGCAGTAACCAGCGAAATAATGTGTACATGTTTTCCCCCAACCGATATTTGCGCTGACGATGCTGCCCGGCAGTTTACTGCCGGGTTAGCCTTGCGCAAAATTTATCCCGCGTTGTTTGTGTTTTTCCGTCACCAATAATGCATGCAGCATTTCCGCCGACAGTCCGTGTAATACCAAGCGGTAGCCCGCCGACCAGGTGGCGGGGATCACCAAAGGGTGCTTGTTATTGACTAATAGCAGCCGCTCCGGCATGCCCAGGACGCTTGCCGCGTAGATACCGATGGTTTCGTCGAGTTGCAGCGAATGCACCGAGCGCTTGAAATCGTGATCGGTGAGGAAGAGTTGATACAGCGGCGTAAACAAGTCGATGCAGGTTTGCAGATCGATAACATTCAGCCAGCCGGCGTTTTGCGGCGCAATCGGGAAATGCCCGCTCTCTGAAATCATGGAGAAATCCAGCGCGGGGCGCGGTTGGATGTCGGTGATCGCGTGTGCGCGCAGTTGCAAATTAAGGCGCGTGATGAAGTTGAAAAGATTCAGGTCGTGCTTGATGAACATGTTGTCCGCCAAGTCGGGCACGTCTTGGGGTTGCAGCGGATTCATTTCCACGCCGCCGCCTTTGATGTTGGCGTTGAGAAACGCCAGAATTTCAGTGCCGATCCAGAAGTGCCGCAGGATAAGCCAATTGGCTTCGGGGGTCGCGAACCGTGCCAGCGCCCACGCCAGCAAGCGATGCAGCAAGCGCGACGACGCCAGCCAATTGGGCAGCAGCATTTTTACCATGCTCAGAACCATGATCACGCCTCGGGTCAGCGGGCGCGCGAACGGCAGCAAAAATTGTCTCGATGCGCTACTTGAATCATACAGCCAAGCCTGCTTGACCTGCGGGATGAGCGGCGTCGAGCAATCCAGCCACAGGGTTTGCCACGGATCCGGATTATCCGGATCGTGAGCTTGTTCTAGAAACGCAGCGTCGCGGGGGAGGGCGGTTTTTCTCATGCGAAACGCTTCAATTAGAAAGGTCGACGTAGTGCCATTGTTGCAGATAGAGCGTGGCCACGGTGCGTGCGACGCGCGCGATCTGGTGCAGTTCGTCGGGTGCGGTGCGGGCGACCAGGTGTACCGCGTCCAGCCAGCGGCGCATATGGTGCTGGTCGTTCTCGCCGTGGTAGTCCAGGAATTTAAGTGCGCTCAGCGGCACGCCTAACTGATCCCGCAGGCGCGGCAGCAGCGTCGGGATGATTCGTTGTCCGGTGCCTTCGATGATGTAGATGCCCCCCAGCAGCCCGATGGGATCGGTTCGCGCTGCGTATGCGTGCATGAAGGCGTTGAGTGCTTCTCCGCCGGGATTACGTGCCAATTGCTGCGGCGTCAGGGTTCCGCCCGCGCGCCGGTAATCGTCATAGAGAATTTGCCAATCGAGGTGTTCTTCGCCGGCATGGGTTTGGACCAAGTTGGTAAGTTCGCTAAAGCGTAGTGTCATGCTCGACGCCGCACGGCGCATCCACAGGCTGCCTTCGCGAACCTGCGGAATCCAGCAACTCATCCAGGCGAGGTAGTCCGCCGGGTTGACGCGGCCGCCGAGAATGCGTTGCGCCAGCGGCGTGCGGAACACCTCGGAACGATAGTCATGCCACACCGCCATCAGATCCACGAGCAGCGCAGCAACCGGTGGCGAAGCGCTCGCGTCGTCGATGTGCGGCGGCGGCGCCAGTGCTTCCGCCGTTGTGAAAGATGCGTTGCTCGCGCTGGGTGCAGGCTGGGGCCCGACCACTTCCAACAGAAAATACGCAACCGAAAACCGGCCGGATTCCGGCACAAAGCCGAAGATCTGCTGACCCGGTTTGAAGTGATCGCCGTGGGTGCGAACGAATTCATCCAGCATGATGAAAATCGACGCCGAACCGGTGTTGCCTTTGGAGGATAAATTGGAAAACCATTTTTGCGCCGGGATGGTGAGACCGGCCTCTTCCATTAAGGTGGCCACCACCGGCTTGAAGCGTTCCGACGAGTAGTGACACAAAAACCAGTCCACACGTTTGGGATCAAGGTGTCCTTTGCCGACCAACGCCGCGTATTCGTGCATGCCCAGATCGAACAGCCGGGGCAGCAGACGAATATCCTGGCGCAGGTCGTACGCGCCGGCTTTTTCAGCCGCGTCCAAGGTCGGATAGTCGAGGTAACCCAGCGGCGGTGTGTCCAGCGACATGCCTACTTGCATGCAGGTGGGCAGGTCGCCGGAAAAAGATTTTTGGTGTATCCATTTGATCTGCAACGACAGGCCCGCTGCGGCGGGTTGATTCGCGATATACACGCCGCCGGCACCGTCGGACAACATCCAGCGCAAGAAATGCGCGTTGAAATCCACATCGGCATTACGTTGCGTGAAGCGCGATTGCTTGAACAGCCGCGACGGAAACTCGCTCGCCAACGCGATGGCGTCGCTGGCTGCGCCGGATTCCACCGCGTGTGCCGCCGCGTTGAGGGCGCCGATGGAGGCGGCGCAGATGCCGGCGATGGATAGTGTTTCCAGCGGCGGCCAGTGCAACTCGCCCTGAATCAGGTTGGCTAAACCGGGTGCCGCGCAGTCTCCGCCGGTGGTGGCCGCCGCCAGGAACTGCGGTCGCTGTTCGGTGGGCGCAAGCGCCGCCGCGACGCGCGCGCCCATCGAGGTGACGGAGTGCAGGCTCCGGCCGTCCTGATCGATGGCATAGTGGCGCGACTGAATGCCGTTCTCCGCCAAAATTTTTCTCTTGATGCGAGAAGATATTTTACTGATCGAGCCGATGTAGCGATCCATCGCTTCATTGTTAATCGCTGCGCCCGGTAAAAACGCAGCGGTTCGGGTAATAAATGCGCGCTGGAAAGGTGTCATGGTTGACCGCCGGAGGTGGAGTTGCATTTTGCTGGAGAGGCACTCGACGCAGTGCTAAACCAGCGGTCAAGTTGCGGGAAAAAAAATCCGAAGTTGCCGTGGTAACGCGAGTGATGAATTTGGTGACGCCGGATAAAGTGTAGGAGCGAATCGGTTTTGGCCCAGTAAAATAAATCACAATTGGAATGTGCCAGAGTATTGATCGTGATCGACCAGACCGGCAGCAGCAGCAGAGCCTCGACCGAAAAATTGTGGCCCAGCATCGCAAGCGGCATGACGCTGCCCAGCAGCGCCGTTTCGAGGGCGCTGAAGCTGTACGCCGCATACGGGCTCGCCACGATGGATTGATGGTGCGCGGCATGCGCTGGCTTGAGCAAGCGGGTGTGCAGCAGGCGGTGCATCGCGTAGAAATGCAGGTCATTCCAAATGATCAGCAGAAATAACTCCGCCGCGATGCGCGCTCCGGACGCATCGTAGCGAATTCCAGTGATGCCAAGGTGTACCAAGCCCCAGGGAATGGCGATACCGCTACCGAAAATCGCAATTGAGCGTGCCGAATTAACCAGCTCGCGCGCGTACTGCGCGGCTGCGATGGGCGCGCTGACCAGCGGGTGCTGCAGCGCGCGTGCCAGCAACAGCGCGGCGCTGGCGAAGTACAGATACAGCAGCGTGAAATAGCCGGTAGCCCACGCCATCAGGGCTAGCGGATTAGCGCTTTCAATCAGCGCGCGCAGTTCGTTAAGCATGGACGCCATCATTTTGTGAGCTCCTTACCGGCTTCGCCTTTGCACAAGCTCCGAAGACAATAATTCCATTTCCAATTTAAAACGATAGGTTATTGCCCCACCTTGCGTGCAACTGCACTGTCTGCGGCGGGGCCGCCTAGTCTCGTTTTAAATTGGCAATGGAATAAGACGTAGGCACCGCTTAGGGTAGAAATTTTACCGGCAATGACGTGCATTAATAGGCAAGGTCCGGTTGTTGACTTGAGTCGATGTTGATCGCAAGCCCCCAGCCGGCAGCGGGCGGCGGTGCGTCCAGCACGCCGTCGTTGCCGAACATTAACGGCGCAGCGCACACGTCATGTGCAAGCAGGTGCGTGCCGAATGCGCCTTCCTGGGCGAGCACCGAGGCGCGCTGTGCATTGACCACGCTCAGCGCGGTGCGTGTGAGCAGGCTGGATTCGCCGACGTGCGCGCCGACGATCAGCGGAATGCCGTACTCGCGTGCTTGGGCTGCAAAGTTTAGCGAACGCAGCAAGCCGCCCATTTTTGACAGACGCAGATTGACGATCCAGCGGTGTGGTGCGTCACGTAGCGCGGCGAGCTGTTCGATACGCGTCACGCTCTCGTCCAGAATAACGGGAATCTCCAGCGCGCTACCCACGCGCGTCAGCGCTGCAAAATGACCGGGGCGTACCGGCTCCTCGATGGCCCAGAATGAATAGTCAAGCTTGTGCAAATAGCCGATGGCGTCATCGGCGTTACGCCACAAATTATTGGCATCGGCGCGCACCCGCAACGTCTCGTGGCGGTGGGCTTCCAGAATGGAGCGTTTGTCGTGGTCGCGGCGCAGATCGCCGCTGAGTTTGATTTTAAAATCGTACATGCCCAGGTGCAGATAACGCTGAAGCAGCGTGGCAAATGTTTGGGCATCGCAATCGCCAATCACGGCGCTGTAGCGAAATGTTCCCTGCAGCGCAGGCAGGTTCAGCAAGGCTTCGACCGATTGCTGCTGCGCTTTTGCAAACACCTCCAGCAGCGCCAATTCCAGCGCGCAGCTTGCGGCGGGATTGCGATCAATCTCGGCGCGGTGGGTGTGCAGCCAGTCGCGCAAAGTGTCGACATTGTGCACTTCACGTTGCACCGAGGCGGCGTGGGTGCGCAAAAATTCTACGGCGCCAGTGAGTGTTTCCCCGGTGACGTAATGGCGTGGGCAGGCTTCGCCGTAACCGTGCACACCGTCTACGCTGGTCGCGTGCACCCACAGGCTTTCGGTGCTGTGCCGCTGCGCTTGCGCGTGCTTGAAGCCGATTTTGAACGGGATCACGAGGCGCTTAAATGTGAGGTGCCGCAATTTGCTGTTAGCCATGGTGGCTCTCCAATGAGGTGGTGGTAATGCAATGGTCTTGAAACGGAAATTCCAGCGTGCGGCGATAGTGCAAAATCACCGGTTTGTATTGCGCTTCGCGGCGTGTGCTGCGCAGGCGTTGTTGCTTGTAACGTTCGGCGGTGCCGGCGCGCAGTGCATACACCGCCAGCGGCCGCAGACGTCCGCTGGTGCGCTTGCTGCGATATTCCAAGTTGAGTTCGCAAAGCTGCGCGTCGAGATACGTGGCGAGCGCGTGCGACGCACATGGCAGGCTTCCGTCGCTTTCGAGATAGAACGTGTAGGAAGGGTTGGTTTCATCGGCAACAGCGGCGCAATACACACTGCGAATTCCAAAGCGAATTTCAGTGCGGCGCACCGCCGCAATGATGTGCGACTCGTATAGTTTTTCGCCGATAAGATTGGTTGCGCCGGCGCCTTTTTGCAGAAATATTAGCAACGGGGTGCGCTGGAAAAATCCGCTCACCTCCACCACGTCGTCCATCGCGTAACGGTAAAGACCTGACGCGGTGGTGACGAACACGTAGTACTGCCCGCCGTCGTGCAGTTGTTCCAGGGTTTCGAATTTGGCGTGTCCCTGTTCCCAGGCAGCGCGTTCTGCAAATTCAAAGAAATGCTGTCGCAACATCGGCAGGCCGGCGGCGCCGCCATCCAACGACAAGGTCGCGCGCAACTCGCTGGCGATGTAGCCCAGGTCATAAACGACGGTGTGCTGCGGCAACTTGGCCTTGAGCGTATTTAAGGCGATGCCGCAACTGCCGCCTGACCACGTCGTTACCATCTGTAGCGTTGGCCACAGGTCGGCGTAGCTTAGATCGCGCTTTTCCGGCAGCGCGCGCAGTGCGTCAGCGCGTTCCGGATCGGCGTGCAAGCGGCGCCGGATCACCGTGCGCGCCGGCTCGGGCAAGTGATCGATGTCTGGAAATGCTCCGCTGGCCACGCTCTCGAACAGCGCTTCGCGCCGTGTATTGACTAATTCGAGCAGGCGTAAAAATGACGATGGATTCGCCGCCGCCAGATATGTCAGGTTGGGCTCCTGCAAGGCCAGCCGCAGCACGACGAGGTATTTCAGCTCGTGGTCTTCGATCTCGAAAACGTCGTAAGGCACGAGGTAGTGCTTGCGCATCCCGCGCGGCATGGCCCGGTACAAATAGCCGGAGATCGAACCGAACGGCGCGCCGCCCGCAAGCACGCCTTCCATCATCGGGCTGACAAGACCCAGCGCCTTGCCGGTGAACGCTTGTGGGCAGCGTGCGTACTGCATACAACACAACAGACGCTGCTGCGTGCGGTACTGATCCAGCGCTGCCGGCACCACCGGAATCAGCTTCGGTTTCGCTGTGGTGCCGCTGGTGCGCGCGTACAGCATTGGCGTTTGCGCGGTAAGCGCGGGCGTGCGCGCATAGGCTTGTTGGTCAACATAAGGACGCACGCTTTCGTAAGTTTGGACCGGCACCTGCTGTTGGAAGCGCGTGTAGTCGCGGATGTTTTCAAAACCGTGTTCGTTACCAAAGCGCGTGTGTTTGTTTGTTGTGAGAATCCGTTGCAGTACGCGTTGCTGTGCACGCGCCGGATGCTGGGCGGCGTACCACAGCGGCAAGTAATCGCGCACACGGCGCCATCGCATCACCGCCCATAGCAAGGATCGCAGTGCGATTTCGCGCCATGACAATAGCGGCACCGGTTGCTCGGCAAGCTGCGGCGTAAACGGTGCGCGCAGTTGCGCAGCAAAGCTTTGCGGATAATTTTTGTTGCGCACACCCACGTCGTCGGCGTTGCAATGTTTAGGTAAATACCAAGTGCCGAACAGCAGATCCCAAACGATGACGGTGTTGCCGAAGTTGCAACTGCGCTGCGGTGCGCGCGCGTGATGCCAGCGGTGGGTGGCGGCGCTGCCGACAACATAATTGAGCAGGCCATAGTTCAAACGGATATTGCAGTGCTGGAAAAAGCCGTTGACCGCGTAGAGCACGAAGTACAGCGCGATCACTGCTTCGCTCACTCCCAACAGCAGGAAGGGCAAGCCGTCGAGCAGCATTTGCAACGGTTTTTCCAGCGGGTGAAAGCGCCCGACATTGAGCCAATACAGGCGGGTGGGCGCGTGATGAACGGCGTGTAAACTCCAGAGAGTTCGGTTGGCGTGTGCGGCGCGGTGCAGCCAGTAACGTAAAAAATCCGCGCACAAAATCATCAGCAGCGTTTGCGCGGCGACACTCCAGTGCTGCGGCCACAGAGTTGCAAGCGGCAGATGCAGCGCGCGCAACGGTTGCACCAGCCACAGCATGAAGGCCATCGACACCAAGTACGGTAACGCGACTTGCACGACGAGCAGGTACCGCGCATCGGTTTTTATTTCCGCCGCGCGCGGATGCCATGCGCGGCGATGCGGAGTGCGCCACTCGAAAAATGTGATCAACAATGCACTGCCAACAACTGGCACGTAGATCGCTGCCAGCAGGGGTGTGTTGATGTTCAGCAAGCTAAAATAGGCGGCAACGCTGGCCATCATCACGCACGGGTAGATGAGCCAGGGAGTCATTTTTTCAAGCAGGGTGTGCATACATGCCCCGCGCCTGTGTGAAATGAAAATGACCTAGCACCAAAACAAAGCTGGCCAGCACGAAATGAAATACGGTGGGCAAGTGCTGCGCGAACCAAGCATGCGTTGCGAGTACCGTGAGGCCCAGGGTCAGGCGCAGCAGCATGACGGCGAAATAGATGCCGCCGAAAATGAGCAGCAGCGTGCCGAGATTTTTTCGCGGTGTAATCGCGTTGCGCAGCATGCGCACACACAACGAAGTGCAGATCGCGATGATGGCAATCTGTGCCGCCACCAGCGTTGGATAGGGAAGCAGGGCGCTATGCCACGCATCAAAGGGCGGCAGCAGGGGCAGGTTTAAATTCAAGACCAGCAATTGCGCAATCACCCGGAACACAAACAAGCCGAGCAACAGCATTAAGACGCGGGCATAATTTCTGGAACAAGTGGTGTGCGTGGTCATGGCCGGCACCGCGAGTGTTGGGTGCGGCTACTGTGCTGGGCGGCTGTGGGCAGGCTCAACGATATTGAGTAAAGTTGCATACAACACCACCGCTAGGTGTCGTGTGGTGAGACTTTTTCCGGCAAGGTGAGGGTGGCGATGAGTCAAACACAGGCACTGGTAGGTGCGCTGAAGCGCGCTTTAAAGACCCACGGCGTGCGTTATCAAGATGTCGCGCGCGATTTGTGCTTGAGCATGGCAACGGTCAAGCGCATGTTCGCCGAATCCAGCTTCACCTTGGAACGCTTCGATCAAGTGTGCCGGTTGTTGTCAATCGACATTACCGACTTGGTGAAGATGGTGGAAGCTCACAGCAGCAAGCTTATCGAGCTGAGCGAGCAGCAGGAACGTGAGCTGGTCGCCGATCCGCGCTTGTTTCTGGTGGCGTATTTGGTGACCAACCGCTATTCATTCGCGGACATCATCGAGTACTACCATTTTTCCGAGCTAGAATTGATACACGAACTGGCTAAGCTGGACCGGCTGAAGCTGATCGAGTTATTGCCGAAAAACCGCATCAAATTGCTGATCGCGACGAATTTTTCCTGGCGCAAAAACGGCCCCATCCAGCACTTTTTTGTAGAACGCTTGCGCGATGAATTTTTACACAATGATTTCAGCCGACCGGGTGAAGTGTGGATGGTGCTGTCGGGAATGCTGTCGCAAGCCTCGACGCGCAAACTCGCCGAGTACGCCCGCCGTCTGGAACGGGACTTCAAAGACCTGAATGAAACCGACATGCACCTGTCGCTGGAACAACGCCAGCAGGTCAGCATGATCGTCGCGATGCGGCCCTGGCGCCCGGCGGCATTTCAGACGCTGCGGCGCGAACCCGCCGAACGTAAATCGAAACTTGCTTAAGTAGCAGCCTGTCGGACTTCACTAGTGTCCGGTTTATTTGAATCGAGCGCGCAAAGAAGTCAGTGTGGAAGAGGGTTTTAAACGATTCATGGGTGTCCACGATTTGAATTTCAGAATCAGCATTTGCGATCCTTTCGGATTTGATAATCCGGGAGTGACGTATGAACGTGGGCAAGACGCTGTTTGCACAAGTCATGGAGTACGTGCCGTGGAAAACCTTTGGACGCATCGTCGACCGGCACAATGGAGATGCGGGAGTCCGCACCTTACCTTGGACTGTGCCGATGTGTTTCGCAAGGCGAAGGTGTTTGCATCTGCGCAATTGACCTGGCGCGAGTCGTTGCGCGACATCGAATCTTGCTTGGCTGCCAAGCCGGCGAAACTGTTTCATATGGGCTTGAGCGGCGTACCCGCCCGCACCACGCTCGCGGACGCACTGAACCTGCGCGACTGGCGCATTTATCATGCACTGGCGATGCGTCTGATCGTGCGCGCCCGCGACCTGTATGCCAAAGAACCCACGGGGCTTGCGCTGGACGCGACGGTCTACGCGCTGGATTCGACCACCATCGACCTGTGTTTGAGTCTGTTCGACTGGGCGCCGTTTCGCACGACCAAGGCGGCAGTGAAGATGCATACGCTGCTGGACTTGCGCGGTGCGATTCCGGCCTTTATTCACATCAGCGACGGCAAGCTGGGCGACGTCAACGTGCTGGACCTGCTGCCCATCGAAGCCGGTGCCTTTTACGTGATGGATCGCGGTTACCTGGACTTCGGCAGACTCTTCACGCTTCATCAGGCGGGTGCCTTCTTCGTCACCCGCGCCAAACGCGGCATGAATGCCCGGCGCGTGTATTCGGCCAACACCGACCGAGCCACAGGGGTCATGGGTCATGTGCGATCAGGCGATACGCCTCAACGGCTTCTATGTATCGAAGGACTATCCCGAGCATTTGCGGCGCATCCGTTTCAAGGATCCCGCGTCGGGCAAGACGCGGGTGTTTTTGACCAACAACACGACGCTGCCGCCGTTGACGATTGCCGCGCTGTACAAGAGTCGCTGGCAAGTGGAGTTGTTCTTCAAATGGATCAAACAACACCTGCGCATCAAGCGCTTTCTGGGCACGAGCCCGAACGCAGTGAAGACACAAATCTGCTGCGCCGTGTCCACCTACGTGCTGATCGCCATCGTCAAAAAGGAGCTTCACCTCAATGCCTCGCTCTACACTTTGCTACAGATCTTGTCGGTCTCGGTTTTCGAGAAAATGCCTTTATCAAAAGCGTTTTCCGGCAGCCGTTACAACTCCAATGAGATCGACCTTTGCAATCAACTGAATCTATTCACGATTTAACCGGACACTAGTGGTCGGACTTACGAAATCATCCGCCGCATCGCGGACGGCTGGGAACTCGAACGTTGCTCGCACGGGCAACGTGCAAAAATAGCTCTATTGGTGCCTGACCCTCATGCCACTTTCATGCACTTAAGCGGTTAAATTTAAGCCGACGTTATTTGCCGACACTATGAAACGCTCCTCTATGAGACGTGTTTACGCGCGAGTGCGAGGAGCTCGTCCACCGACCACTGGTCGTCGGCATGCTTTCCGTACTGGCACGCGAGTACTCGCCCGTCGGTTGCAATCAGAAAATCGGCGGGAAGTCCCAACACGCCCTTGCCCCACAGCGGTATACCCGGAAGCTTGGGAAGCACGCGGATGACATTGGGCAGCGCTACCAATAAGGCGCGCGGGTCGAGCAGCGCGCGCAACCCGGACCCGACGCCGAACTCGGCATAGAGTTTATCCTTGGTGTACTTCTTTTCGCATAACTCATCAATGCACCTTGCTTTCTTCTATATCGTCAAACTTTACGGTTTGATTGATGAAAAAAATGCATTCGTTGGGAGAAATACATTTTGTCACATGGAGCTCGCCGCCTTTTTGTGAC
>JANLTU010000121.1:0-7896 GCA_031363085.1 Gammaproteobacteria bacterium
CTGGGCGAGACGCAAGCGACACGCGTGGGAATCGTGACGCCGCCGTAGCATGAACCAAACGCTGCCTACGGTAAGTGCCACGTCTACGCAATAGTGCGATCCCGATTCCCAGCGCCAGTAGATCAAGCGCGCCGCCGCCACCACCGCTCTTTGCGGGCGCTTCAGCAACTGCGTCTTGCACATTAAACGTGCGCACAATGGGTGGACTTGCGGTGTCGCCATCGTAGAGCGTAACGGACAGGGTGTTGGCTCCTACGACCAGTTGCTCCGACGGAGGAATGAACGTGTCATCCTGCGGATTCAGCGCGATCGGTGCGTTGCCATTAATGCGCAATTCCACCCGCGTGTTGGGTTTGTAGTGCAACGTTTTGTAAATCATTTCGAACGTGCTGCGCGAGTACCAGTGGTTATCGATGGGAACGGTGAGTTCAAATCCGGGATGCGCCTCCGCGGTACGGAACACGACGTTGGCCGAATACGTTGTGCCCATCATGCGCAATGTCAATATGTGATCCTGATCTTGGGAGAAATCGCATAAATTCAGAGTCAACTGTCCGACTGCCGCCGCGCTCATCCGCGGTTTTTCGTCCACGATTAACTCCAACACGGTACCGGCCGGCATCGTCTGCACGGTGAAGCGCGGCGAAACCGGTGTGCCATCGCAGAGCACGGGTACGTTCGGCTTCGGGTAGTCGATGACGACGGTGGGGGTTACTACCTTCACAACGAACGTCACATCGGCCTGCGCAAGTACTTTTCTATTATTGTCAAGAACCATCACTTTCACGGCATGTACACCGCCGTTCACTTTGCCCAGACTCACGCTGCCGATCGCTGAATACACTTGAATTTTGGTGTTTTCCCACACCACCTCCACGACGTTGCCTCCCGGCGAAAACAACACATTATCGACGCTAAACTTAAGCTGAAGGTCGTCGCCCTCGAAGCGCAGCACCAGCCCTGCGGTGGGTTCGGTAATGCGCACCTGCGGCGCGACAGCGCTCGTGACTTCCGTGATTATTGTCGCGCTGTTGTTGCTCAGATCGGGATCGGGGCCGACAGCGCCAACCCGCGCGGTCACGCTCATTGTGCCGATTTGCAGGGGCACGCCGAGATTCACGTCGACAACAACGCTTGCTCCGGCAGCCACATCCCCGAGTCCGCACACCACATTGTCAAAGCTTTTCGAACACTGCGGTGAAGCCGAATCGAAGGTCGCGCTGGGGGGAATCGCGAGCGTGACTTGAGCTTTGTTGGCGGTGTTCGACGAATCGTGATTCGTGATCTTGATCTGATATCTCGCCACACCAAACACCGGCACGCTGCTGGGTTCCAGCGCAAAGAACTCAATTGAAAGATCGGCGCTGGAGCGCTTCGCGCAGTCACCCGAACACAACGAATATGCGTAGGCCGCGCCGCTGGCGAAATTGCTACCCACCACCACGCTGCTACCGGGCAAGGTCCCAGTTAGCGCCAGGGCGTGACCAAAATATTTCCCCGCCTGTGCATCCGCACCGGTATCGGTGCTCGCCGTGAAGCGCTTGCGACTAATCCAGTACTGACCAACGTGTTCGTAAACGTAGACCACCCCCGCACCGGAATAGGTTGAGCTCCCATCCGTATATAAACCACCCCACGGTGCGCCGACCAGCAGTAGGTCGCCATCCATCGCGACGGATGCGCCAAAACTCGCGTAGCCAACTGAACTTGCCAGCGTTTTGTCTGTGACCGGAGTGACTTGGTCTGTCAATACCCAAGGGGCTGACGCATCGAGGGGCGCATGCTCGTAGACATAAACCCGGGACTGTGAAGGCACGCCAATCACGAGGCGGTTGTGGTCAATTTGGAACAAACGGCTGGCATCATATGAATAGCTGTACGGGTAGAGCGAATAGTAAATGTCAAAACCGATGGGAATGCGTTGCATCAAGATCCATTGGGTAGCCCCTTGCTGGAAAATATAGACATCGGTTGTGCCTGAAGTCGCTCGGGCGGTTACACCTACGACGCCGTCGCTAATCGCAACAGTATGTCCAAACAGGGTTACATAATCTGGGACCGGGAGCGGTTGCTGTTCCACCCACCGTCCAGAAATGCGACGAAAAATGGTGGCGCCCTGAATTACACTGCCATTGCCCGCGACGAGAATCTGGCCATTAATCGCTACCGACCATCCAAAACAAGCGCTGGTTGGTGCTGCTTTTGGCGAAACTTCCTGTACGAAGTCCCACTGGTCACCGGTGCGCTCAAAGACGAACGCAGCCCCTATGCAAGACGCACGGTATGGCGCGCCGATGACCAACGCCCCGCCGTCGATCGCCACACTCAAACCAAAGCGATCACCACTAACGGCCGTCGGCGCCGCCAAGCGTTGCTTCCACAACCACGCGCCATTCACAAAGCGATACACGTAAGCCGCGCCTTGGTAGCTGTTTTCGCCGGGCGCCCCGACCACCATCGTGTCACCACTGATCGCGACCGTGTTTCCGAAGTTATCGTTGGCGCCGGGGAATCCCTTGTCCGGTTTGAGCGCTGGAAATGCAGCCAACGATACCGGTTGCAGTGGCGACAGCCGGTAGGCGCGCGTAGCCAGGTAAGAGCTGGTGTCTCGATAGTCCCCCATGCCCGCGATTTCGCCCGCGTTGTTTATCGCCACCGCCGTGTGCAAGCGCCAACCGGTGGTGGTCGTCAACAGCGAGCTGAGATCCTGCATGACGCCGTTCCGGTATAAAAACGCACGCTTGATTTCGACACCGTTGCTGTTCTTGACCGCTGAATAACCCACAATTTGGCCTTGATCGTTAATGCTGTAGGCGTCGCTGATGGTGTCGCTTGTCAGCATTCCCAAATCAGTCAAGACATCGTCGTCCGGATTCGCGGGATTGCCTGGATCATAGAGAAACGCGTGTTTCTCGCCGGTCGCTGTGGGATAAAAATAGCCTACCACCAACCCGTTGTTGTTCACCGCCCGCGCAACGCTACGAGCACCGTTGAGTTTGGGCAAGGTGCTGGACATATTGCCCGCGATCAGAAACGCGTACTCGTTGTTGTCACTTTTTTTGTAAGCGCCAACGATGTCACCAAGCGTGCCTCGGTTGTTAATGCCGTAGGCGCGTGCGCTGACTCCTCCCACGATTACACCATTCACGGTATCGAAAATACCTAAGTCGCGCATCGCGTCGACAAAGACGAAAGCGCGCTCTTGATATACGAGAGGCATCGCGCTCTTCTGAATTTCCGTATAACCCACCACGTAACCCGAGTTGTTGATACCGAACGCTTCGCTTTTGTTGCTGACATAGCCGTCTTTCGGCAGGTAGCCCAGATCTTTATTGTTCGGCCCTTTCGCTGTATCTATGTAACGAAATGCGTGCGTGGCGGTAGCGGGATTGTTACCGGAGTCGGTGTATGGGAAGGGATACGTTCCTGCAACTTGTCCAGCGTCGTTCACCGCCCGAGCAACGCTTATTCCGGTTTGTACCGTACGCAGCCGCCCGGCAAATAATGTTGCTTGTCCATTGGCAGTGCCGGCCACCCAACCCTTATCGTTGATACTCTGCGGATCGAACGTTCCCAGATCGGTGATTTGATACTCCCCTGCTTGTGCTGCCGCACTGCTCAGCAGGCTCAGCGCAATAACACCGCACACCCTGTTTTTCAGCCGCATCGACCGTTCCTCCCCATCTGCATTTTTTTCAAAACGCCATCGCCCTAGGCGCAATCGAAATGACAACACCACGACCATCCATACCAACAGCAACACATCCACCGCACCGCCACCCGATTTTGCACTCGCGGCTAAAGCGGATGCATCGCTGGTGGCATCCTGCACATAAAACACGCGCTCGACTGACGGCAACGGCGTGTCGCCGTCGAACAATTGCAGCACGATGTGATTTTTTTCAGGAAGTAATTGCTCGGCGGCAATCGCCAAGGAGCGGCTGTTGACATTAACCGTTTGCGACGGGCCGTCGTTGAGAATTAGCTGTGCGCGGGTGGCGGGGGTTGTATGCACGAATTCAAACAGCATATCGAAGCCACGCAAATAACGGCCACCTTCTTTGGGCAAGGTGAGCTCCACATTCGGTAACACGCGCCGCACGGTAAATGCTGCCGTTACGGATTGCTTCACCACGCCCGCCGCGTTGACCAGACGTAATTCCAGCACGTGCTCGCCGTCGGGCAACCTGCACAAATCCATCGGCTCTAAAGCGGTGTAGTGTTGACTGGTGACTTGATCACGGATCACCACAATAGATTTTCCGTTCGGCGCTATCGGCCAGTTGGGCGTGAGGTAATCCATCAACACCGATTCGTTTAATCCGCATTCGATCGGCTCGTTATTCTGCGGACGCTTCAAGATGAGACCCGGCACCAGCAACCTAACCGTGAAGTTAATGCTAGCGCTCGCGAGGATGGTGCCCTGGGCGTCGTGCACCTGCACGGTCACGGTATGCGCACCGGCGCTAAACGGCCCGACATCGACTGGCACGCTGGAATTTTTATCGGAAATACGAACGGCGTCCAACTCAACCGCCACTTTGTTTCCGTTGAGCGACAGAAAAACACTGCGCAGTTCAAAACTAACGCTGGCGGTGTCGTCGTCGGCGAGCACGAGCGTGGTTTTATCCGCGCTCATGTGGGTGAGTCCGGTGATCGTGAGCGCGGGTTTGCCCGTGGGCGTGACCAAGGTGGTGATCATCTGCGCATTGTTCGCGGGCTTGGCGTCTGGTCCGCTGGTCTTCACCAGCACGTCGGTGACCATGTCGCGCGTGGTCCCCGACGCAGTGAGTGTGATGTCGAAAGTCTTCGAGACGCCAGGCCCTAAGTTTCCAACACGGCACACCGTTTTACCCACCAAATTCACACAATCGGTCGGCGCGGAAACGTGCGACGCATTGAGCGCGCTGAATTCCAGCATCACGCCGTTGGCGGTATTCGCCGTGTCGTTGTTGGTCACGGTAACATGCAGAGTCACATTGCCAAGCACGGGCACGGTGTCTGCTGTGGCGGTCACGTTCACCGCGACATCGGCGGAGAAGATATCGGTGCACGCCGAAACACAGAGCGAAAAAACGTGGGCGCTTCCGGTGGGGAAATTGGTTCCCACCGCTACAGTATTGCCCGAGATGGCTATCGCACTTCCAAAGTAATTACCGGACTGCGATTCGCGGGGCGTGATTTTTTTACGGTCGACCCAATACGGGCCGACGCGTTCGTAGAGGTACGCTGTGCCTGTAGTGTCGTTGACGTTGTTAATATATGAAAACGGTGCGCCAACTACCAACTGGTCGCCGCTGCCGGCAAGCGCGGAACCAAATCCCTGCGGATAGTACGTGTTGGCCACTGAGGAAAAAATACGTTTGATTGAATCCGTGCGTACCCACGGCGCGGCCGGATCGACGCCGGAGCGTTCGTAAATCTCAACTGAGGTTCCGTAATAATGTCCAAGTGCGATTCGGGCGTCGGTGAGCGCCACCGCATTCACGGGTCCAAAGTAATCTACGTACAAACCTATCGATTGCTTGAGTTCCCACGCTGCGCCGTTTCGCTCATAAATATCGAATAGCGTCACACAATAGTAGCAGCTGCGTCTTGAGCCCAGCACAAGTGTGTTACTGCGCGCAGCCAACGCGTTTAACGAGACTCCAGAACTCGCACTGGTGAGCCTTGGCAACTGAGCCCATTGGCCATTATTTGCCGCGAAAATGTAGGCGGCATTCTTTGCTGTACCAACGAGTAGTGTTTGCTCGAAGAGTGCAACGGAATTGCCAAAACCATCGCCATTTGCAGCGTCGTTTGCCCCGAATTCTTGGGTAAACGTCCATTGCTGATTTTGCAGGCTGTACAGCAATACGGTACCTGAGTTAACCGGACTAGCTGCCGAGGGTGCGCTGTTACGACCCGGAGCACCTACAACCAACGTGGTGCCGTCGAAGGCCAACGCGCCTCCAAAACGATCATTCGTCATTTCGTTCGGTGCAGTGAGGTGTTGCTTTTCGATCCACCCGTTCTCAAAACGATACACGTACAAGGCCCCTTTGCCGCCGCTTTCGCCTGGCGCACCGACCACTAATGTGTCGCCGTGTAGCGCGAGGATTGAGCCGAAATAGTCACCGCTTACTGGGGTGTGGTTCCAAGGGAGTTTGGGATGTTCAAGTAACTCCACGCGCGGTGTAGGAGATAAGCGGTAGCTATATACATTGGCGCAATGCCCGACGATCTCGCCCTTGTTATTGATGGCGGTGGCGGCCCATAACGTAATTGTCGACCCGGTTTCGACCGTGGTGCTGAGGTCAGTCATGGCACCGTCGTAGAGAAATGCACGCTGGACTCCGCTTGCAGACACGGAGTAACCGACGATTTGATCGTGGTCGTTGATGTCGAGCGCGTAACTCGCGGTATCGCCGGGGAGTGCGCCCAAATCCTTGAGGCTTCCACCCGCGAATAAAAAAGCGTGCGTGATTCCATCCTTCGTATAGTTGCCAACCACATGACCGAGATTATTCACCGCGCGCGCCACGCTGGAGGTCCCGATCACGGGCAGGACTTGGTTCATCAGTCCGTCGTTGGTCCGAAGAAACGCATGCGATATACGATCACTGGTTTTGTACTCACCGACGATATCGCCGCCGTCGTTGATGTCGTAGGCGTAGTTATCCTTGCCGACGAAAAGAGCGAGGTCGATCATGCGGTCGTTGTACAAAAACGCATGGTCTTCAAATTTCACCGGCGCGCTTGCGACTTGCACGCGCGCGAAACCGACGACTTGGCCACGGGTGTTGATGCTGTAGGCTTCGCTGTAGTTGCTGTTGGCTATCACGCTGTTGGCTGCCGACCCCAGGTCGTCAACGGTGGGGCCGTTAACGGTATCGCGATGACGAAACGCGTGGGTGGTGGTCACGCCGGTCACCGGATCGGGTAGCGAAAAACTGCCGACAATGTCACCGCTGTTGTTGACTGCACGCGCGCTGCTGCTGCCAGTTTTTATCGTGCGCAAGCGGCCAGCAAACAAAGTCGCTTGACCTGAGACCGTTCCCGTCACCCAGCCTTCGTCGTTGATACCCGAGGGAATAAAATAAGTGCCGAGATAAGTAACCTCGTACGCCGATGCCACCGATGGCAGCAATGCCCCTAGCATCGAGGTAATCAGCAGGCCAACTCGCAATGCGCACCGATCAATCGCCGATATTTTTCGCATGATTCCTCTCCCGAATTAAACGCATGGTTTTTGTTTTAATCTTGCTCGCCGACGGCGCACGGCGGTGGGTCAATCAAATTTTCTCGATCTACGATTGCCCTCTTGTTTGTCGATGCAGGTGTTGGCTCTAAAAAATTCCCAAGGCTTTACAAGTAAAGTTGGTTGCTCTAGCTTGTGAAGCCGTTGCGTGCAAAACAGCAAGAACGGACAAGCGGGCGGTTGAGGCCCGTGACTCACAGATAAAAAAATACGGGGGAGTTCATGCCACAGAACAGCCAGCGTGCCCACGCGTCTTACCGGCAAAAAATCAACACCGTGCTTGCGTATGTACGGGAGCATTTGCATCAACCCCTGCTTCTGGAGGAGTTGGCGTGTGTAGCGTGTCTGTCGCCGTTTCATTTTCATCGCATATTCAGCGCATTTACCGGTGAAAGCCTGCATCAACACGTCAAGCGTCTGCGCCTGGAACAGGCGGCCGCGCGCTTGATTTACTCGCGCGCAGCGGTTAGTAAAATCGCAACGGAAAATGGTTACGCCAGCCCCGCCGCGTTTAGCAAGGAAGGAGCACAGGAAGTGCGACGACCCCCGAGTAGCCGTAGGAGCCGGGGGTTTTGTCGGAGTCCGCGCGTGAGCGCGGGTGTAGACAAAACACAAGGCAACCGACACGGCGTAGAGTCATTTGTGGAAGTCATGAC
>JANLTU010000130.1:0-18204 GCA_031363085.1 Gammaproteobacteria bacterium
GCTGCAAGCCGCTCCCACAAAATATAAAATCAAAATCGTTCTGATCCAGGTTTTTTTCATCGGGTGGTGAAGCAGCATCGTTTGAGGTTAGCCATGCGCCCCATTGCTCTTGATCGCTCTAGTTTTGTGGGAGAGGCTTGCAGCCGCGATCAGCGCGGCCGCAGGCCGCTCCTACAAAAAAGTTGTTTTCACAAAATGCAGAAATGACACGCCCTGACGCAAAATTCCCGGCCAAAGGCTCGCACCGCTTGCGTCGGTCGCGTGCGGCGTTGCCGGGCCAATATTATCTGCTCACCACGGCAACCTTTGCGCGTGCGCCGGTGTTCCAGAACGCGGAAATTGCACAGCTCGTACTGGCGGCGCTGCGTTGGCTGGACCAGCAAGGAAAAATCCGGCTGGATGCCGCCGTGGTGATGCCGGATCACGTACATTGCGTCGCGCAGTTGTCGGTGGGATCGCTGGCGGGTGTGATGCAAAGTTTCAAGCGCTTTAGCGCGCGGCAAATTAACCAAGCCTTGCAGCGCACAGGCCCGCTGTGGCAAGCGCAATATCATGATCATGCGCTGCGCCGCGATGAAGACCACCGCGAAGTGGTGCGGTATTGTTTGCACAACCCGGTGCGTGTCGGAATCGTGGCCGACTTTCACGATTACCCGCATTGGTGGTGTCGCTGGGAGGTTTGAAGAGGAGCGCTGTTGGGTTTGGAGACGGCTTTATGTGTGGTGGAGCGGCTTGCAGCCGCGATCAGCGCGGCCGCAGGCCGCTCCTAGTTGCTTTCATCGTTTGAGGTTAGCCATGCGACAAATTGTTCTTGATACTGAAACTACCGGTTTGGAGCCTGCGCAAGGGCATCGCATCATCGAGGTGGGTTGTGTCGAGCTCGTCAACCGGCGCGTTACCAAGCAGCATTTTCACCAGTACATTCGGCCCAACCGCGAGGTGGATGCCGGGGCGCAGGCGGTGCATGGCATCAGCACGGCGTTTCTGGCCGACAAGCCGTTGTTCGCGGCGGTGGTGGACGATCTGCTGGCCTTCATCAAGGGCGCGGAGGTCATCATTCACAATGCGCCGTTCGATGTCGGGTTTTTGAATCATGAACTGAAAATGCTCGGTGGGTCATACCTGCCGTTTTCCGCATATTGTCAAGTTACGGACACTCTGGCCATGGCCAGGAAAATGTATCCCGGCCAGAAAAACAATCTCGACGCCTTGTGCAAGCGTCTGAACGTTGACAATGCGCACCGCGATCTGCACGGCGCGCTGCTGGATGCCGAAATCCTCGCCGACGTGTACCTGGCGATGACTGGCGGGCAGTCCAGCCTGGTGCTGGACAACGCGTCCAGCACCGACAACGCGGCGGCGCTACGCCGCGCCAGCCTGCGTGCTGATCGTCCCCGTCTGCGGGTGATCAGCGCCGACAGCGACGAACTTGTGGCGCACCAGAAACTGCTCGCCAACATCGACAAGGCCAGCAAAGGAAAAGGCGTGTGGAAGGTGCTCGACGCGCCGCTTGCGCCGAAAATCACGAATTGATAACCCGCTGCAGGGGCCGGTTATTTTCATAAAGGCCGGGCCGCATGCCATCAGTTTTTGTCCAGCACACTCGCCACCGTGGCGAGCAATTCGCCGTAGTGATAGGGCTTGGCGATGAAGCCTGCGCAACCGACGGCATGCGCGTGGCGGCGCGGGTGGTCGCCCAGGTAGGCGCTGACCGCGAGCACCGAAATCGCGCGCGTGATCGGGTCGTTTTTTAAGCTCGCGTACCAAGTCGAGCCCGCTGCGGTCCGGCAGGTTGATGTCGGTCAAAATCAATGCCGGCTGGTATTCATGTGCCTGACGCATGGCGCTGGCAGCGTCGCCGGCCTGCAACACCCCATAGCCGGCGCGGCTCAAGATCGCCACCGCCAGCCGCAGGTGCGCCGGGTTGTCTTCAACCACCAAGATTGTGGTCATGTTGGCGGCGTCGATGTCTCGGCGTCACCACTGACCACCAGCCGGTCGCGCCCGGCGCGCTTGGCGTCGTAGAGCGCAAGATCGGCTGCCTGGAGCAGCGTCTCGGTGCTCGCTTCGTGTCCGGGATACAGCGCCAAGCCCAGCGAAATGGTGATCTGGGGAAGTAGTTTCGAATTCCACCGCACCTCCATCGTGCGTACCCGTTCCAGCAAGCGTTCGGCCCAGACGCGCGCCTGCACTGCATCCATGTGCAACAACACCAAGGTAAACTCTTCGCCGCCGAAGCGGCAGGCCAGATCGCCGGCGCGCACCGACTCGCGCAGCGTGCGTCCCAGCGCGCGCAACACCGTGTCGCCGGCTTCATGGCTGTGCTGGTCGTTAAAACGTTTGAAGTGATCCACGTCCAGCATGAACACCGCGAGTTGGTAGCGTTCACGTTGCGCATTGGCCAGTTCGCGCGCCATGGACTCTTCCAGAAAACGGCGGTTGTGCAGCCGCGTGAGCGAATCGCGGATCGACTGCTCGCGCAGCGTATCGCGCAGGCGCAGGTTCGACAGCGCCAGCGCCAGTTGCTCGGTCACCAGGGCAACCAGCTCGGTGCGCCCGTGCACGGCGTCTTGCGGTGCCGACAGCGACGCGTAGGCGACATGCAACACACCCAGGGTCGTGCCTTGCGCCATCATCGGTGCGCACACATACGGCTGGGTGCCGCGCTGTTCGCTGACATGCGCGCAGACCAGCGGGTTTCCGGACGGTTCAACCACATGCAGTTGTCCGCGCCGCAAACCCCAGCAGGCGGTGATCTCGAAGTTGCTGGCCAGCGGTTCCTCGCCCCAGCTCATCAGCAGGTCGAGATAATTCAGCGACGACTTGATCATGTACAACGCGCCGGAGTGGGGCGCAAAGATCGTAGTGAGAAAGCGCGGCAAGATCAGCATCGCCTCGTCCAGGGTGTGGGTGCTTTGCAGCATGCCGGACATTTCCGTAAGCAGCCGACTCTGCTGGTTGCGGGCCTCCAGCGCGTTGATCGCCACGCTGCGTTCGTGCACGCGCGCTTCCAGAGTGGTGTTGACCTGCGCCAAGCTGCCGCGTTCCTGTTCGAGTGCTGTAGCCATGGAATTGAAGGCGCGGGCGAGGTCGGCGGTTTCATCGTCTTTAACTTCGGCGGCGCGCGCTGTCAGATCGCCGTGGCCTAGCCGGGTGGTGGTGGTGAGCAGGGCCTCGATTGGTTTTATCACCGAGTGCGCCATCCACAGGCTAAGGCACCAGCTCGCGATCAGGATCGCCATGAACAGGCCGAAGGTTTGCAGCAGCACGCTGCGGATCGGCGCGCGAATAATGGTTTCAGACTGTGCCGTTACCAGATACCAAGTGGCGTTGTGTGCGGCGCTAATGCCGTGGGTGGCGGCCACGGCGACTTCCCAGATGTCGTCACCACTTTCGATTTCCATCTGCTGGGGCGCTTGGCTGGATGTTTGCATTGCTTTGGCGATGAAGGGCGCGAACGGATGGGGGCTGAGCAGGGCGGTTTGTGGCAGGCTGCTCATCAGAATCTCGCCGCGCTGGTTCAACAACTCCACTGAACGTGCATCCGGCATTTGCCGTTGCAAGTCGTCCAGCAACGTGACGATGGCCGGGGTGGTAATTGCGGCGACCAACACCCCCAAGATACTGCTGTTCGCGTCGTTCACGCGCAGCAACAGGTGTAACGAAAGCGTTTTTTGGCGTGCGCGCTCGGCGCGTGCGTTGGGTGCGATATCGTCGAAATCGTTGACGTGCAACAACCCAGCCGGCTGCTGCACCACCTTGTTGAACTCATCGACGAGCTCCGCGTGACCAACCGCCAACAGCCGCCCGCGCTGGGTGGGATTGGAGGACGCGATGATTGTTCCCTGCGGGCTGACCCAAAGGATTTCGCTGAAGTACGGATAGGCATAGGTGTAGGACTGCAAGCGCTGTGATATGGCCTGCGGCGTCGTCGCCCGTGTGAGGTCGGAGAGGGCGAAGCCGTGCACGTCGCGCGCGGTGTTTTGCAGCAGCTCGTCGATGAACTTGACGGTGCCGCTGACCAGATTGCGCGTGTGGGTTTCGGCGGTGGCTTCGCTGTTGTGCAGGTAGGTGATGGAATGAAACCCAACCACCAGCGCCGCCGGCACCACCGCGACCAAAAAGATGCCCAGATACAGCCGGCGGCGCAGCCTCATGGCGGCGTGTCGTTGGCCTGCAGTGTGCGCACGAAACGGGCCTCGAATAAGCGGGCGGTGTCGACGCGCGTCGGCACGATGTTGCGTTCGACCATGAAATCGTTCATCTGCCGGGTGGAGCCATGCAGGGAGTCAAGCCCGGCGGCGAACGAGAATGCGGTCAGGTTGTCGCGCAAGTCGAGAACGCGGTCTTGGGTGGTTAACACGCGCACCTCGTCGACACTTTTTTTGTTGACTTGGGCGACGATGGCATAGGCCGCCTCCGGGCTTTGCTGGATGAAGCGCGTGGTGCGTAACCACACGCGCGCCAGGGCCTGCACGTCGTCGGCGCGCTGTTCCAGAAACTTGGGCTGGACGGCATAGACGGCCCATGCCAGCCCCGGGGTCTGGGCGGTATCGAACAAGCGCACGCCGTTCACCAGCGTGAGCGCCTGGGTGGCGAACGGTTCCCAGGTGAGGATGGCGTCGACGCTTTTTTGCGCCAGCAGTGCGTGGGCTTTTTCGGCCGGCGTGTCCACGATTTGCACCGCGCCGGCTTTGAGCCCGGCGCGCTGCGCGACCGTGGTCCAGATGTATTCAAGGTAGGTGCCTTTGCTCAAACCCAGCTTCTTGCCGGCGAGCTCGCGCACCTGGGTGATGCCGGGGCGTGCAATCAGCGCCTCGGCGCCGGTGGTGTAGTCGCTGGCCAGGAACGCCACGGAGCGCTGCCCGCGCGCGTTGTAGAGCAGAAAATCAAATTAGGTGAAGGCCACGACGTCAAATTTGCCGGCATAAAAATCGTTGAAGGAGGCGAAGTAGTCGGCGTTGGTGTCCACCCATTCGACGTTCAGGCCAACCTCGCGGAACCAGCCCTGCTGGTGGGCGATGTCGACCCAATAAAATCCCGGCCAGTAGTACGCCCCGATGCGGATCGGCGCGGCCGGCGGCGCATCGCTGCGCCCGCACGCAGCGCTCATAAGCAAGCTGGCAGCGATGAGGCCAAGCATGATGGCGCGCGCGATGCGGTTGTGAATGCAGATGCACATGCGGTGTCTCCTGGTCGGCGTTGAGTTGCTACGAAGTGGTCGGGTTACGCTGCGCTAACCCGACCTACACTTGCTTTCTGGCGGGCGGCTGATTCGTAGGGAGCGCATTTCGACACGCGCACTGCGAGCCGATGTAAGCACGCTTTGCTGGCAGCGGTGCCACGTGTCACCACTGCCAAAAGTCTAGTGCATATTTTGGGAATTTCGCGGCTTCCCAGTATTTAATCCTGGATGATTTTTTCGCCCACCAGCGGCGCCGCCGGGGTGTGCTGGGCGTTCTGTGCCCAACTGAGAAAATCCTTGCCGGGCATCGGCCGCGCCAGAAAAAATCCCTGCGCCATGTCGCAGCCGTAGTCGCGCAGCAGGTTCCAGGTGTATTCGGTTTCCACGCCCTCGGCGGTCACTTTCATATTCATGTTGTGCGCCAAGTCGATGGTCGAGCGCACGATCACCGCTTCGTTGTTGTTTTCATGCATGTCGATGACGAACGAGCGGTCAATTTTTATTTCGTGCACCGGGAGTTTTTTCAGGTTGGCGAGCGACGAGTAGCCGGTGCCGAAGTCGTCGACCGAGACTTTTACGCCTTCTTCAGCCAGGGCCAGCAAAATGCTCAAGGCGCGATTGGTATCGGTCATGACCGCCGTTTCGGTGAGCTCGATGATCAGCGCGTTGGGCTTCAAAGCGTAACGGCGCAGTGCGTTCAGGATCACTTCGGTAATTTTCGGGTCGTGCAGATTGCGCACCGACAAGTTGACCGCCACCGGAATGGGCACGCCGCGCGCGTGCCACTGTGCGCACTCGCCGAGCGCTGCGTTTAACACCCAGGCGGTGAGCGGCACGATGAAGCCGCTTTGCTCGGCCACCGGGATAAAATTGTCGGGTGGCATGAAGCCGCGTTCGGGATGCTGCCAACGTATCAGCGCCTCGGCGCCGCACAGCGTGCCGCTGCGCAGGTCGATCTTCGGCTGGTAATGCATCAGCAACTGGTCATTTTCCATCGCCTTGCGCAAATCGCTGACCATGGTCAGTTGCGACAGGCTGTGGTGATCTTGCTTGGCGTCGTAGAACGCGAAACCCTGATGATTGTGTTTGGCTTGGTACATGGCGATATCGGCACGTTGCAACAACGTGGAACCTTCGTTGCCGTGAATCGGGAAGATCACAATGCCCACGCTGATGTTGATGGTCAGGCTGTGCTCGGCCACCAGCAACGGGCGTTCCATCGCAAGCTGGATGCGCTGTGCCACGTTCATCGCTTCGCGCTCGGTGGTCAGGGTGGGCAGGATCGCGGCGAATTCATCGCCGCCCAGCCGCGCGATGGTTTCGCCGCCCACGCGTGCCACGGTGTCGGACTTGCGCAAAATATTTTCCAGCCGCTCTGCCACTTGTTGTAACAGTAAATCGCCGATCTGGTGCCCGAGCGTGTCATTAACTTCCTTGAAGCGGTCCAGGTCCATCATGAACACCGCGAATTTCACTTCGGTGCGTTGGCACAAACCCACCAGTTGCGTCATGCGGTCGTGAAACAGGCTGCGATTGGGCAGGTTGGTGAGCGGATCGGTGAACGCCATGTTTTCCAGCGAGGTATACAGCGTTTTGAGCTCGGTGGTCATTTCGTTGAAATTGGTCGCAAGCTCGGTGAGCTCGGCGTTGCCGCTGACCGCGACCTGTTCGCCCAGGTGAGAACGGTCGTTGTGCACCCGTCGCAACTGCTGCGTGAGCGCGCGCAACGGCTTGAGCGTTGAGAGCTGAAAAATATACAAGGCCAGCAGCACTGCGCAGAGCGTGACCAGGCCGGCGCCGAACATCACCGCGTAGCGGGCGCGTTGCAGTTGTTGATTAAGCGCCTGCGTGTCGCTGACCACGTCGATCAGCACCGCCGGTTCGTACTGATTCGACTGCAACACATACTCGGCGCGGATATTGTCATGCAGTGACGCGTCCTGCGGCCACAATTCCGACTGAAACAGAATATCGTCCCTGGAATTACGAATCATCAGCGGCATGCCCAGGGCCGGTTCGATGCGTTTTAACGACTGCGACGGATCGGTGATCACCACCACGTAGCCTTTGATGCGCAATCCGCCGCTGGGCACGATCACGGCGAAATAAGTGCGGTCGTGATGGACGCACACTTCCGACAGCGGTTGCAGCCGCTGCGCGCCATGCCGCTGCTTGGCGCGCAGCAACAAATTTGGACAGATGATTTCCTGCGACAGGATATTTTTCGAGCCTTCGCTGGACTCGGCAATGAGCGTGAAAAAATCATCCAGCACCAACAATTTTTCGAGCTTCAAGACACTCGCGGTGACGAAGTATTGATGGAATTGAGTATCGAGCAAGCTGCTCAATATCGCGATGTCGCGTTGATCGAACGCGGTATTGAAGGTGGTGCCTTGTTGCGCCGCCAGCCCCAGGCTGCGCGCTTGTTCTTCGAGCGCGGCCATCAGGTCGTTGGTTTTAATTTGCACCAGATCGACCAGCGCTTGCCGATGGTTGTCGAGCGAAATGCTGCGGTAGATCTCGCCGGTGATCAGCGCCAGCCCCAAACCCATCGCGCCCATGAGCACGACCGTGAGTCCGAGGCTGGTGCGAATCGAGAGGCGCGGGGCGGGCATCGCAAGTGCGGCGTTAAGGCGCTATTCGGTGACGAAGGGGTAGCCCTTCGCTTTCCATTCTTCAAACCCGCCGCGAAACCAGTAGAGCTTTTGATAGCCGCAATTTTGGGCGATATTGATCGACTTGACGCTGCGCCCGCATTTAACGCCGTTGCAGTAAAACAGCAGCGGGCGTGTCTTGGCGGGGATTATTTTTTCCAGCGTGCCGCAGGTGGTGTCGATATCGGGAAGGCTGCGCGACCCCTCGATATAACCCTGTCGCCGGTCGACCGCGATGCGCGCGTCGATGATGACCAAATCAGAAATTGTTTCGACAATGCCGATGACGCCTTCGGCATCCACGCGGGTGATGCCGGGAATGCTTTCGGGGCTGACGATTTCCGCTGCATGCGGGTTGCCGCCGCTCATCCACAAAACTGAAGACAAGATTAAACCAATGAGTTGCGAAGTAGGCATGCGGATAGGCTCACAGTGGGTCGTAGGGTGCGCGTCGTGATTCCAAAATCGGAACGTCGCTTGCAACGCGCCGCAGCGTTTCTGAAATCGGTGGACTCCCTGTATAGCGGCAGCGCTGCTAGTGGCTTGAAACACGTGAGTGCCTTGTACATTGGCGTGCAAATGTTAATAATCTCGGCCAGTCTGTTAGCGGCGAATCCATCCACTCAACACACACAGTTTGTTTTGGAGGAATTTTCATGAAAGCACTGGATGTGGCGGTGCAATCCATCGCAACACGGATTGCCGATCCCACGGAACGACAACGATACATCGGTCTGCTGGAAAATATGGCCCAGGATTGCAAGGCGGCCATGGATTTGTGGCAGCATGTTTTGACACAAAAAAAGATGCCCGTCGGCGAGGCCCAGGTGTTGATGAACTGGACCGGGCCGGTGGTTGCAAAGCAACTGTTCGAAGTTCACCTCGCGTTCCGTGCAAAAATGCTGCAAGTCACCGATCATCGCGGCGATCTTGAAGATCCGGTGATTCCGTCGGCCTACCACCAGCTCAGCCCGGCGCAAACCGGTACCAGCTTTGCGCAAACGGCGCTTGAGCAGGCGCGGCAAGCCATGTTGGCGATGCAGAACCATGTCGAGACCCTACGCAACACGGTGCCCAAGAAGCCGGCTGCGGCAGTGGCGAAGCTAAACGGCAAAAAAGCACTGACGAAAAAGCCGCCGGCAAAAAAAGTCGCGACCAAGCCGGTCGCAAAAAAAGCGCCTGTGGCTAAAAAGCCGCTGGCGAAAAAAGCCGTGGCCAAGTCGGCTGCAAAAAAACCAGCGGTGGCAAAAAAGCCTGCGCCCAAGCAAGCCATGAAGAAGAAAGCCAAGAAGAAGTAATCCCCACGCGCCCGGCGTGGGTCGGCGTTCCCGCGACGCACGCCGGGCATTTGAATTTTATGGAGAGCGACGTATGAGTACCGATGCACACAAAGAAACTTTAGGTTTTCAAACCGAGGTCAAGCAACTCCTCGACTTGATGATCCACTCGCTGTACAGCAACAAAGAAATTTTTCTGCGCGAGCTGATTTCCAATGCATCCGACGCACTCGACAAGCTGCGCTTCGAAGCGCTGGCAGACGGCGCGCTGTATGAATCCGACAGCGAATTGAAAATTTCAGTGGCATTCGATAAGACCGCGCGCACCGTGACCATCAGCGACAACGGCGTGGGCATGTCGCGCCAGGAAATCGTTGATCACCTCGGCACCATTGCCAAGTCGGGCACGCGTGCGTTCTTGAGCAACTTGAGCGGCGACCAAGCCAAAGACACCAACTTGATCGGCCAGTTCGGCGTCGGGTTTTATTCAACGTTCATTGTCGCGGACAGCGTGGCGGTGGTGACGCGCCGCGCCGGCTTGGGCGCCGAACACGGCGTGCGCTGGCAGTCCAAGGGCGAGGGTGACTTTACGGTCGAGACCGTTAACAAAGCCACGCGTGGCACCGAGGTGGTGTTGCATTTGCGCGCCGACGAAGACGAATTTCTGGACGGCTTTCGCTTGCGCAGCATCGTGCGTAAATATTCCGACCACATCACCTTCCCGGTGATGATGCTCAAGGAAGCGGAGGGCGAAGACAAAAAACCGGCAACCGAATTGGAGCGCGTGAACAGCGCGGCGGCGTTGTGGACGCGCCCGCGCAATGAAATCAAAGAAGAGGAATACCAGGAGTTTTACAAACACCTGAGCCACGATTTCGATGCGCCGCTGGCCTATGTGCATTCCAAGGTCGAGGGCAAACTTGAATACACCTCGCTGTTGTATCTCCCCAAGCGCGCGCCCTTCGATATGTGGAATCGCGAACGGCGTCAGGGCATCAAGCTGTACGTGCGGCGCGTGTTCATCATGGACGACGCTGAGCAGTTGCTGCCCAATTATCTGCGCTTCGTGCGCGGCGTGATCGATTCCAACGATCTGCCGCTGAATGTGTCGCGCGAAATTCTGCAACACAACAAAACCATCGACAGCATCCGCGCCGGCGCGGTGAAAAAAGTGCTCGGCCTGTTTGAAGAGCTGGCCAGCAACGACAAGGAAAAATACGCCATTGTGTGGAAGGAATTCGGCCGGGTGTTGAAAGAGGGGCCGGGTGAAGACTTCGGCAATCGCGAGCGGCTCGCCAAGTTGCTGCGTTTTTCCAGCACGCACGACGACAACCCGGAGCAGCAGATGTCGTTCGCCGACTACATTGCGCGCATGAAACCGGGGCAGGAAAAAATTTACTTCATCACCGGCGAAACTTTCGCGGCGGTGAGGCACAGCCCGCACCTGGAAGTATTCCGCAAAAAAGGCATCGAGGTGTTGTTGCTGGTCGACGCGGTCGACGAATGGTTAACCAGCTCGCTGTCGGAAGTTGAAGGCAAGACGCTGCAATCCGCCGCCAAAGGCCAGTTGGACTTAGGCGCGCTGGCAGATAAAGACGAACAACAGCAGGTCGAGCAAATTGCCGAAGAAAACAAAGACGTGGTCGAACGCGTGAAGAAAACCCTGGAAGGCAGAGTCAAGGACGTGCGCGTGTCGACGCGCCTGACCTCGTCGCCGGCGTGCCTGGTCAGCGACGCCTACGACATGGGGGCAAATCTTGAGCGCATCCTCAAAGCCACCGGGCAACAGGTCGGCGGCAGCAAACCGATTTTCGAACTCAACGCGCAGCACCCGCTGGTACAACAACTCAAACACGAAAGCGACGCACAACGCTTCGGCGACTGGGCTAACATTTTGTTCGATCAAGCGGTGCTGGCCGAAGGCGGCAAGCTCGACGACCCGGCCGCATTCGTCAGCCGCATGAACCAGATGTGGGTGGCGTACGCGAAGTAAAAATTAATGTCGCGATGTCGGCAGATGAGCGCGTGGCGCTTCGCCACAGTGGAGCCGGTGTGAGGAAACGGTACTGCCTGATGCACAATATTGAAAAGCGGGCGCATCATGGCCGTGCAGTGCAGTAACCGAAGGGCTCGCCGTGTGAAACACGGCGAGCCGACCCCAGCGTGCCGCACACCTCATTCGAAGGGGCGAAGTGAATATCATGCGTCAAGTCGAAAAAAACGGTGCCACGACATGATAAATGACGCCTGCAAAAAGAACTTTCCAAAGCCTGGGTGCTGGGTTCAGAGTTGGTTTTTTCTACAGCCTTTAGAAGCCAAGGAGATTGTATGGCCAGATTTATACAGCTAGTAGTTGTTGCCATGACGCTTCTCAGTTGCGTTGGCTGCGATCAAGCAACAAAAGCCGTGGCAAAGGAATACCTACCTCGAAATGAAGTCATGTCATTCGCTCGCGATACATTCAGGTTGCAGTACGCTGAGAACAAAGGCGCATTTTTAAGCATCGGCGCCTCACTTCCTGAAAATGTGCGCGGGCTTTTATTCACAGTGGGTATTGGTGCGATTGTGTTCGGAATTCTAGGCTATCTTTTGTTCGTGCCGGCGTTACCACACGCCACAACAGTTACTCTTTCGCTCATTGCAGGCGGTGGGTTTAGTAACCTGATCGACCGTATAGCGTATGGTGGCTACGTAATCGATTTTCTAAACATTGGGCTTGGTGGCCTTCGAACCGGCATCTTCAACATTGCTGATGTAGCAATAATGGTAGGCGCCATGAGCCTCATCGTGAGGAGCATGAAACATGAAAGAAGAGTTGGCCTCTAATCGGTAAGGGCCGGCATCACTCCGGCCCTTACCACACCGCCTAGCATGCGGTGCCAACACTAGGTGGTTTAAGTGGGGCAGGGGCGGGGTTATAAGTGGGGCGGGTCAGAAGTTTGACGGGTCAGGCTTGAGTTATTGCTCTATTTATATATCGTCTCGCGCAATTGTAAATGCAATAACGCAAGCCTGACCTGATCAGTTGTAAGCACGGCAGGCGGTCAGGCTCTAAGACATCCGCTCTATATCGGCGAAATGCAGTCCGCACACGCGCAGCGAGTCGCGTTTGCCCTTCGCGTTTACGGTGTGTTCGCGGCCTTCCCAAAGTTCGCGCGGCAGCAGAGCGTAGGCATCGCGGCCAACGACGATATCGCAGCCCAGCTCCTTGCTGGCGTTCTCCAAGCGGAACGCGGTGTTGACGGCGTCGCCGATGGCGGCGTTTTCCTGGCCGACACCGACGGCTGCATCGCCGATGTTGACACCGGCACCGATGCGTAATTTTTGCGGCAAATCAGGGTAAAGCGCGTTCAACTCTTCCGTAATGCGTTGCACCGCTAGCGCGGAGCGTAAGGCTTTAAGCACCGCGTCTTGCGGGTGTTCGGTGATGTCCCAGCGTGCGTACACGCAATCGCCGATAAACTTTTCCACCGCGCCACCGCCCGCCTGAATATTCGTAGATACGTTATGAAACCACTCGCTGATGATTTTCGACAAGGTATGAATCGGTATCGATTCAGTCAACGGTGTAAAGCCGCGCATGTCGGCCACGAGAATGGCGATCTGCTGGATGCGCACACGATTCGAAAATAGCGTGCTGAGAATAACAGCGGAGGCGTCGCCATCGTGCGCTTGTTGGCTGGAATGCTGGAAGGTGATAAGTGCCGGGCCAATTGCGATCAAGTCGTTGCTGCGCAGCAAGGTGGGTGTAGTGATCCGGTTGCCGTTTACAAAACTGCCGTTCGCACTGCCGCTGTCAACCAGGTAGTAGTTATCGCCGTCGAGGCGGCGAATGATGGCGTGGTTGCGCGACACCAAGCGGTCGCCAATCAAAATATCGCTGCTGGCATCGCGGCCTATCGTGGTGGTGCCTTGGCACTCTACGGTGCGCGTGTTGTTGTCATGTTGGATGAGCAAGTGAGCGGTCATTTGCGTCGTATCCCCCCCGGGCCATGGTATTCAATTACTCGGCAGCGTACAGCATTGCCGCGATAATCGAAATTACTCCAAAGGTATTGTTTTTACGCGGCCAAGCTGCTCTTTAGCTTTCCATCCTGCGGTGCGCGACTAATTCTAGTCGCAGTTTCGCTGCGCTAGGCCCGCGCTGCTCTAAGTGCTGTGCAGCGATTCGCAGTGGTGCGGATACCGCATCCACCGAGTCAGGAAAAGCTCCGGAACCCGGTAGGGCGTGTGTTGTTATATTATTTATGTCACGTCTCGCGAAATTATCAATGCAATAACGCAAGCCAGGCCCAATATTTGTGGCCTGATTACACGGTTAGCCAGCAACTCGTTCTGAGGCAACCATCATTTAAATTGAATCCCCAGCTTCTTGATTTTACTCAACGGGTCCGTCTCTGCTGTATCTTCGCCAAGAAAGGCAAAGAGAGCTCCATCCGCTCGGCGCCCGATCACCGCCCAATCCGCTGTTAAGGTCCCGTTGGTTTGCGACACCTTCCATAGGTGCCTAAGGTCTTTGCTTTTCAGAAAGAACTCGCGGTAAAACCTTTCTATCGCCTGTTTACCGTGAATTTCGGCATCTCGCGCCGGTTTCACGCAGGCATGTTCGGAAAAACAATCGATCAATTGTTGGAACGCGGCGGGGTCAGTTCCAGCAAGATCAGATAACTCAAAATATCGGTCAAGTACGGTCATGTGTGCTCCCTGAGAAATTTAAGATCTTGAACAGGCTCTAACGCGGTGCCAAAAATATTCTAGTACGACGCTTGCGGGTCGCACAGATGACGCTGCTGACAGCAGGCTGTCAGCAGCCTGCGTGTAATATCGCTACCTCAGGAACGCATGGAGCGTTACCTTTCGGATTGCCAATCAATGAATCGAGGAGAATGCGTTATGAAGAAAACATACACCGGAAGTTGCCACTGCGGTGCCGTGCGCTACGAGGCCGACATTGACCTGAGCGCGGGCACGGGCAAATGCAATTGCTCCATTTGTGCGAAGACTCGCAATTGGGGCGCAGCGATCAAGCCGGGGGATTTTCGCCTGCTTGCTGGCGAAACTGATCTCAGCGACTATCAGTTCGACGCGATGAGCGTACACCACCTGTTCTGCAAGCATTGTGGCGTCCACCCATTTGCTCGCGGGTATATCGAACAGATCGGCGGGGACTTTGTCTCTATCCGCTTGTGCAGTCTGGATAACGTGACCCCGGCCGAGCTTGCGCAAGTGCCGGTTAAATACATGAATGGACGAGACAACAATTGGTGGACGGTGCCCGCCGAGACACGCCACCTATGACAGAGGCTGTGCAAATCGCTCTTGAATAAAGAAGGCTAGTAGCAGCATACGAATCCCGCCACCCTTGACGCTTAGGTCGACGCGACATTGGGTTGCCATTTCAGTTTTATCCTTGCAGAGACACAAAAGGAGATGCCCATGAAAGTTACTGATCCGAGGAACCTTAACGAGCATTACAACACGCTTTTCCGCGCAGGCGATCTCGAAGGATTGGTGGACCTATACGAGACGAGTGCAGTTCTTTGCCCGGTTCCAGGGCATCAGCTCAATGGGCATGAAAAAATTCGAGAGCAGATGAAAGCGTTGCTTACCTTGCGAGGAGAATTGGTGGCTACCCAGCTTTCCTGATTGCTTTCAAACTGGTTGCTGCGGGTGTGGGGCTATTTTTCCGCCAAGTTTTCCGCGAACCGCGCATAGGCGCCGGGGGTTTTGCCGACGACGCTTTTGAAATCGCGGATAAAATGTGCCTGATCAAAATATCCAAGCCGCAAGGCGAGGTCAGCGACATCGCCGGTGTTCTTCGCCAATTCCTCCGCTGCTTCGTGCAGCCGATATCGTTGGATGACCCACTTGGGGCTGACCCCGACGTATTTTCTAATGAGTCTTTGCAGCGAACGCAGAGTGATGCCGGTGAACGACGCCAATTGATCGACGTGCACAAGCGAGCGGTCCAACATTATTTTCTCGACGGCACCGCAAATCCATGCGCGGGTCGGATCGGCACTGATCGGCTGTGTTTTGAGAAACGTCTCGGCGATTGCTACGCAATGCGCTTCATTTTGTTCGCGCTGAATTGCCTTCCGAAGCGCGGTTCCGCGTGCACCAAAAATCTTGCGTAAACCCACGCGTTGATCGGTGAGCTGCGAGAGTGGGGCGCCCAGCAAAGGATAAAAAGCGCCCGGCCTGAATTTGATGCCAAAAGCCCGCCCGGTACCGTGCAGGCGGCGCGAAAATTTACCGCGCATGATGCCGATTACTTCGGCGCGGTGGGCCTCAATGACAAGATGCACCGATGGATGCGGGAGCGTTTCAGAAATATAGGCGGGTTGTCCGCGTAAGTCCCAACGCACAATCCAGAAATGCTCTACCAGCGAAGTGAGTTCGCTTGACGGAGCAATGCGTGACAATTTAAATTTTTGCTCCACGGCGTATGGATTCAGGATGCCTTTAAACGAAGCATATTTTGTGGCGGACATATTCGATCTATCTAAATCTGTCGTGTTTTTACAATGCTACGGTGTGTTGTAAGCAGTAAACTGCGTCACTCATAACGAGTCAACCACGGAGGTGTTCAATGCAAGACCAACTCACAGTGTCCATTTTTTTCAAGGCCCCTGCGGCCCGGGTTTGGAAGGGACTGACTGACCCGGATATCGTGAAGCAATATTTTTTCGGCACCATATTGGAGACGCGCTGGGAAAAAGGCAGTCCGATTTTTTTTCGGGGCGAGTGGGAAGGAAAAGCCTATGAAGATAAGGGAACCATCCTGTCCATCCGGCCGGGTTCGCACGTGTCTTACAACTACTGGAGCAGCATGTCCGGGACCGACGATCACCCCGATAACTATCAAATAATTTCCTATGACCTTGCACCCAAGGACGGGGGAACGGAACTTGTGGTTACGCAGGAAACCAGCCCCGAAAAAAAGGAGCACGCGGAAAACAACTGGCGCACGGTACTGGGCGGGCTCAAGGCCCTGATCGAAAAACCATGATTCGATCACCTGCCATGTCTTGAGGATAAATATTGATATCGCGAAAACCACGCGCCGCCCTGCGGCCGTTTGTGAAAACGCTGTGGGTCAAGGCACCGACGGATGTGCCGCCGACCATCACGCGCACTCGGGAGCATGTGCTGCCGACCGGCGACATGCACTTGGTCATTCGACTCGACGATGTGCCGCTGCGTCTGTTCAACAACGCCGCCGATGTCACCGGATATAGCGTCGGCAACGCCGTGGTCGGCGGGGCGCGCAGCACGTTTTATATCCGGGATATCGCAACACCGTCCGCGTCCGTGGGTGCGCAGCTTTACGCGGGAGCGGCGCCGATTCTGTTTGGCGCAAGCGCCGCCGAGCTTGCCGAACGTCACACCAATCTTGAAGACCTCTGGGGAGCGGCGGCCGGCGAGGTTCGTGAGCGCTTGCTTGCGGCCGGCGGCCCGGAACGGCAATTGGCTGTATTCGAAGATCTACTCGCCGCGCGGCTACCCGTGGTGCGCGGACTGCATCCCGCCGTCGCTTATGCCCTTGAACAATTCGCCGCTGCCCGCGACGTCCACACCGTGGTGAAGTACAGCGGCTACAGCCATCGGCATTTCATCGCGTTGTTCCGGCGGGATGTGGGGTTAGCGCCCAAAACATTCTGTCGCCTGCTACGATTCCAGCATACCCTGCAAGCGGTGCCCGCCAAGGGCGTCACCACTTGGACCAACTTGGCGATGGAATACGGCTATAGCGATCACGCGCATTTTCACCGCGAATTTCAGGCATTCGCCGGCATAACACCCGAGGCTTACCGGAAAATTGCACCGGAGTTTGCCCATCATGTTGCGATTGGCCCGGAAAAATTACCGCGCGTCTGAGGTCAATTTCGTTCAAGACAGAATTGTGGGGCAGCGCATAGGATACGACCTACTTCTACCAAACCGAAACAGGAGAACTGGCCATGGTCCACGAATTATTTCCCTACCTGTGTGTTGCGAACGCTCCTGCGGCGATCGATTTTTATGTCATAGTATTCGGCGCGCGCGAGAAATTCCGTCTCACCGAGCCGGGCGGCCGCATCGGCCACGCCGAGCTTGACTTTAACGGCACCACCTTGCTGCTGTCGGACGAATTTCCGGAATTCGGTATCAAGAGTGCGCAAACCATCGGCGCCACCCCGGTCACGCTCCATCTGCACGTCGACAACGCCGACGCAGTGATTGAAAAAGCAGTGCGCAGTGGAGCGATACTGGAGCGAGAGCCCAAAGACCAGTTCTACGGCGAACGCTCCGGAAGCATCCATGATCCCTTCGGCCACCGTTGGCTCATTGGGCACAGCATCGAGAACGTGTCTCCGGAGGAGATGCAGCGTCGCTACTCTAAGATATTTGGCGCGTAACAAATCCATGGGAGCTGATCGTCTTACCTCCACTTCGCTACGGCTAGCTGGAAGTCGTGATTATGCATTGATAAAATGGAGCCAGGCATTTCAGCCACTACGCACACCTAGGAGAGTCATGAACACTATGGTTAGTCGCGCGTGGCGTTCTTCATTACTTCAAATCATAGGTGCAGATATGCAAGTCCATATTTTTAGAGGACCTGGTCGTGTGTTCGATTTTACTACGCAGTCGTCAGGAGAAAATCTTCCTTCCCAATTCGCCCCTTGGACCGCTTTCAAAAGTGTTGAAATGCGGCAAGGTGAATCCATGCCCGGCGTTGATGTGAATGACTGCCTGCGTGATTTAGCGGGCTATGGAATACATGTCACCGACGCGCACGCTCGGATCACTGAAGAGGCAATCCGGCAATCAGATGCAAGCCGGTAGTAATTGCGTGCGAGTTCGAGCATCGGCCCAACCGCATTCAAGAGGGACGCTGTAAAAAAGCGCGGCGCTCCTGAGCTTTGCGTTGGACGTCAATCGCAACTTTTCAACATAGACGACACTTCTATGCAAATTCCCCCGCTCACTCGATCCATCGGTTTCGCCGAGCGCTCCATGCGCGCGCTGCTTGAACAGAAACTTCACAGTGCCAACCTTTCATTTGCCGAATGGACGGTTTTAGCCTTTATCAATGCCTCGC
>JANLTU010000135.1:0-6076 GCA_031363085.1 Gammaproteobacteria bacterium
TTCGCGGTTGCTTAAGGCCCCGCCTTCGATGCGGTACATGTACACCTCGCCCAAGGGCGTGGTAATTGGCGCGAGCATCGGCTCCACCTCCGGCGGCAAGCTCGCACGCACTTGGTTCAGCCGCTCGGCCACTTGCTGCCGCGCCCAATAGATATCGGTGCCATCCTCGAACCAGATATTCACGAGTCCAAGCGCGGGCTTGTTGAGCGTACGCAACATGTTCTGGCGCGGCAGGCCCTGCATCTCCGTTTCGATGGGAAAGGTGATGCGGCTTTCAACTTCGGCGGGCGTCATGCCCGGTGCCTTGACGATAACCTGCACTTGCGGCGTGTAGATGTCGGGAAAGGCGTCGATGGGCAGGGTGCGAAACGCCCAGACTCCTCCCACGGCGAGCGCTAGCGCCGCCAGCATCAGCATCAAACGTTGCGTGAGGGAAAAACGGATCAGTGCCGCGATCATGGTGTCGCCTCAGCCGGTGATACCTTGATCGGCAAACGCACGTCGACGAACTGGCCGGAATGCAGCACATCGCCGCTATTGCGCACTTCGCAGCGTACCGTGTAGGTGCGCGTCTGTTCGTCAAGCCGGTGCATGGTCTGGATTACGCGGCCGGTGAGCCAGACGTCGCCGGCGCGCACCCGCACCGGCATGCCGGTACGCACGCCCGCTGCCTGGGCTGGACTCAGACGCACCTGCACCCACAGCATGGATTCGTCGGTAATTTCAAACAGCACCTTGCCCGGTTCGGCGAGTTTGCCTTCGATGAAATCGTCTAGAATCACGCGGCCTGCGCGCGGCGCCACCAGCGCAAAGCTGCCATCCGCGCGGGTGGGGTCGGCGCTGCGCAACAGTTGCTCAGCCTGTTCAGGCGTCATACCGTAGGCGATGACTTTGGCATAGGCCAGTTGCCGTGCCGTTTGCGCCTCGACGTAGCGGCGCTCCGACACCACGTCTTTGCCGAGTTTTTGCACGCGGTTCCACTCCGCATCGCTGAGCATCAGCGCGCCTTGCGCCTCGGCCATTTCCACGCTCGACAGCGTGACCAGCGGCACCCCGGCTTTTATTTCGTCACCCAAGCGCACATGGCGTTGCATGATTTGCGCGGCAATGCGCGGTGTCACCTGTGCGCTGGCATAGGCATTGAGCTGCACTTCACCGGGCGCGGTGATTTCATCCACTGCTTCGCTCGCGCCACGCTTGGCGTCTGCGGCGAAACTTTCCGCCTGTGACAGCACAAGGAAAATACCAAGGAGTAAATAGTGTGTGGTTCTGTTCATGTTCGTGCTCCGATTGAATTCGATTATTTCTGTGCGGCGACCGGCAAGCCGAGCCATGCAGTTATTTGTCCAGACGCCGCCAGCCACTCGGACCATGCCGCCCACGCATTGCCACGCAAGTCTGCCGCGTCGGCTTCCGTGTCCAGCGTTTCCTGCAACTGCACCAGATAATCCGCCGCGCTGATCTCGCCGCTTTCCCATACTTGATTGAGCAGCGCGGTGCGCTCGCTCAACGTGATGCCGCCGCCGCGCCGCCATTCCTCCCAGGCGTCATACACGATGCGATAACGCGCTACGTCGCCCGCAAGGCGTGCACGGGCTTGCTGGTAAAGCGCATTACGTTCGTATTCGGCGGCGAGGGCTTGCGCGCGCGCCGCGTCGACTTCGGCGCGACGCGGATTACGCACGTTCAGGGGAATGGTCAAGCTCAGGCCGAGCAGCGTGTCGGAGCCGTCGCGCCCGCCGCGCACCCCGAGGGTGGGATCGGCGTGCCGTTCGCGTTCCGCCAGCTCGATGTTGCCGCGTGCCGCCTCCATGCGTGCCTGGGCCGCGCGCAACTCGGGGGTATGCAACAGCAGTTGTTCCAGTTCGGCGTCTTGCGGAACCACGAGCGTGGGTAAGGCGATGCCCAGCGCTGGCCATGCGGACGGTGCCTGCCCATGCAATGCGTGCATGCTTTGCTCCGCGTCGAGCAACGCGGTGCGCGCGTGCGCCTGCCGGATGCGCGCCTGCGAAAACGCCAGGCGCGCCAGATCGGCGTCGGCGCGGCCGATGTCGCCGGCTTCAAAACGGCGCACTGCCACCTGCATGAAACGCTGCAACAGTTCGACGCGTTTTTCGGCCAGCGTGACCGCGCCACGCGCGCCGTGATAGCGCGCCAGTGTGGCCAACGCGTCAGCGGCCAAGGTCTGGCGTGTGCCGTCGAGTTCTGCCAGCGCAGCTTGCTGCTGCGAGTCCGAAAGTGCGGTACGGGCCGCACGTTTGTCACTCCAGTCCAGCGTCTGGTTAACACCAACGTTGTAGCGGTTTGCGCTGGCGCGCTCTGCTCCCAGCTCCAATTCCGGATTGTGCAGCGGCGTTTGCGCGGCACGCCTTTGCGCCTGCGCCGCATCCACGTTGGCTTGAGCGGCCAGCACGCGCGGGTGCGTTTGCAACAACTGCGTAACCCAGTCGCGCAACGCGGGGTTTTCGTTTCCGGCAGTGGCCAGGGTGGGGGTGCCTGCAACAACAGCCGCCGCCAATAACGCAAAAACTGCCGGAATACGTCGGTCAGATACGAACATAAAAAATCCCTCGATGACTTTTGTTTTCGATCCCATTGCCGTCAGTCGCGGCCCGACGCGTTCCAGTCAGGCCATCAGTGTTACGAGGCCGGTAGCCTCATTCGCACGACGCTTCGCTTAACAGTGCGCGCCGCATTGTTCTTCGTAAGCGCGAGAAATTTTTCGGCCACGGCCGCGCGTTGTCGCGGTAACAAATGCGGATCGACTTAAGCTAAAACTGTGACTACGCAAAATTCCTGCGCAAAACGACAATCAAACTGCGGATGGATCAGGCTTTCGGAGGGGTGGTTGGGGGTGCACTAACGATGGAGAAGTAAATCGTCGCCGTTACTGGCGTAACAGCGGGTTGTGGAAACAAATGCTGTGGCGAACCCGCTAGCATTCCCACCAGATGCGCGCTGCCGTGTTGGCAGTGATCAGGGTCGGCGGTCGCATGCTGCGTTTCGACTTTGTCGCAGTCGCCGCTGGCGACGCAGACAGTATCGCTAATCTCGTTCGCCGCAGCGAAGACGAAATGCATATCGCTCGCCGAGGCCGTGTACATGCCGGCGACAAAAAAAATCAGTAAAGAAGCGATGATGCGCGACATAGGAACACTATGTAACATGCCGTCGGCCGAGCGATCAAGCGCTGCTACGCTGCTTTTGCCGAGCAAGCTTCAAGCCGGTGGTTTTCTATCCTGCTTCATCTGGATCGACTTTCGGTAGCGTGCCCAGTCGAAATATGGGCCGGGGTCGGTCTTGCGTTGTGGAGCGATGTCGCAGTGGCCGGCGATGCGGTCTGCGGTGATTTCCGGATAAGTTTTCTGTAGCAGTTTGGTGATCGCGGTCAGCACGCGGTATTGCGCCGCCTCGTAGCCATGTTCGTCGCAGCCTTCCAGTTCAATGCCGATTGAGTAGTTGTTGCATTCTGTCACGCCCTGGAACTGCGACACGCCCGCATGCCAGGCGCGTTGGCCAAAGGGTACGTATTGCACCACGCTGCCGTCACGGCGGATCAGCAAGTGCGACGACACTTTGATGTCGGCAATGGTTTGAAAATACGGGTGTGCGTTGGAGTCGAGCGTGTTGGTAAACAGCGCGTCGATCCACGGCCCGCCGAATTTTCCCGGCGGCAAGCTGATGGAATGAATCACCAGCAAGCTGATGCGTGTATCGACGGGCCGGGTGTTGAAATTAGGCGAGGGCACGTGGCGGGCGGGAGCGATCCAGCCATCGATATCGATATGAAAGCGCGCGCTGCGTGTCATGTTGCTTCAGTGAGCCTTGTGGGTCCCTTATAGTGATTGAAGTCGGGTGCACTGTGAACCGCTGATGCAGGAAATCCGCTTTCGTGACGGCAAAAACGAGCTCACCGCGCGGGTGCGAATTTTGAATCTTAAGCGGGTTGAATCGGGATCACCGTCTTGGAAAACCGCGTGTGCTCCAGCACCGCACCGGTAAAATCTGTGCCGGTGAGATCGGTGTCGCGCAAGTCGGCACCGGTTAAATCTGCTAAGCGCAGATCGGCGTGGCTGAGATTGGCGCCGCGCAAATTGGCGCCGCGTAAATCGCACTGAATCAGATTCGCTTCGAACAGATTGGCGCCTGCAAGATTGGCATCGCGCAGCGTTTCTGCATTTAAACTCAGCAGTTGATTGAAGCCTTTTTTATCGTAGATCACGATCATGGGCGTGTTGTCCTTGCAGAAAATAAATTCAGTTGTGCGAATGATGCCGTCACTTCATCCGCTAACCATGGTGGCGGCGTTGGAGACGCCTGACACAGCCAAGGGCTGATACCCAAACGGGTGTGCTAGTTTTGGGAAATAAATTCTAAGAGCCTGTTCAAGATCGTCCTGGAGGGCGCATTGCGGCGTTAAAATCGAACTCACGACTGCATGGATGCAGGAGGACGATCTTGAGCAGGCTCTAAAGCAACACGTGTAGTCCTTGGTAACCCACATAAAAGCCCACCACCAAAATCAATGCGCCGGAGAAATACGGGGCCTTCCGGGCAAACTCGCCGAAACCGCTCCATTTTTTGGATACGTGTTTGACGCTCAGCGCGGCCAGCAAGCCCGACGTTACCATCGTCAGTGCCAGCCCGATACTGAAGCACAACACCAAGGTTGCGCCGAGTGTGATTTGTTTCAGTTGCAGGCACAGCAACAACACGGTGATGGAGGCGGGGCAGGGGATCAGTCCGCCGGTGAGCCCGAACATGACAATTTGGCCGGTCGTCACCGTGCGGTTGGCAAAGCGGTGGCGGATGTCGTTGGCATGGGCCAATTCGTGCGGGTCTTGGTAGCCGGGGGCCGATACATCCAGCCCCTCGTAATCCTTGATGGCGTGGTGATGGTGGTTGTGTTCAACGAACTCCACATCGTAGTCGTGGCTGTGGTGTGCATGACCCAGGCTCAGACGGGCAACGAACTCGTGCGGCTCGGGAATTTCTTGCGCTGACTCCACGAAGCCCGCACGCTGTAGAAATGTGAAGGACTGGCGGCGGCCATCCGGGCGCTCGGTCTCGACTTTAACTTGATCAGCGCTCCAGTGGTGGCCGTGCTTGCCTTCACCAAACAGGCGGAAGCGCGGCGGCACGCCGTCTTCGAAAATTTCCAGCCGCACCTTGCCGTGGTCGGTGTCGATGTGCTTGGTCTCGTCATGATGGTGATCGTGGTCATGCGCGTGCTCCTGAAAGCAGGCGCGCTGCTGTCGCCAAGTTCGCCACATCATCCAGACGGCGACACCGATGATCATGACCGCCGATGCGACTTGCAAGTAGGGTTCGCTGGCTTCTGCGTTCCACTGCTGACCGAAGTACATGCCGCCCAGCGCGATGATCCACACGACTGCCGTGTGCGAAAGCGTGGTCGACAGTCCCAGCAGGATCGCCTGCATTGGCGTGCCGCGTACCGCGACGATGAAAGCGGCCATCATGGTCTTAGAGTGCCCGGGTTCGAGGCCGTGCAGTGCCCCGAGCAAAATAGCACTGGGAATAAACAGCCAAGCATTGGCCGCACCCTGTTGTAATAGCGTAGAAAAATCAGTCATGACGTGCTCTCTAAAGATATTTGGTAATGGCTTTGAATTCGCGGATGGTGGTGGCTGCGCTTTGCGTGCCCTCCTGCACCGCATGTTCAAGGCAATGGTCGATGTGGTCATGCACCAACATCTTCTTGGCATTGCTGATGGCGCTTTCGACCGCTTGAAGCTGCTGGGCGATATCCAGGCAGCCGCGATCTTTTTCGAGCATGGTGATGATGCTTTTCAGGTGGCCTTCAGCCCGTTTGAGCCGCTTGATGATGCCGGGATGCGAGGTGTGTTTTGTCATGGCGGTATCCTATCCAGGAGGTTAGGATCCTGTAAAGCTGAAATTAGCGCGCTGGATTAACCCTAAAAACGGCAGTTAACCTGCGGTCTCGTTTGCCAACAGGAGCGGCGGCCCCGCTGTTGCGAGCATAAATTTCTCGAACGCACGGGCGAGGATGGCGCGTAGTCGTTGGGTATCCGTCAACTGCTCCGCAGTGGTTTTC
>JANLTU010000165.1:0-20499 GCA_031363085.1 Gammaproteobacteria bacterium
AAATAGCCGGACAACGCGAACTCGTAGCCCGCAATCGCCGCCATATACGTATTTATTTCCGGGTTCACGACGGTCTGACCCACCCTCGGCGTGGTTTCGATACGTACCGATGCCGCTTTCGCAAAGCTTTCCTTCGCGCTCATCACTTCCGCAACTGTCCGGTCGTAATAAAGGTCCAACAAGGTACGTTGCAATTGTTTGTTGGTCGGAGCGTATTTCAAGGCATTGCGTAAGGTCTTCTCGGCTTCCACCAAAATGGCGCGGTCGCCGGCCGTATAGAGGTTGGGCCACGCGGCTGTAGCGGCGTTGATCTGATTGATGACGCCCGCAGGCGTCGAAGCATAGATCAGGTCCTTATAGCGCAGCGCGCCGCTGACCGGGTTATAGAGCAGATCGAGCACCTGTGTGATGCTGCTCTGCACAAAGCCCGGAAACGGAAGGTCGCGCGCGATGGCTTGACCGAAGGCCGAGCGTTGCAGGTAGACCGCGCCGCTATTAGGGCAATTTACCAATCCCGCGTTGCACACATTGCCGCTAAAAAACGCAGTGGCCAGCGGCACGACACCCGTGCCTGCGGCAGGCAGCGTCGTATACGCAAGGTTTTGGTAATCGCCCAGCACGCTGCGCGTGGCCAGCACGGGACTGGCCGCCAAGGTTTGCAGCGCGGCTTGCGCAAGGCCGCAGGTATGCATGGCGACAAACAGCACCAACGCCTTGCTTTTCCAACCTGCCGTCATTTTTTGTGCGACACGCGGTACACACGTCAACTGCACTCGATTCGCTGGCATGTTCATCATAGTTTTGGCCTCAACGTGGGTTCCCATTGACTCTCGTCCGGTGCTTCGCGCGTGAGAAAAAACGTGCCGTTGATCAAGCGATTCAGGTGTGCGCTGTCTGCGGCTACCGCACTCAAACTCTCCACGAAGGTGCCGCGCACCAAGTTGTCGGTCACGCTTTTTTGCAGCGGGCTGGTGGGCGTTGCAGGGTTATTATCTGCGGACAAAGAAAGCTGCCGGGTAAACGGCACATTGAATGCGGTTCCCGCAGCCGATACCGGGATTGCATTGACGGTTGCTTCGAACAGATTAGCGTTGCGCTTCACCGTGACGGGCCACTCCCCCAACGGATAGCTGCCGTAACCGTCGCTCGACAAGACCCCGCTGTACCCGGCGGCGGTGCTGATGATTTTCAGCTTAACGTCGGTCTGCGCGCCCCGGCTTTCCAGCACGCCGGACCACACCAGATCGTTGTCGATAATGCTGAGCGTGAATTGGTGATGCGGCCCGACTTCGTAACCGAGGCCCGGCTCCAGCGTAATCATCAACAGCTCGATCGGTTCGGACAACACGTTATCGTCGATAATCTCCACCATGAGGTCGGCGAAATTACCGCTCATGGCAAGCGGCCCCGCAGGCACAATAAAATCGGCGCCGGGCGTCGCGGTCCCCAGTGGTGTAATCCCCGGAGCTGCCGGATTGACTCCGGTGGAAATCGAAAAATTAACCTTGGCCGTAAGCGCAGCACTCGCGGTGATGCGCACCGCTGCAGACCCCACACCCTCATCGACAGCCGCGCTGGTCTGTGCAAAGTTAACGACGGGATCACCCGGCGCCGCCTGCAACGCGGTACTGCCGAGTAACAGGCCAGTGACCGCCAGCAGGCGACCCGCGCTGTGCTTAGTGCGCCGGATACGTGTTTCGTTTTTCGAGTGCATGTGCTCGTTCCTTGCGTTGCCTTGAACTGGTCGAAATCCAAATCACCCGCAGATTCCAGCAAGCAAAATTCGCTGGCCGGCCCGCCTTGTGCTCACGCCCGTGTTGCGGCGCGCGCTCACTGCAATTTGATTTTGTTATCCGGGTCAAAATCCGGCGCCTGTCGGTAACTCACCACTAAATCGGTCTCGGTGAGTTGCAGCCACAGCGCCGTTGCTGGTCCGGCCCATTCTGAGTGATAGCCCTTGTTTTTCCCCAGTACGTAAAGATCTTTATCGCCTTGCAGCACTTCGTTGTCGCTCATGTAGGGTAGGCCATACTTCGCTACCAACGTCTTTTTCAGTTGCTGATATAAATCCAAGCGCTCGTTGGGAGTTTTGGCTTTCGTGTCGATCAGTCGGCGCACCTCTTTGAGCTTTTCCTTGTCTCCATCGAACACCATGAGCTCTCGGAACGCGAAGTTGGTGAACTTTCCATTGCGTGTTTCTGCCGCCCACACACCCTGCTTTTTGTCCTGCAATGCGAGCTTCGCTTTGAGGTCTTTTTCCACCTGCTGGCGGGTCATACCCCACTCGGCGCCTTGAATTCCCCAGTATTCAAGCTTAGGCAGAGGTTGAGCGGCGTTCGACTCTCTTATGCGCCCAACAAGATACTCCCTGTACTGATGCTCTTCATCGCCACTTGAACCCGCCGCTTGCATATGGGAGTTAGCACTCCTCGCCGACTCCACACCGTCCGATACCTCCGCATGCGCACCGAAGACAAGCAGCGTTAAGAAAATTAGCATTAACCGTTTCATTGCAGCCTCACTTGATGCGCACGATGTAGTAAACGGAGTAGTAGCTGGGCAAAGATGAACTAGAATTCGTATTACCGCTCCATGAAACCAAACCGTTTACATGGCCGTGACTCGTCTTAGGATCTGCCTCGTTTAAATCTATTCCAAGGGAATAAATATTGGGAGAAAAAGCGTTAGCACGGCTTGCTGTACTCCGCGAATTCGTGTACCCATTTATCGACTTACTTGGAATCCAAACATTGCTGGAATACATAGACAAATAGTGATTATGCAAATCACTACCTCCGGAGAATCCCGGTGTCCCGCCGCGCAAAAATTTCCCGTTTAGATTCGGTAGATACGTATTGTTGAGCGGCGACTCCGCATCCGATACCAGCGAACCATCCGCCACTTTCCAATTTGCCGATAAGCTCGCCACGCTGCCCGCATACGGCACGATGCCACCGACGGGAACTTCACCGGGCGTATAAGCCGCACTCATCGCATAAGGCGCACTCAAGATTTGTTGGCGCGGCAAAATCGGTGCGCCGCCGTTGACGGTAATTTCGAGATAGCGCTCCGCTTGGTTCGGGCCGAATGCGCTATCCAGACTTCTTGACGCCGTATCGACCGGCCCCAGAATCACGTTGAAATAGCCTTTGACCACCGGTACCAGCGCACCATGGCCCGCCCCGGCCGCACCATCAAACACTTGCGGCCCCCACACTGCGGCCGTTGCGGTCGGCGAATCAAATATAGTGAACGACAGCGTGTATTCACCGATGGCCAGCGGATTTCCGCTTGCGTCCGACAACGAGCCCTGATAATTGATCAACTTCGGCACCGCACCCGCGCTCAGCGTCTGCGTGATCAGGCTCAAAACAAGACCGATGGTGGCGGTCAGCAACCTTGCGTTCATTTTCTTTTCTCCAAATCACAATTGAGTCAAGGGCGCCAACGGCCCCTCCCGCCCGACCATCCGTTGTAACGTCGTGCTTGACTCGCAACCACAAACGTTCACGGAAGACGCTGTGATTGTTGGTGGAGTGGCTGCGTGTGGCAACCCCCGAATCCGGGGGTTGCTGGACGCTTGACTGGAGAAACTTCAGATCAGGATGTGCACCACCAAGGCGTATCGATTCGACACTCCAAGCTGGTGGCACAACTTGCGCACATGATCGATGGCGGTGTGGGCGCTGATATTCAGTTGCTTGCCGATGAGCGGGAACGACTCGCCGCGCACCAGTGCGAGCACAATTTCCGTCTGCCTGGGCGTGAGCGACAGTTGTCGACATTTACGGAAAATGCGCAACGACAGCGGTTCTTGCCGGGTGACGGTGACGGCGATGGAGCGCAACGCCGGGTCGGATGTCACCCCCAGCACGCGTGCGTGAAACAGAAAATCTCCCCATGCATTTCGATAACAGCAAACCGCCTCGGTAGGTTTGCGGCTATTGAGAATTTCCGCGCAGTGTTGTTTTAGCTCCGCTGGCAATTCGTGCTTCTGTGTCATGAGATGCGATTCCAGGACCATCGACAGAATTTTTTTCGCATGGACACAGGCGTCCTGAACTTGCCCATGAATATTCACCATGAACACGCCCGATTCCGAGGACGGCGTGCGGATGGTTACCACTGCCTCGTCAACACCGCAACTCAAAGCCTGCGTAAGCACCGACGCTAACTTCACTAACGACGCTTGTTCGGCGCGGGAAAACAGCGGTGCGAACACGCCACGGCACACGCATAGATAGCCCTTCGGCACTGCGAGCGTACCAAGCCTGGCCGCCAACACCGCTGTGACGGCTGGACGATATACGGATTGCGGCCCTTCCAGGCCCAACTGCTGCGGCGGTATCAAATGACATGAGCGACGCTGCGCAGCGCCGGAAAAGTGCTCGCGAAGCACACGCCAAGCCATAGCCGCCTCTGCAGTATTGGCTTCAAGTGTGATTGCAAGTGGCGACTCTCGACAGAACATCAAGGCTGCCGGAGGCGTATCGCACCAAACAACGAACGCGCAGGATGCAGGGATCAGTTCGCGAACATAAGGGAGAACTGCGGGGAGAAACTGTCGTATCGGCAAACCCAACCGGCGCAGCAATTGAATGCGTTCAAGCTCGCGACGGTCGCAGCCGCTGTGCGTCGACAGAGCGGCATTTTGCCGCGTGTTCCAAGCGGCGGGCACGGCATTGGTAATACTGGCCGTGCGGTTCGCGGCGTTTTTCGGCGCCAACACGCCGATGTTGTCCTTGTGTGACATATCCCCCCTCCATGGAAAAATATCCGGTACCGCCACTACGTCATCTTATCGGTTGCAGTCCGCACAGTATTCTATTGCGCTTGTGTGACAAATCGACGACGACGCAGATCAAAGGCTTTTCATTCGCACGGTCGAAAAATACGACGCGGTGCGCAATCGTATGAAACTCAAGGATAGTTGTGAATCGACCAGCGTCAAGCCGAAGATCGCATCAAGAAAAAACAAGCCACGCGCCGTTGCAATACCGCTAAGAGTCGTCTCGCGATGTTTGAAGACGGCGGACATATTCAAGTACCCGGCCGCAAGCGGCGGGAAATTCGACCCGGAGAGATTAATCGCGCAGCCCGGTAAATTACCGCGCGACGGCGCTGTAACCGCGCTGTAATAGTTGTTGCGCGTCATCGCCTTTTTGCCAGCTCGCCACGCCAAAGCGTGCGTCGATGGCGTAGCCGCTTTCGGGTGCGCCGACAATCGCCAAGCTGCCCAAGTGGGCGCGCACTTTGTCGATGAGTTTTTGCGCGGCGTCGGTCGAGGTCTCCGGCAACACCATCACAAACTCGTTGCTCGACGAGCGGCTGATGATGTCCGCCCAGCGCAATTGATCCTTGAGCAAATGCCCCACCGCCAGCAACACCTGCTGCACATCCGGGCCGTGCGGCCGGTTGTTGTAGTCCGCAAGACCCGCCACCGCCATCACCACCACCGACAGCGGATTATTATAGCGGCGGCTGCGCGACACCAGCGGTTCGAGGTTTTGCATCAGGGCGCGCGGCGTGAACAACCCGGTGTTGGGGTCTAATGTTGCCAATTCCTGGAGTTGATGCGCGATGCGCTCCTGTTGCGCCTGCACCCGCCGCAGCTCGGTGATGTCGCTGAAGTATTTTGCCTCGCCTTTCTCCACCGCCTGATCGCGGCATTGCAGCCAACGCTCGGTGCGTTCGCCGGCTGCCGCGACGTAATACACACCTTCTTGCCCGACCACGCGCTGCAATACGCTGCCGGCGATCTGGCTGAAACTTTTTTCTGCAAGCTCGCTGGCCGGCATACCAAAAAAAGCTTGGCAGGCAAGGTTCGCCCAGATGATTTGACGCTCTTGATTCAACAGCAACACACCCACAGGCGCAGCTTCCAGCATTTGCGTCGCCTGGTTAAGATTCATCGGCTGCATGGTTACTCTCCCGGTTTAAAGTCCTGCGTGGAAGTCCGCGCTCAACATCGCACAAAATTCAGACAGCCATGTATCGGCACGCAAGGCCGCGAGGCTTAGAGCCCGTTCAAGACGATACGCATCGAACGCAGGGAGCAACACTATCGCGACAACCTCCGACACAGAAAACTATTTGCCACCATGAAGCGCTTAACACTATGGGGAATTCTCGCCAGGGCCGCCGGGAATACTGCTCTCACCCGCTGAATTTTCACTCCGGCTATTGGATGGCGCAGTGACAGGGACTGCAAGCGCCAACTTCTTGAGGAAGGCGCGCTCCGCTTTATCAGCACCATTGCTGGTGATCAGCAAGACGTGCATCTTATCCACAGAATACCAAGCCAGTTCGTGGATGGCGCGGCCGCTGGGAGCTTTTTTGGTGAGTAATACCGCCGGGTAGCCATTGATATTTTCGTTGATCATCTCCTTCTGCACCACGGTGCCTCCGCCATCGGTCACAAAAGCCCACTCTCTGAGCATGACAAGCGCGCGATTAGCCATGAAAACTCTCGTCACCGAGCTCCACGGGCCTTCTTTCGAAGGTCCTTCGGGTATGCCTCCGGCTAGTTTGAAAGCTGAAAAATCCGTGGCTTGGATGTCAGCCAATTTAAATTTTAGATTCGCTTCGACTTGATCGATAGGCAACAGATAGTTGTGGTAGTGGTCCAGAAACATCAGGTCTTCATCGCTGACCGCCAGATAGCCTTTTTTCGACAATTGGTTCAACTGGTCAATAGCAACTTTTCGAATTTCATAGGGAAGCTTGTCGATGGAACCGATCCGAATTGCACCACGCTGAATATGATCAATAATATTTGCAGCGCTTTTGTCCTTGGTGGCATCTGAAGAATTTTTATCCTTAGCGGCGTCTCTCTCATTCGATGAGTCTTCACCCGGCGCCTGTAATTCTTCTTGCAGAAAATTCGGCGGAATCTGGTTCATGCCCATAACTGATGACTCGCTCGCTTCTGGAGCTGCCCTAAACGCGCCTGCATTGTGTAAAGCGCGGCGCTGGCCGGCACCCACTACCTTGCTGGCAGATATCGATGGCTCTGACTGCTTTTTTTGCATGGCAGTTTGGCTCGACAATTCCGCGCCATCGGCTTGTGCCAACTTCGCAGCATCGCTCGATACAAGCGGTGCCGCAGAGCTTGATGTTAATGAGCCGTGACTACTTCTGCCAAAAAAAACGCCACCTGCAAAACTACCACCCAAAAAAATAATGAGCAGACTCCACAGCACGCTGGGCTGCAACGATTTCATGCAAAATTACAAACCCCATTGACCCAGATTGCAGTCAGTGGCGGTGGAGATTCCCATAAGCGCAATACCTGTGGATGCGCTCCAACGCCAATGATGTCCAGCAACGGAACCGTACCAAAATTCATTCCCCAGATGCCCCGCATAAGAGCGCCACGTATGACTCCAACCACTATTGGGAGTATGAAGCAAGGCGCCATTTCGGAAGTGATCCGATCCAGTCCAATACCAGTCTTTGCTGAACGTCCAGTCAACAGTAACACTCTCCTGCGCGCCGGCAGGCAGGCACGAACGGCTGACGATACCCACCGCCTGCACAGACTGCACTGCACCTAATAGTGCTACGACAAAGACCATAAAACTAGAAAGCTTTCGAAACGAGTTGGGAACCAGCATGTCAACACTCCTCTACGGTAAGGATTAGGCACTGTGGCGAACAACTTTCTCGCCGAGCAACATTCGAAGCGCCAATCCGAAAAGCACCAAGCCCATGAACCAACGCTGCACCCGCAGCCAAGCAGGATGGGCGACGAAAAAAATCGCGATCGACCCCGCCATGATCGAAATCATGGCGTTCACAAAAACACTGATGCAAATCTGCGCCGTGCCAAGAACCAGCGTCTGGCTCAGGATGTCGTCACGCTGCGGATTTACAAACTGGGGAAGAAGAGAGAAATACATGACCGCAATCTTGGGATTGAGCAGATTTGTAAAAAAACCCATGGTGAAAAGTTTGCGGGCGCTGTCTTTGGGTAAATCTGTTACCTGAAACGGCGAGCGACCGCCGGATTTGATCGCCTGCCAACCAAGATAGGCCAGATAAACAGCACCGCCGATTTGCAAAGCATCATAGGCGTAGCGGAATCGCATCATGAGCGCAGTGATTCCGAACGCTGCACAGAGCATGTAAAAAACAAACCCTAGCGCGATCCCGCCCAGGGAAATCAAACCTGCTGTCCTTCCCTGACCTATCGATCTTGAAACCAGATAGATCATGTTGGGGCCGGGGGTGAGAACCATCCCCAATGCGATCAGAGAAAACGCCAACACACTGGATAACTCAGGCATAAAAATCGCCCCCCGATAACAAAACATTCCGTCTGCAAGATGCACTACAGCAGATCTCACGGCGATGTCAATCGCATCAACTCGCGATGCGCCCGACCATCCCTCAACGGGTTCACGCCGCACGCGCACGTCGCTGCGGTCACATTGTTAGTGGCCTTGGGTGGTATCAGTAGCGAAGCGCGTAAGACTTAAGTTTTACTTTTTTCACCCGATGAAAAGCCAGCGTTTGACGGACTCGGGTCGTCGATCCCACACCGAAAAATATCAAGATCTGGAGCGCGGTAGCGCCTATGCAGCTCAAGCCACTTACGGCGGATACGGAAATCCGCGCCATTAAGCAGCGTTTTTTCCTGCTTAATCGCGAACGCTTGCTGCGCGTGCAAGAAGCATTGCGCTGGAAACAGCGCGACTTTCTCGAACTGCTGCCGCTGCTGTTTCATATGAATCACCCGATGTTGCCCGGCTATGTCTCCAAAGACGCGCCGACCGGCATCTCCGATTACACGCCCTCGCAAAAAAGCCTGGACGCCGCCAAAGGTTTTTCCAAAGCCTTCGAATTCAAAAAACGCGCGTTACGCACCCACGATATCCACGCCATTTTCTTGATGGGTTCCGGCGGCACGGTGGCTTATTCGGAGAAGAGCGACTTTGACATGTGGCTGTGTCATCGGCCCACGCTGAGCCACACCCAGATCACGGAATTGAGCAAAAAAGCCGTGGCCATCGAGCAGTGGACCGCGACGCTGGGACTTGAAGTCCATATCTTTTTGATGAACGCCGAGCAATTTAAAAGCGGCGTGGTCGTGAACCTCAGCAGCGAAAGCAGCGGCACCGCGCAGCACCATTTATTGCTGGAAGAATTTTACCGCACCGGCTTGCTGGTCGCCGGCCGTTACCCGGCGTGGTGGCTGGTGCCGCCGCAACAGGAAGCGGATTATGATAATTATCTGGGCCGCCTGATTACGCACCGCTTCGTGAATGCCAACGAGATTATCGACTTCGGCGGCTTGAGCATCATTCCGCCACAGGAATTTTTTGGCGCGGCGCTCTGGCAGGTTTACAAGGGCATCGATTCGCCTTACAAATCGGTGCTCAAGATCATACTGATGGAAACCTACGCGCAGGAATTTCCCAACGTCGATCTGCTGTGCGCACGCTTCAAGAAAGCGATTTATGACGGCGAAATCGCCCTCGACAAGCTTGATCCCTACGTGATGCTGATCGAGAAACTGGCAGGCTATTTAAACCAACGCGCCGAAAAGGAACGCTGGGAGCTGGTGCAGCGTTGCTTCTATTTTAAAGTCAACCTTGCGCTCAGCACCCCGGCGCATGCCAAGCACATTACTTGGCAACGCGAATTAATGGAGGGGCTAACGAAGCGCTGGGGCTGGAATGCAGCGCAACTGTCCATTCTCGATTCGCGCAACACCTGGAAAATCAATCGAGTGCTGAAAGAACGCAAAATCCTGGTCGACGAACTGACCAACAGCTATTTATTCCTGTCCGATTTCGCACGCCGCACCGCGCGCCTGACCCACATCAGCCAACATGACTTAACCGTGCTGGGGCGCAAGTTATATGCGTCGTTCGAGCGCAAGACCGGAAAAGTCGAGATCGTGAACCGAGGCATCGCGCCCGACTTGATCGAAACTCACCTTGCGTTGCAGGAAGTCGCCGGCGCCGACGGTCAGGATACCTGGACCTTGAGCCACGGAGCGGAGTTGTCGCCGACACCTAATAAATCAGACGCCGTGCTCAAACGCAGCGCCCGTCCGCTGGGCCTGATTGCCTGGTTGCACTTTAACAAGCTGATGAGCTCACAAACGGTACTGACGGTGCGCACCCAACACAGCGTGCTTGACGTCAAGGAATTTCGCGCCATCACCGCCTGCTTGGAACAGGCCCACCCGACCGGCGAACTCCCGCATGTGAACATGGAAGCGCTGTCGCGTCCACCGGCGATTTTGAGCGCAATTATATTTGTCAACATCGGCGTTGATCCGATGACGCGCGGCAATCGCCAGGGCGCGGACATCATCAGCAACCGCAGCGACGTGCTCAGCTACAGCGGTTTCGCGATGAACCTTGCGCTGAGCTTCGATCAACTGCTGGTCACGAGCTGGCAGGAAGTGCTGCATTTCAGCTACCAGCAAGTGCATGGTTTGATGGATTGCCTATGCCAATACCTGCAATGGGGCCACTCCGACGAGACGCGCCAAGCAGCGCCACCGCCGGTGCGCGCCCATAGCTTTTCATCAAATCATGGCCCCTCGATCGCCAAGCGCATTGAGGAGTTATTCAGCGATGCACTGGCGGCATTTTATGGCGCAGCCGCGCACGACGATACCCGCTATATACTGCAATGCGAGCAGTATTATTTTGTACTGCACCGCGACGACAAAAACTTTGTTTACGCACGCAAGGAAAATTACGGTGAATTGCTGCGTTATCTGGCCGAGTCGCGCGCGCGCTACGCGGTGACCCAGATCGACCGTAATGCCTTGGCGGATACCGCATTGCCGACGATATTCGCCGCTAACCGCCCCGGCGCGATTCAATTTTTTTACCAGATTCAGGGCAAGAGTGTCGACATTTACGTGGCCGACGAACACGGCTCGCTGTTCAGCCACCGCATGCCCTACTACGACGAGGTGACGCTGATCAATCACTTCGACCAGTTTTTCGAGTCGGCGTTACAGCGCATCAACTTTTCGACCAAGCACGGCGGCCCCGCGCAACAAGACATGCTTATCGAGTTCTACGAAATTATCCGCAGCCAGAAAGAAAATTTTGCTCTCAAGACGCGACGCAGCACGCGTGAATTCGCTCCGCGCCGCTACTTCAACGTGCAAGTGATCAGCGCACCCAACGACACCAACAACACCTTCACGGTGTTTTGCGACGCAAAGGAATTCACCTCGTTTGAATACGGCGCCGAGTTGTTCCGCGAAGTCGCCAAGTTTGTGCTGTCGCAACGCCGCAGCGGTCTGCGCTATCCGATTTTTATCACCGACATCGACTTGCCGCTCAGCGCTATCGGCGACAAATCCCCGAACCCGTGGCAGACAGTGAATTTTCTGAATTACAAAAAGCGCATTGAAGAGCGCTTGAATCAGGAGCTGGAAAAACTGTAACGGCGGCCAACCCGCGCGCGATCTACAGTTCCGCTTGTTTCGCGGCCAAGCGCGCACTCAAGAATTTTGCAATGTCGTCAATCTCCTGCGTGCACACGCTGTGCGATATCGGATAGGTGAGCCATGTCACGACATATTTGCTGCGCTCCAAGATCACCCGTGTGTTTTCACCCAAACGCAGCGGCACCACGTTGTCGCTGATGCCGTGCGCCAGAAAAATCGGCGTAGGCGCGTTGGCCGGGTGTGCCTCGGCGGCAAAGCTCGCCGCCAACGGCAAATAACCTGACAGTGCAACGACGCCGGCGAGCGCCTGCGGGTAACGCAGCGCCGTGTGGAGCGCCATGGTCGCGCCTTGCGAAAATCCGGCAAGCACAATGCGCCGCGTCGGAATACCCGACGCAATCTGCTGCGCAATCAACGCTTCGATCATGCCTGCGGATGCACGGATGCCGGATTCGTCTTCCTGCCGCAGTGAGCCCAGCTCAGCGATGTCGTACCAGCCGCGCATCACGTAACCGCCATTAACGGTGATCGGCCGATGCGGCGCATGCGGAAAAATAAAACGCAGGTGCAGCGACCGGGGGAAGTCAAATTCTGGCACCATCGGTTCGAAATCATGGCCGTCCGCGCCCAGACCGTGCATCCAGATCACGGCGGCATTGGCGGGTGCGGCGGGTTCGACAACCAGCGCTTCGAGCGGTGTGCTCATGTGCATGAATATCCCGGTGATGATTTCCGCGCTATTTCAATTAGCAGCGAAAAAATATTGCGCTGCATACCATAACGCATCCGCGTGCTTATTAAAATCAGTTCGATAAAGCGCCGCAGGCCGCTATATAATTCGCAGCTTCTTACTGTCCGCAGGGTCTGCAATGTCGGTAAAACTTTATCTCGTGTTGTGTGCGGTGATGTTAACGCTCCCGCTGGCTGGCTGTGGCAAAAAAGGCGATTTGATGCTGCCGCCGGCGGCGCACCTACCGGGTAGCACACCATGAACGTGTTCGATTATCGCGGCGGCACACTCCACTGCGAAGACGTGGATCTCAGCCAACTTGCCGCACAGTTCGGCACACCCTGCTACGTTTACTCGCGCGCCGCCATTGAAAGCCGCTGGCACGCGTTCGACGACGCGTTCGCCGGCCACGATCACTTGGTGTGCTACGCGGTCAAGGCCAATTCCAACATCGGCCTGCTGAACGTGTTGGCGCGCTTGGGCTCTGGTTTTGACATTGTGTCGCGTGGCGAACTGGAGCGCGTGCTCAAGGCCGGCGGTGATCCGCGCAAGGTGGTGTTTTCCGGCGTGGGTAAAGCCGCTGATGAAATCGCCTTCGCGCTGCGCACCGGCATCCACTGTTTTAATGTCGAGTCCGAAGCTGAGCTGCATACCATCAACCGCATCGCCGCTGAACTCAAACTCACGGCGGCGGTCTCCTTGCGCATCAACCCGGACGTCGACGCCGGCACCCATCCGTACATCTCGACCGGACTGAAAGAAAATAAATTCGGCATCGACATCGAGGACGCGCCGCGCATCTACGCACAAGCCGCCCGCCTGCCGCAGCTTGAGGTCATTGGTATGGATTGCCACATCGGCTCGCAGCTCACCGAACTGGCACCGTTTCGCGACGCACTGACGCGCGTGTTAGCGCTGGTGCAACGCCTCGCAGCCGAGGGCATTCATCTGCAACACCTCGACCTCGGCGGCGGCTTAGGTATCCAGTATCAAGACGAAACGCCGCCGGCACCGGCTGACTACGCGCATATCATATTGGAGCAACTGCGTGGCCGTAATTATCAGATCATCGTCGAGCCCGGCCGTGCCATCGTCGGCAACGCGGGGGTGTTACTGACGCAGGTCATGTACCTCAAACATGCCGCGCACAAAAACTTCGCCATCGTCGACGCCGCCATGAATGACCTGATCCGCCCGGCGCTGTACGGCGCGTGGCAGAACATCATTCCGCTGGTGCCACGCAGCAGTGGCCGCGCGCAGCACTACGACATCGTCGGCCCGGTGTGCGAATCCAGCGACTTTCTGGGCAAACAACGCGAACTCAAGCTCGCCCCCGGCGACGCCCTCGCCATCTGTTCCGCCGGCGCCTACGGTTTTGTGATGAGCTCCAACTATAATTCGCGCCCGCGTGCCGCCGAATTGCTGGTCGACGGCACCCGCGTGCATGTCATTCGCCGCCGCGAAACCATCGTTGAACTGATGACCGGCGAAAGCCTGCCGCCGTCGTAACCTGAGGGGCGGTTTGTCGGCGCCCGGATAAAGTCATGAACCGCCTCCCCGAACCTGAACTCATGAACGACCCGGCGCAGGCGCATGCCTACGCGCACGCAGATTTCGCCGAACCGCATCAGCGCTTCGTTAGCTTGTTTGCCGAAGAATTTCCGACGCTGGAGTTACGCGGACGCGTGCTGGATCTGGGTTGCGGCGCCGCCGACGTGACGCTGCGTTTTGCGCGCGCGCACCCGCACTGCGTGATCGATGCGGTCGATGGCGCGGCAGCGATGCTCACGCACGCACGCGAGTTGATTACCAGCGCCGGCATGCAAGCACGTATTCAGTTGCTGCACCAATACCTGCCCACAACGCAGCTCCCGCCGCACGGCTACGACGCCATCATCAGCAACAGCGTGCTGCACCATCTGCACGATCCGCAGGTGTTGTGGGCTTCAGTCAAGACCCACGCCCGTAACGGCGCCGCGATTTTTGTGCTGGATTTATTCCGCCCGGCAAGCATTGCGCACGCCCAGGCTTTGGTGGAGCACTACGCCTGCAACGCACCCGAGGTTCTCAGGCGTGACTTTTTCAATTCGCTGCGGGCGGCGTTTCGCGGCGACGAAATCCATGTGCAACTACAGCAAGCCGGCCTGGAGCACTTGACGGTGCGTACGGTTTCGGATCGGCATGTATTAATCAGCGGTATAATTCACAGCCAGCCGTAACCACACTCACTTCCGCTGCCTTAACCCTCTTTGGAGTCAAGCCTGCCATGTTCAAAAGTCTGCGCGTCCCTGAAAAATTGTTCACCCTGGTGATGTGGCTGGTGTCGTTCGCCTTCGCCGGTTTTCTGATCGGCTTGGGCAGCAAAATGGTGGCTGACCTGCCGCGCCTGGAAGACCCTCTCGACATCGAGCAGTTTGCAGACGCCACTGCGTTGAACGCCGCCAAGACGCAGATCAACACGCTCAACCGCACCCAGCGCGAACTGGCAGACCGACAAGCTCAAGCCGAACAGGCGCAGTCCGCCGCCGGCAACGCTTACGGCTCGGCGCGCGAGGCGTACAACAACTGGATACGCACCCGCACCGCCACCACCGATCCGGCGCAAGACCCCGAAGTCATCAAGCGCACGCACGAGCTTGACAAGCTCAAGGCGGCCGAGCGCAAGACGCAGATCGCCGTCGAACAAATTGACCAGGAAATGCTGAACACATCGCAGGCACTGGACCAGCAACGCCGCGCCGAAACCGAGATCACCAGCGCCGCCCAAAGCGCCTACTACAGCGCACTGTTCAAGCAGGAGATGCGCGTGTTCGGCTTGCGGCTCGCGCTCACTTTGCCGCTGCTGGGTGTGGCCGGCTGGCTGATCGCGCGCAAACGCAAGAGCGACTACTGGCCGCTGATGCGCGGCTTCGTACTGTTTGCATTGTTCACCTTCTTCTTTGAGCTGGTGCCCTACCTGCCCAGCTACGGCGGCTACGTGCGCTACGCCGTCGGCATCGTGCTGACCGCCATCGCCGGCCACTACGTCATCAAGGCGATGCGCCGCTATCTCGCCCAGCGTCAACAAGTCGAAGCGCAGACCGAAACGCAACGCCGCCAAGCACTCGGCTACGAAGACGCGCTGAAGAAAATGGCCGCCAACATTTGCCCCGGCTGCGAACGCGCCATCGTCACCCTGGCGGCCGCGTCCGGCACCCCCGCCGCTGCGCCCAACCCCGGCACCGCGAGCAACTTCTGCGTACATTGCGGCATGAAACTGTTCGACCAGTGCGGCAAATGCACCACGCGCAAGAACGCTTTTTTTCACTACTGCCCAAGCTGCGGCACGGGCACCGTAGCGACCGCCCCGTGAGCCCTGCGCCACCTGGTTATGTAGGTCGGGTTGCTCCCTCCGGGCGTAACCCGACACTGCATAATCGGCGAGAGCACGTCGGGTTACACTGCGCTAACCCGACCTACGTTTTTTCGTAAAACGACGCTAAAGCGGCGAAGATCACCACGCCAATAAATACCAAGAGCACGTTATGTAGCCGGCTGCATACACGGTGAGTATTTTTCGATAACATCGCGCCGATGAACAAATGCAATTTCCCTCTTCTTGCCACGTCACTGCTGACGCTGATCATCGTAGGAAACATCGCCCTGCCGGTTGCAGCCGCAGAGCAACAATATCCAAATGTGGTCGCCGCACAGGTGCACGCGCGCGGGCCGAACACCTTCGATTTTGACGTTACGATTTCTTCACCTTACGACAGTGGCCAAAGATACGCAGACGCCTTTCATGTCATGCGCAAAGACGGCACCGTCTATGGTGAACGCAAGTTGCTTCACGACCACGCGAACGAACAGCCTTTCACCCGCGACCTGCACGGCGTGGTGGTCCCCGCCGGCATCGGCCGCGTCGTCATCCAGGCCAAAGATCTAAAATACGGCTACGGCGGAAAAACGCTTGAAGTTGCCTTGCCTGAACGTTAAACAATTCAACTAAAGAAACCTTTAATGAAGAAAATAGGGCGCCTCCCTGGTGAATGCTTGCGGACATTTTTTCCAGTATGAATTCTGAAGCACTTAAGAACGGCACGTCGCTTGACGGCCTGCAATACCTACGCGGCATTGCATCGCTGATGGTCGTATTTTTTCATTCCCGATCTTATTTCGTCGATGTGCCGACGTGGACAGACATCGGCGCGCGCGGTGTCGATCTTTTTTTCGTCACCAGCGGCTTTATCATGGCCTACACCACCAAACATCTTGGCGGCAATACGGCGTTGGTTGCAAAGGCAAGTCTAGTGTTTTTATCAAAGCGCTTTATTCGCGTGGTGCCGCTGTATTGGCTCGCCCTGTTGTGGACTTCCAGGACGTACTGGCTTAACTGGTGGGCAACAGCAACCTCCCCGAAAGATCTCGTTACAAATCTAAGTCCTGAATTAATTTCGGTGGCCAAGGACGCCGCCTTTATTCCGCATCTGAGCATTGATGAAGATGAAGAGGGTGAAATCTTTCCCATCCTGATTCAAGGATGGACGCTGAATTATGAAATGTTTTTTTATTTGATCTTTGCATGCTGCATGTTCTTTCGGCGATACCGTTTGCTTGCGGTGTCCGTCATCATGGCGACCTTGGTCGTGGTGGGTAAAATGTACGCGTTTACCAATGTTGGCGGACTGGTTTACACGTCCAGTATTTTGATCGAGTTTGTTTTCGGCATTCTGGTTTTCAAGGTGTATTCGAAAACTCAACATCTAACCTTCGACCGCAGCACACTGATCGGGCTGGGTGTCATTGGCTTCTTGCTGTTGAACAGTGGCTCTAATGTGAACGATAAATTTGTGCTTGGGGTCGCCGCCGCCGTCATTGTCTGGGTCTTCATTCACGCATTTCGCGACGTGCAAATTCGCCCGCTTAAAATTCTTGGCGATGCGTCATATTCTATTTATCTTTTTCATGCGGCGTCGTTTGTCGCCGCCCGCGAGTTAATCGGCTACCTCGACATTGGCCGCGAAGGTTATCTCAATGTTGTCGCGATCATTACGATCCAAATCTTCGTCGCGATGGTCGCCAGCTTCGCGATTTACTACTTCATAGAAAAGCCGATGTTAAAAATACTCAGGAAGCTACTTAACCGCGTTGTTTCAAGGAAAGGACAGGAAAAGGGACACTTGCCTTTATGAGCGCTTAAACATTTTGCACTTGGATTTTAACTGCGCCCGCCCCATGCTCGCCGCCTCGTTGCAGGCGTACCCGTTGCGTGCTGCCTGGGTGATTTAGCGCTGTCGGCAGCGGCCGCATTGTGGTTGCTGCCGCGAAACCGGCAGGCACGAAATTTGATCCAACCCCTCAAGTTTGCTCACAGCGGCCCGCGACGATTTCATTGCGTGCCCCAAACGTTTCTGATATAGATGCCGGCTCAATTTTTCAAACACCGCTGGAGCAACCTTCGATGCCTGGAAAAACTGCGAAGAAGCCCGTGAAGAAAGCGATCAAGCCCGCCAGCAAAGCCGTGGTAAAGGCCAAGCCAGCGAAACCGTCTGTCAAGAAGTCTGTGAAGCTGGGAAAAAAAATACCACCTAAACTTGCAGCAAAAAAAGCCGTAAAATCCGTACCCAAGCCCGCCGTCGCCAAGAAACATGTCGCGCCGGTGAAGCCACAAGCCAAAGCGGCGCCCACCGTAAAATCGCAGGTAAAACGTGTGAAGTCTACAGACTCATCCCAATTCAGCGCATTCACCCCGTACAAAGAGAAAAGCGGCGAGGAGTATATGAATCCCGCCCAAGTAGAACATTTCCGCGAAATTTTGGAATCGTGGAAACAGGAATTAATGGAGAAGGTCGACGAAACCGTGCATCACATGCAGGACGAAGCCGCCAACTTCCCCGACCCCAACGACCGCGCGTCGCAGGAGTCCGACTTCACCATGGAGTTGCGCGCGCGTGATCGCGAACGCAAGCTGATCAAGAAAATCGAAGAAGGCATGCAGCGCTTGGACGACGGTGAATTCGGTTTTTGCGAAAGCTGCGGCGTCGAAATCGGCGTGCGCCGCCTGGAGGCCCGCCCCACCGCCACACTGTGCATCGACTGCAAAGAGCTCGATGAAATCCGCGAGCGGCAAAGCAGAGGTTAGCAGTAGTAAAGACGGGGCGCGATCAGCGCCCCGAGTTTTTTCTGGCGCCAATAGTCTTGCAGCACCTATAACAGTGGCTTGATCCTGTAGGAGCGCCGCCCTCGGCGCGATGGCCTGGGCGACCTGAGAACCATCGCGCCGGCGGCGGCACTCCTACAAAAGTATAGATGACTTGTGTTACTCCCGGCCGCCCGTTAAATTTGCGCCTCACCCGCAAAGGAGCCAGTCATGAGCGATGCCAAAATCTACGACGTGCCTGCATCTTTCGCGGCACATGGCCTGATTGACGAGGCCACCTACCAGGCGATGTATCGACAATCGGTCGATGACCCGGAACACTTCTGGGCGGAGCAGGCAAAAAAATTCCTCGACTGGTCGGCGCCGTGGACGCGCGTGTCGAACTGGAATTTTCGCGATGTCAAGGTGCGCTGGTTCGAGGGTGCCAAGCTCAACGTCAGCGTCAATTGTCTTGACCGACACTTAGCAAAGCGCGGCGCGCAAGTCGCGATCATCTGGGAAGGTGACGATCCCAGTGTTTCCAAAAAAATCACTTACCGCGAGCTGCACGTGGCCGTCTGCAAATTCGCCAACGCGCTCAAAGCGCGCGGTGTGAAAAAAGGCGAGCGCGTCTGCATCTACATGCCAATGATTCCCGAAGCCGCGATGGCGATGCTGGCCTGCGCGCGCATCGGCGCGGTGCACTCGGTGGTATTCGGCGGCTTTTCGCCCGAGTCGCTCAAAGACCGGATTCTGGATTCCGACTGCCGCGTGGTCATCACTGCCGACGAAGGCGTGCGCGGCGGCAAAAAAATTCCGCTCAAGGCCAACACCGATGCGGCGTTACAAACCTGCCCCAATGTCCACACGGTGCTGGTGGTGCAACATACAAAGGGCAGCATCGCGTGGAATGCCCAGCGCGACGTGTGGTACCACGAAGCCATCGCGCAGGTTTCCGCCAACTGCACGCCGGAAGTCATGGACGCGGAAGACCCGCTGTTTATTTTGTATACCTCCGGCTCCACCGGCAAACCCAAGGGCGCGCTGCACACCAGCGGTGGCTATTTGCTGTTCGCGGCAATCACGCATAAATACGCGTTCGACTATCACGACGGCGACATTTACTGGTGCACCGCCGACGTCGGCTGGATCACCGGCCACTCGTACATCGTCTACGGCCCGCTCGCCAACGGCGCCACCACGCTGATGTTCGAAGGCGTGCCCAGTTATCCGAATGCGTCGCGCTTCTGGAACGTCATCGACAAGCATCAGGTGAATATTTTCTACACCGCACCGACGGCGATCCGCGCGCTGATGCGCGAAGGCGAAGCGCCGGTGCAAGCCACCTCACGCAAGTCGCTGCGCTTGCTTGGCAGTGTCGGCGAGCCCATCAATCCGGAGGCCTGGGAATGGTATTACCACGTGGTCGGCGGCGCGCGCTGCCCAATTGTCGACACCTGGTGGCAAACCGAAACCGGCGGCCTCATGATCACACCGTTGCCCGCCTGCACCAAGTTAAAACCCGGCTCCGCGACGCGCCCGTTTTTCGGCGTGGTGCCGGGTATTGTCGACGATGACGGCAAGCTGCTCGACGGCGAATGCAGCGGCAAACTTGTCATCACGCGCTCATGGCCCGGCCAAATGCGCAGCGTCTACGGCGACCACTCGCGTTTTGTCGAAACCTATTTCGCGCAATATCCCGGTAACTATTTCACTGGCGACGGCGCCCGCCGCGACGCCGACGGCTATTACTGGATCACCGGCCGCGTCGACGACATGCTCAAGGTTTCCGGCCATCGCCTCGGCACCGCCGAAGTGGAAAGCGCCTTGGTGTTGCATCACAGCGTCGCCGAAGCCGCCGTGGTCGGCTTTCCGCACGACATCAAAGGCCAGGGCATCTACTGCTACGTGACATTAAAAGCCGGCATCGAACCCAGCGACGAACTACGCAAACAACTGGTGCAACAAGTGCGCAAGGAAATCGGCCCCATCGCCACCCCCGACATTATTCAGTGGGCGCCGGGCCTGCCCAAAACCCGCTCCGGAAAAATCATGCGCCGCATCCTGCGCAAAATCGCCGCGAATGAACTGGACAGCCTGGGCGACACAACCACGCTGGCGGATCCGTCGGTGGTGGAACAGTTGGTGAAAAATCGCAGCAGTAAGTAACTTAATACGGCACGCTTTTCAAAGAATCAGTGGAGCGGCTTGCAGCCGCGCTGATCG
>JANLTU010000172.1:0-59470 GCA_031363085.1 Gammaproteobacteria bacterium
ATCAGCACGCGCCCGCTGTCGATTTGCACGCGCGACAGTTCCACGCCGACGAATTCACTGCGCGGCAGGTAGTAGGCGAGCGGGATAATGTTGGCGCCGTCCGCGCAGCCGAATTCCAACACCCGGCACTGTTCCGGGTCAGCGGTCTGCAAACCGAAGATGCGGCCCAGCACGTACAGGTGATCCGGGTGCGTGTCAGTAATCGGCACTGCGTCGTAGGGAATCTGGTCGTAACTATCGAGGGTGTCGGTCATGACATAAATCCTGATAAATGATTTAGATTGTCGGGCTGTGACAGATGCGCGCCGCCGGTCCATAGCTGCGGTGCGTCAGTCAGGGAATCTACCCTTGGCGACGGGTTCGTGCGTTGAGCGATCTCCTGCTTATACGGCGCCCTCCCAATTTGTAAGCTTCGGGCGAAGATCGCTGAAAACTGTGGACTTGATCCAGCCCGCTTTGTCTGCGATTGCACATCATCCAGGTGATTTCAGCGAGAAAAGCAGATGAAGATGAAAATGAGCGTACGCACTACCGTGACATTCAGATTTGATCTACAGCCTCAGAGTTCAGGCCCCCAATTGATACACCATCAAATGATAGGTTTTGTAGCGTTCAAACGTTTCCTTGCTGCGATGACCGGAGAAATATTTGTAGTTGGCCTTGGCGAGTTTTTTGCGCAGCAGCTTTTGGGCGATCCATGATAATTTCGGGTAGTTACTGCTCAGGTAACGGTCCAGCGACACGCCGACGGGTTTGATGGTGTTGAGCAGGAAGTCGTTGAGCAAGTCGAGGTTCGGGCTCACGCGTTTGGTAATGTCTTCGTCGCGCAAGGGCACGAAGCGGGTGGTTTGGATTTTTCTGTAGAACTCGCTGAGCTGATGTCCGCCGCCAAAACTTTTATCACCGGTGCCGCCGTCGCCATGGTGTGCGGTTTTGAAGAAGTCGCAGATCACCAACAAGCCGCCGGGCTTGACTATTTTTTGCAACAGCGCAAACGACGCCTCCATCGAAATATACTGAAAGCTTTCGCTGAACAACGCGACGTCGTAGCGCTGTGCGTGTGGCTCGGCGGGGAAGTCTTCAAAGCGGCATTCGAAGAGTCGGCTTTGATTCCCGGGGCGCTTTCCCAGACGCTGGCGCACCAGCTTGGCGAGGCTGGGCGAGGGGATCACGCCGTCGGCGCGATAGCCGCGCTCCAACAACTGGCCCAAGATGTGGCCGGTGCCGCAGCCAATATCAAGCACGTGCACCGGGCCGGGTTGTGCCGGCGGCAGCGTGGCGAGTAGAAAGTCGCTGTAACGTTGCTGGGCGATGCCGATGTTGGTGAGTTTGAGTTCGAGGTCGGCGTCCCACAGGCCGTAGTGCAGATCGTCGACGCCTAAAATTTGTTGCGCGAGCACCAACCCCAGCTCGCGGCTGTGCATTTTTTCTTTAGTCAAAGTGTAGTCTCGAAGCCGCTGAAAAGTGAGCGGAGGGATTATCCCGCATGCAGGCTATTTCGAAAAGAACTCTGCTTCGCGTTCCAGATACGCCCAGCTTGCGTTGCGCCCGGCCAGCGCATCGAAGTCGGCGAGCGCATTGAAGCGCGACTGATCCAACGAGCTGATCGCCTCTTGAATATCCGCACCGGCGTCGATTTTCTTGCCCATGTGTGCGTAGAGCAGTTGCAGGTAGTCGTGGGTGGGGAAGTCGAAAGTTTTGAGTTTGCCGGGCTGGCCGTGGCCGGGGATGAAGGTCATGTCGCCGAACGTGGTGAGCAGCTCATATGCTTTCAGCCATGACTTGACATTACCGTCGGGAAGAATCGCGAGCAGGCGTCCGGAAAAAAGCACATCGCTTGCATATACTACTTTATCCGCCGGAATCTTCACGACCAACTGCGCGGGAGTATGGGCGGCGCCGACGGAAATAATACGCAATTCCAGGCTGCCCAGATCAAGATTGAGATCGCCATCAAGCAACTGATCGGGCGGCGCGGGGGGGTGCACGCTGCCGGCCGGAAGTTGCAGAGTCGTGATCACCGCTTGTGCCTGGTCGTTGCCTAACCGCGCCATGCGTGCGGCCTCGCTGCGATGCGCGATGATTTTAGCTCCCGCGCGGCGGAATACCTCGTTGCCCAGGTAGCGATGCGGTTGCGAGTTGGTGTTAATCGCGTACTTGATCGGCAGCGGAGTGGTAGCGTGAATGAAGTCGAGCATGGCTTCCGCCATCGCCTCGGTGTAGCCGGTGTCAAGCACCGCCACCGCTTGCTCACCGACCACGAAGGCCAGATTCATGCGGTAGCCGTGATTTTCTTTGCTGGCTCCGCCATAGGGGCCGATCCAGGCGTAGACATGTGCCGATACCCGCTGTGGCGCAGGGAGAATTTTCACCGGCGCGGCTTGTGCCGGGATCATCCAGGCAAGCAGGGCCAGCGCAGCGCCAAGACGAACCGGCAACAGTGTTATTGTCATGATGAGCTCCGATGGAGATAGCTGCCATAAACTATAGTCGGCACTGGGCGGCTTTCCTACTGAAGTATTACAGAACCCGACCTGACTGAAACTTCAGAAACTGGCGCCCGCCTGCGCGCTATAAAGACAAATATAGGCAGAGGCTGGCATGCGCATCCTAATCATCGAAGACGAAAAGAAACTGGCGGCGGCGATTCGCGACAGCCTCGCTGCGGAGCACTACGAGGTGGCGCTGGCATACACCGGCGAGGAAGGATTTTTTCGCATCAATGCAGAATTATTCGAGCTGGTGATTCTCGATCTGATGCTACCCGGTTGCAGCGGTTTTGAGGTATTGAGCACGCTGCGGCGACGTGGGTTACAAACGCCGGTGCTGATCCTCACCGCACGTGACGCAGTGGAAGATCGCGTGCTGGGCCTGGACGGTGGTGCCGACGATTATCTGGTGAAGCCGTTCGCGTTCCCGGAATTGCATGCGCGCATCCGTTTGCTGTTGCGACGCGGCCGGCCGCTTGAGGTGTTGCATCTGAAGTTTGCCGATCTGGAGTTGGATCGGGTGACGCGTGATGTGTCGCGGGCCGGGCGGTTGTTGAATCTCACCGCCAAAGAATTCGAGTTGCTGGAATTCCTGTTGCGCCACGCGGATCGTGTGGTGTCGCGTGAGATGCTGGCGCGCGAAGTGTGGAAGGAAACCGCGCGCGCCACGCCGCTGGATAATGTCATCGACGTGCACATCGCGCGTCTGCGTCGCAAAGTGGATGAAGGCTGCGGCCGGAAATTACTGCACACGGTGCGCGGGGTCGGGTTCATTCTGCGCGAGGAGCCGCTATGAATCCGCTGCGCAGTGTGCGTGCGCGGCTGACGTTGTGGTATGCGGCGTCGCTGGCGGTGCTCTTGCTGGTGTTTTCGTTGAGCGTGTATTTCTACCTGCGCAGCAGTCTGCAACACGCCCTGGATAGCGAGTTGCAGAACAGCTTCATAATTGTCGAGAACGGCTTGATGGCATCGCTGGATCAGCTCAGCGAGGTGGAAGATCACAGCACCATCAACCTGTTTCTGGTCACCGAAGGCGCAAGCGTCGTGCATCAGACCAGCCGCTGGTTGTTGGAAGGTCTGGATGCTGCGGTCGAACAAACGCCGCTGCCAAGTGGGTCGTGGTCCGCGCCGCAAGGGCAAATATTCCACTTGCAGCAGGGCGACGTGACCGCCGGCGGGCGACAGTTTCATGTGGTCGTGGCGCAAGAGCGCACGCGTGTGGAAGAGGGCTTGGCCGATTTGCGTGTCGCGTTGTTTGCCGGATTTCCGCTTGCACTTGCCGTTGCTGGCGGCGGCGGTTGGTGGCTGGCGCGCCGGGCGCTGGCACCAGTCAGTGACATGGCGGCGCGGGCCCGGGCGATTACGGCGGAACGGTTATCGGAACGTTTACCGGTGCGTGATCCACACGATGAATTCGGCCAGCTCGCTACGATATTCAACGCCACCTTGACGCGCTTGCAGCAGTCGTTCGAGCAACTACGCCGCTTCACCGCCGACGCCTCGCACGAATTGCGCACCCCCTTGACGGTGTTGCGCAGTGTCGGCGAGGTGGGCCTGCAAAAAAGTCAGGACGCCGCCGGCTATCGCGAAGTCATCAGCAGCATGCTGGAAGAAACCGAACGCCTGACCCGCTTGGTAGAAAGCCTGTTGACCTTGTCGCGCTTTGAGTCAGGACATGCTCCCTTGAAAATTGAATGCGTCGACATTGGTGCGCTGGTACGTAACGCGGTGGAGTGTTTGCAGGTGCTGGCCGAAGAAAAAACCCAAACAATGCGCGTGGAATGTGCAGCGGGGTTGGACGCAAACGTGGATGGCGGCTTGCTGCGTCACGCGCTGCTGAACCTAGTGGACAACGCCATTAAGTACACGCCCGTGGATGGGCATATCCGCGTGACCGTGCGGCGCGTGCAGCATCAGGTGTTGATCGAAGTGACCGACAACGGCCCCGGCATTTCCGCCGAGCATCAGGCGAAAATCTTCGAACGATTTTATCGCGTGGACGCCGGCCGCGCGCGCGACATGGGTGGTGTGGGTCTTGGACTGGCCATCGCCCGCTGGATCGTCGAATACAACCAGGGCGTGATTGATGTGACAAGCGCAACGGGGCAGGGCGCGACATTCAGGATCACGCTGCCGTTGGCGTGAGCTTAAAAATCCCGGTCACAGATCAATACCTGCAAGGTTATTCTTTACACGCTTGCACTAGGTGAGCGTTCCCGCCTACAAAGTAGTGTCACAAAATGATCGCCTGCCGCGTCTTGTAGTCACCACCAGACTGTCCACGAGCCCTTATGAATTCCAGCGTTTCACCCACTGATTCCGATGTGTTCGCCGCGCTGCGTCCGCGTCTTTTTTCCATCGCCTACCGCATGCTCGGCACGCGTGCTGATGCCGAGGATGTGTTGCAGGACGCTTGGCTGCGCTGGCAGCGTGCTGACCAAGCGGCGTTGCAATCCACCGAGGCATGGCTGGTGACCGTCGTGACGCGGCTGGCCATCGACCGGCTGCGTGTCGCCAAGGCGGAGCGCGCCGCTTACGTGGGATGGTGGTTGCCGGAGCCCTTGGTGGAATCGGACGAGCGCACGCCGGAAGCCGCAGTCGAACTGGCCGGTGAGCTGTCAGTGGCATTGCTGTGGGTGTTGGAGCGCTTGTCGCCCGAAGAGCGCGCGGCCTTTCTGCTGCGGCAGGTGTTTGATCACGACTACGCCGAAATCGCGACGCTGCTTGGCAAGAGTGAAGCCGCCTGCCGGCAGATGGTGCATCGCGCGTCGGAGCGGGTGCGGCAGGAGCGCCCGCGCTTCGAGGTGTCGAAACATGCTCATCGCCGCGTGCTCGAAAAATTTATACAGGCCGCGCACAGCGGTGAGCGCGCGGCGATCAAGGCGCTGCTGGCTGACGACGCGCAGCTCATCGGCGACGGTGGCGGCAAAGTGCCTTCGTTCATGAAAATCATGCGTGGGACCGACCGCATCGCGGACCTGTACTGGGCGGTATCGAGACGGCATGCGGGCCAGCTTCTCTACCGCATCGCGCTGATTAATGGCGAAGCGGGGTTGCTGCGCTACGTCAACGGCCAACTCGAATCGGCACAGGCCCTGGTGAGCGACGGCGAGCGCATCGTTGCAATCTACGCGGTGCGTAATCCAGACAAGCTCGCCGGCATTCCACCGCTGCAATGAACTGGAGTGGTCACAAACGCATGCCGCCGCGCGTCTTGGGAATAGGACGGCCGCATAGGGCAGCCGTCCTTCCACACGTAAAAGGGCCATTACATGACAAATTTAGCTCGTCTTCCTTATTATCAACTCGCACCCAAAGCCTTCCAGGGCCTGCTTGATCTGAGCGCAAGCGTCAAGCAAAGCGCGCTTGGCAGTCGTCTCCTCGAACTCGTATTCCTGCGTGTGTCGCAGATCAACGGTTGTGCCTTCTGTATCGACATGCACTGGCGCGACCTGATCGGACAAGGCGCAGACAGCCGCCATATCAATGCAGTGGCAGGCTGGCGCGAAGCGCCGTTCTTCAGCGAGCGCGAACGTGCCGCGCTGCAGTGGGCCGAGCTCGTCAACGCGATCCCGCAGCGCGATCCATCGGACACCGATTTTGCCGCGCTGAAGAAGCATTTCACCGACACCGAGATCGCTGAACTTGGCTTCGCGATTGGAGTGATCAATGTATGGAATCGCTTGAACGTGAGCTTTCGCAACCCGGTGCCACAGAACTTGTAGGCGCGCGAGCATCCTGCTCTTTGTTTTAAAAAAGCCGAGCGCATGCGAACGTGCGCTCGGAGTCGCTACTGCTTCGATACCCGCCAATGAAATGCTAACCGCCTGCCGAACTGACGACTTATCCGTAAATGGTCATAAGTCGCAGCTTCGACACAAAATATTTCCTGTGCTTAAGTCTTGGTGACCTTGTAACGTATTCGAAGGAATGACGGAATATATTTTTATGAAATGTTCAGTGGTTCCTAAGAGACTCGGGCTAAAAATAAACATGAGTACAAAAACATAACTGCGCGGGCAGCCAAAGCGCAATGGATCATCAACGCGGTGCGTCATTATCGGTGCGGGTGGCATCAGTATGGCAAAATTAACCGGCAACATCGAACACTTCACTTTCAGCATTCTGGGAGTGGGCCAGAAGCTGAAAGTGGTGGGGTTTTCGGGGAGCGAGAAAATCTCCGCGCCGTTTCGCTATGTCATTGAGCTTGCCTGTGACGACGCCGATCTTGACTTTAATAGTTGCATCAACAAACCCGCACTGCTGACCTTGATCGGCGATCACGACGATATCGAACGTCATGTGCATGGCATGGTGTTGAGCATGCAGCACGTACGTCAAACCCAGCGCTTTGCAATTTACAGTGTGGAATTGGTGCCGCAGCTCGCGTGGCTGAAGTTGCGTAGCAACAGTCGTATTTACCAGAACACCTCCGTGCCTGACATCCTTGCGAGCATCTTAAAAGACGGCAAAATCGGTACCGATCTCTACAAGCTGAGTCTCAAGGCCAATTACGACCCGCGCGAATATTGCGTGCAGTACCGCGAAACCGATTTGCAATTCATTGAGCGGCTGATGGAAGAGGAGGGCATTTATTACTATTTCGAGCACAGCAAAGACGAGCATCGGCTGATCATCACCGACAATGCCGATGTCGCCAAGACCATCGGCGCACCCAGTACAGTGGCCTTTCATTCCGGCACCGGTACCGTCGCCGCCGAAGATGCGGTGCGGGTGTTTGTCTATTCTGAACAGGTGCAATCCGGTGCGGTGACCTTGCGTGACTTTAATTTCAAAAAGCCGGCATTGGGATTGCAGTCGCATCAACAGGTCAAGGAGTTTAGCGAGCTGGAAATGTATGACTATCCGGGCGGTTACGATCTGCCCGGCGGCGGTGACAAATACGCGCAGGTTCGCCTGGAGGCGCTGCAGGCGGCGACCCATAAAGGGCAGGGGGAGAGTAATTGTCTACGCCTGCTCCCAGGGTTTCGCATGACGCTCGACGAACACCCGCGCAAGAACGTGAATCAGGAATATTTACTCACGAAAATGACCTGCGAAGCGCGCCAGCCGCAAGTGCTACAAGAGCTGGCCAGCGGCGAGGGCACCTCGTACAACAACAAATTCACCTGCATCCCCAGCAGCGTGCCCTACCGCACGACACCCGACACCGCAAAACCGCACATCGACGGCGTGCAAACCGCGATTGTTGTGGGCCCCGCCGGCGAAGAAATTTATGTCGATGAATTCGGGCGAGTGAAAGTGCAGTTTCACTGGGACCGCCAAGGCAAGAATAACGAAAAGAGCTCCTGTTGGATTCGTGTCTCCCAGACCATGGCCGGCGCGGGTTGGGGTGCGCTGATCATTCCGCGTGTCGGCCACGAAGTGATTGTCGACTTTATCGAAGGTAATCCGGACCGGCCGATTGTTCTGGGGCAGGTATATCACGGCACCAACAAACCGCCTTACCCGTTGCCCGAACATAAAACCCGCAGCACGATTAAATCCAACTCCACGAAAGGCGGCGGCGGTTCCAACGAACTACGCTTTGAAGACAAGAAAGGCAGCGAAGAAATTTACCTCCATGCGCAAAAAGACTGGACCATCGCGGTTGGAAACGACAAAAACCAAACGGTTGGCCACGACGAAACACTGGATGTCACAAACAACCGAACCAAGACGGTCGGTGTCGATCAGAGCGAAACCATCGGCAATAACAAAACGATCTCCGTCGGCGTGAATCACGACGAGACCATCGGTGCGAACAAGACCGAGACCATTGGCGCAAACATGACGTTGACCGTCGGAAGCAACAAGACCGAAACGGTAACTATCAATACTGCGGAAACGATTGGCGTTGCCAAAGAGTTGACTATCGGCGGTGCGTATCAAGTGACCGTGGGCGCCGCCATGAATGAAACCATTGGCGCTGCCAAGGCTGAGGAGATCGGCGGGATCAAATCGGTCAACGTTGGGGCCAACAGCAGTGAGAACGTCGGTGGTAACAAGTCTGTGGATGCAGGGAAAGATATCACCGAGAAGGCTGGCAAGAAGATCGTGCTCACGGCGGGCGACGAGATCACTCTCAAGTGCGGTGACGCGAGTATTTCCATGAAGAAGGATGGGACCATTGTGGTCAAGGGCAAGGACCTCACCCTCAACGGCAGCGGCAAGATCAATATCAAAGCGAGCGGCGACGTGGTGATTAAGGGCAGCAAAGTCGGTGTTAATTAACTAGTGGAGAAGCGGACATGGGCGCAATCAAAGAAGCCACAGAAACATCGGTCGTTAAGGTGCATACGGATGAAAGTAATATGCGTGCCAGTAGCCCAACGAATTCACTGTTGCCCGCATTCGCAGCGATAAGTGGAGCGGCGGCCACGGGAATTCTCCACGGCTACGATTTGAATGATCGCCCGTTAGTAACGGGCCTTGCGCAGTTGCCCGGCGAAGTGGTGGGTGCACACACGACCGTTCCGTTAACCCTTGCAATGATCGGCGCCAAAGTTGTGGTGTTATTTGAGCAGGGAAATTTTTACTCGCCGATTATTGTGGGTGTCATACAGAATTCTGCGCTTGCGACACCGAAAGACGAGAGCTCAAATCAGCAGAAATCACCGCAACTATCCATTCAGGCTGACGACGACCGCTTCATCGTGTCCGCCGAACGAGAAATTGTCCTGCGTTGCGGTGAATCGAGCATCACATTGACGCGCGCAGGCAAAGTCATCATCAAGGGCAACTACATTTTGAGTCGCGCGACCGGGTACAACAAAATCAAGGGCGCGGCCATTGACATTAACTAGGCGCTAAACACCATGTGGCAAGTCGACAACCGCACACCGTTTGCCGCTGAACGCGGATGGGTTCGTGACCGTAATGGCGCCGAGGTCTGGCTCGTTGCGGTTAAGTGCACTTTCGATATCAAGCCGGACGGCTCAACTGAGGTTTCTTCCGAGCAGCCATCGGTGTTGCTGGTTCCGGAGTATTACGGCGAGCCAGGAAAGAGCAGCATGCGTTACGACACGGACTTGGTTCTAACCAAGAAGACCACCGATGTGATTTTGAACGGTCACGCGTATGCACCCAACAATAAGCCCGTCACCAAACTCGATGTTGAAATGCGAGTGGGGCCGGTAACCAAGAAATTGTGCGTCTACGGCGATCGCACTTGGGGTGCGTTCGGCGCGAGTTCGCCGCAGCCATTTAGCAAAATGCCGCTGGTCTACGAGCGGGCATTTGGGGGTGTCGATCATAAATCAGCGCATCCCGAGCGAGACTGGGAATGGCGCAATCCGGTGGGAACTGGATTCGCTGCTTCGCAGTTTCACTTGTCCGGTGTCCAACTACCGAACATCGAATATCCAAACAAACTTTTCAGCGGGGCGACCTCCCCGGCTGGATTCGGACCGATCTGTAGCCATTGGCAGCCACGCGCTGGGTTTGCCGGCACCTACGACGACAAGTGGATGAAAACGCGCCAGCCACTGCTGCCCGAAGACTTCGACGACCGCTACTTCCAATGTGCGCCTGTGGATCAACAGTCGCCGGTTTTCCTGCGCGGCGACGAGCCCGTGGCATTAATGAATCTGACTCCGCAGGGCAACTTAAACTTCAATCTACCGCGCGTCATCCTGGGCTTCGAGACTCGTTTCTATGATGGTAGTCGTGAGCTACACAAGACCCGTAACTTGCACACGGTGATTCTCGAGCCCGATTTCCCGCGCGTGTCTCTCGTCTGGCATTCGGCGCTGCCTTGCCACTTCAAGGTCCAGAAACTCGAACGCACCATCGTCACCATGAAGCGTTTATTGCGTAACGGTGAACAACCGGCCGAGGAAACAGCGATGGAGTTAGCATGATGAATGGCGATGCTATCTACGTCGTTGGGCTCGGTGCCTCCACGCCGGTAGGCCGCGATGCTTGGTCCAGCGCCGCCGCCGTGCGCGCTGGCATCTCTGGCTTCGGCCAACACCCCTACATGATCGATACGGCCGGTGAACCGATGCGCGTCGCGCGCGCGCCGTGGCTGGATATCGATCTGACTGGCGTCGCACGTTATGAGGCCTTGCTATTTCCCGCGCTAGACCAGGTATTCGCCGCGCTTCCAAATGACGCAGGCTCACTGCACATCGCGCTTGCTCTGGGCCTCCCGAGTCCACGTCCTGGTCTCCCTGCGGATCTGCAATCTGCTTTGGTGAACAGCATCGGCGGTCGTTATGGTCAGACCCTCACGGTGCTAGGCGCATTCCCGCATGGACATGCCGCTGGACTACTGGCGCTGGACGCTGCGGTGAACAAACTTACGCAAGGCGCTTTGGATGCCTGTGTGGTCGCGGGTGTCGACTCTTATCTCGCGCCCGAAACGTTGGAATGGCTTGAAGGGTGCGATCAATACCATGGCGCTGGTCCGCTCAATAACGCTTGGGGATTTCTTCCTGGAGAGGCCGCTGGTGCGTTATTGCTGGCGCGTGGTGCCGTCGTCGAACGAATGCGTCTAACGCCGCTCGCATGCATCCTGGGTGTAGGCACAGCGTTCGAATCCAAGCGCATCAAGACCGAGACTGTGTGCATCGGTGAAGGGCTCACGCAAGCCTTTCGTGCAGCGCTCGCCACGCTGCCATCGGGAAGCAAAGTCACCGATGTGTACTGCGACATGAATGGCGAACCCTATCGTGCCGATGAGTATGGCTTCACGGTCCTGCGCACCAAAGAATCATTCGAGTCCGCATCTGACTTTTCAGCACCCGCTGACTGCTGGGGAGATGTGTCCGCAGCGGGCGGGCCGCTGCATATTGGCTTGGCCGCAATCGCCGCTAGCAAGCGCTACGCCAACGGGTCATCCGCATTTGTATGGGCGAGTTCCGAGGGCGGCGAGCGCTGCGCAGCGTTGGTGGCGGTGGGAGGCGTGAACTAAATGCCGGTTACGATCAAGGTCAACGGCGTCGCCAACTCCCTGGTGCACAAGGGCAGTAATGGTATTTCCACAGCAACGATCCCAGACGTGTGCAAGACGCCGACTCCTGGCGGCCCAGTACCCATGCCGTATCCGAACATCTCGCAGTCGGCCACGCTGGCGAAGGGTACGACGACTGTGAAGGCCGATGGTGGAATGATGATTGCGGTCAAGGGATCGGAGTTCTCGCTATCGAATGGCGACAACGCTGGGGTGGCTGGGGGAGTTAAGTCCAGCACGTTCATGAAGGAATCGACGTGGATTCTTTACTCGTTCGACGTGAAGATGGATGGGAAGAACGCTTGTCGGTTGTCGGACAAGAAGTTTCATAATCACGAGAACACAGTCAATCTCGCAGGCGAAATTCAGGCAGCCGTCGCTGTGGCTCCTGGTAATTGGGATATCAAATGTCTGCTGGACATCCTGTGTAAGCAGGACAAAAATGACGTCAAAAAAGCAAGCAAGCTGAATATAGTGGGCGTCGACCCTCTCGTTTTTGACGATCCCGTCTACAAGGGAGGGAGTTGGACTACGAAGGAGTTTCATGCCGGAGGAACGCAAAAAGCAGGAGAGATTCAGATGGTGCGAAACATGAGTTGTGAGGACGCTGCGGTGACCTTGCATCATGAATTACTCCATTCAGACCAGCCGAACACAATGTCTTGGCCCGAAAAAGAATACGACGCCTATAAACGGACGGAGGAATGGGCTATCCAGCGCGGTCTTCCTTCGCAGCACGCTGATTTCAGAAAGTCGGCGCCGATGCTGTCAGGGCAATTCGGCCCAGGTGCTCCCGTTGTGGATGAAGCTGCGATCAAACGAAACGTTGACAAATGGTATCCGTTCACTCCTCCAGCAATACCTGGTGGTCCCACGCCCCCGCAAGTGGTGGGTAGGACTGCTGACGGAAAAAGAGTGATCCTCCAAGACAGCGCTGGCAATCAGTCGCTCAGATCAGTGCAAGAAGGAGACACGTTCCCCGCTAACAAGCCGAGAAACCCACCCAATGAAAAACAGATTCCTCCCAAGGATTTCAAATGCCCGTAACCGTGCAGGGAGTTTCAGATGAGGCTGATCTCTTTCGAGCCACATCATCTGCGTACGAGATATCTTGTAACGGGATGTCGGGTTGCGGCTTTCTTCCTTATGGCAGGCTGCAGTCAACACCACGTGGAGCACACCGGTAACAAGCAGGAAATCATTATGCGAGAATTCAGGTTACATTATGAAACGATTGTGATCACCGAGTCGGATATGGAGAATATACGACGAGCGGTTATCGATAGACTCGCTCGCGAGGATGACGATCCTCACCGCTTTCTGAAGAAGGAGTTGGAAGGGAGTATCGCCGTGTTGGGATCCGAAGACAGCCGCTTCGGACCTTGGGTCCTAACCGACAGGAATGAACAATTGGCGCTCGTCCGCATCCCGCCAAGGGGTGCCATGAATTATCTGTTTGTAGCTAGGCTGGACCGGCACCAAGGCCACTGGATTGTGACAGAGTTCTTCCAGGAACGAATGCAAGCACAATAGACGTGAATTTCATGGAGACGGAGCCCCCTACATCGCTAGGGGGGGTAGGCCACCCGTAGGGAAAACAAGGGTATGCATGGCCTTTTAGAGGATCGTTATATGGCGGACAACCGCAGGATTTCAGCACCAACCTCCCCCGCCAGGTGTCCGACATCACCTATATACCAACCCACGAAGGTTGGCTGTATTTGGCGGGCATCAAGACCTATCGCGTGTGAGACCTCGGCTATGCGTTGGGCGAACGCATGACGAAGGAATGGGTGGCTCGGGCGTTATTTGGCGCGGTGTCGCAGCATAGCCCGCCGCCGGGCTCATTCACCACTCGGATCGCGACAGCCAGTATTGCGCGCACGACTACCGCCGATTTCCGTCGACCACTATATCAACTATCGTAATCGCGGCGGAACTGCACATTGATCATTGAGAGCATTGTTGCTCAGCATGCCGAAGAGACTAAGTTTCTTTGGTATCAACGCGCGGTAGCTATTAGGGCACCGCATCTCGCTTTGCGAGAACTAGTGAAACACGATGGTCGTATCGACGCGCACATCGACGGCTTGCGCGTCGCGGGTGAAGCAGGCTGGAAAATATGCGAAGAGCAGCTAACGACAGAAGAGTTTGGTGCAATGTTTTCCGCGACGGTGCTCGCGCTCGAAGCGCAACAATACCCACAAAGAATAGAAACGCTGCTGAGTTTGGCTGAGTCTACTCCCGCGATGCAGCCCGGTTTGATCTCAGCCTTCGGTTGGGTTTCCTCGCAGCACACACAAGCTACGGTTAACGAACTGCTCACCTCCAGTTCGCCGTTTCGCCGCCGCGTGGGAATCGCGTGTTGCGCCATTAATCGCACCGATCCCGGGCACGCGTTGGAAGCGGCGATCAAGGATGCAGATCCTGCGCTGCGTGCACATGCACTGCGTGCGGCCGGCGAGTTGGGTCGGCAGGACCTTGTGCCCGTGTTGCAGCGGGAATTCAATGACGAGAACGAAGCCTGCCAATTCTGGTCCGCATGGTCGGCGGTGCGGTTGGGTGACGGGGCGGCGGTTAACGTGCTGAAAAAATTTGCCGAACATCCGCACTATCAACAATGCGCACTGCAAATGACGCTGCGCTGCTTGCCGCGCATGCTCGCTGAAAATCAGCTTAGCGAACTCATGGAGCATGACGTTCTGCAGCGCTTGGTGGTACAGGGCATGGGTATCATTGGCGATCCATCGTACATTCCCGCGTTGTTGCAATTGATGGCGATTCGCGAGGTCGCGCGCGTCGCGGGTGAGTCGTTCACTATGATTACAGGTCTCGATCTCGAGTATGAGAATTTGGAGATGGACGCACCGAAGGGCTTCGAAACCGGTCCAACGGAAAATCCTGAAGACGAAGACGTGGCACTCGATCCCGACGAAGACCTGCCGTGGCCTAATCCGGAGTTGGTCGGAAAATGGTGGGAAGCAAACAAGAGCCAGTTCAAAGAAGGGCAGCGTTATCTGCTCGGCCAGCCGATTGACGCTAACAACGCGCAGCGCGTATTGCGCATCGGGCGGCAACGTCAACGCATTGCGGCGGCGTTGGAGCTGGCGATCATGCATCCGAATCAATCGTTGTTCGAAACGCGTGCTCCGGGATTCCGGCAGCAGCAACTCTTGAAATAGCGTTGGCTGACCATGATCGCTCAGTACCTTCCGGTTGCTCAGGCGCTATCCTTGTTCTTATGTCCCCCTACCGCCCTCTCATTGACCTTTCCATACACATCATTAACCGCCGAGCAAAGTCCTACCGGAATCTGGTGGTTGCAATGGTTGTGGTCGGCATCGCGTCGATCATTGCTGTGTTGGTGTTGTGGGCGTGGCAAATGTTGAGTTTTGCGTTTTTCGTCGTTCCGCTGAGTGGGCTGTTTTATTTTGCCGATGCGAAAACGCTCGCGGACTGGCGCTCGCAGGTGTTGGCGGTTTGGAGCCGTGGCGAAATCGATATCAGTGCGCTCAACACCGCATTACGCGCGCATCCCAAGTTGCCGAAAGCAACGCTTGAAGGAATGCTGGCGACATTACCCGCGACAGGCGAGCTTGTCGCCGAGCATCGTGTGTCACTAAAAACGCGTGAGGCAGTCACTGCGCTGGCTGTGGCGCTCTATTCTTTTCGTGCTGACCAGCTTGCGTTGAAGATGAGTGGGGTGACGCTGGTTGTCTTGGCCGTCATCGGTAGCGCTGTGCTGGAGGGTTGGTATCCGTTATTACTTCTCATGGCGGTTTTTATCATTCCGTTGTTGACTTTATTGAGTAGGAAGATTCGGCTGCGCGATGCGCAGGTGAAGATCCAGGCCGCGCAGCTTGATCCATGTTTTGACAGTTTGGCATTCAACCGCATCGCCGCTGGCCTCGACTGGGGATCAATCGCAGACACGGCCAGGAACAAATTTATTGTTCCAGATATATCAGCGACCGATCCACGGATTGAGTGTTGAGACTCCGGTGGGTTCAAAGTCGGCGACATTGCGTGTTACGACGGTCATGCCGTGCACAAGTGCCGTCGCGGCGATAAGCCCGTCACGAACAGGGCGTGGGTCTGGTACATGCAATCTTGCGCTGCGCTGAGCAACAGCGGTATCGACAGCCAGGATGCGGCCTGTGAACGCCGGCAACACGTGACTATTCATCCAAGCACGAAATATCGCTCCCTGCGATGGATCTCGGCGTTCGAGGAGCAATACACCGATCTCTAGCTCTTGAATGGTGATCGCCGACAGATACAAATCGGCGGCATCCAGGCTGTCGGCCCAATTCGCAACATGTCCATCCGCTTTACCCAGGCGAATCTTCCGTAGCTCGGACACCACATTAGTATCGAGCAAGTAGTACATCAGGAGAGATCTGCTGCTTGCGCGCGGTCGTGCAATGGCGAGACTTCAAAATCAACCGCTTCGATGCCAGGCATCGCCAGTAGATCGGCGATCTTGGTATATCCGCCCGTGACTTTCTTATACTCGTCAAACGTCAGCAGAACATACGCCGGCCGCCCGCGGTCCGTAATGAACACCGGCCCCGCTTCGGCCGCTTTCTTGGCCTTGCTTGCGCCTTGGATAAATTGGCGGCTTGAAAGCGTGGTAATCGCCATAGCAGTACCTCGTGCTTGCGGATAATGGATAATGTAGCTACGTTACTACATAAGCGCTTTGTACGCAATATGTGGCATGAGTGGCATGAGAATCAGCCCCCAATTTACACGTCGCTACGAGTTAAACCGTTGCAGCGTCAGCCTGTCCAAATCAACTTCCGGTGTGCGGTCTGTGATAATTAGTGATAGTTAGGGTCAGACTCCAATTATAAGTTGATTGGTGGGCGCCGAGCGTACGTCGCAATGACATAAACGTAGGGTGCAATCGTGCACCGCTTCGAATCTCTCCACCGCCAAACCCCCCGGCGCAATTCGCTCATGCGATTGCGTCCTACGCCATCCTTCACCGCGCGCCCGACATTATTGCAATTTCGTTGGAACCGCTGCTGTACAAAATCGATACCGGACAAACCGTCGTATCGTCGATTGGGTGGGTGCCGATAGCATTCAGCAAAGTACACAGGAAGGAGTGGTGTATTCGAGTTCTCACGAACCCGATAAAATGTGAACCTCAGGAACACAACCGGTATCGTTTCTGGGGGCAAATCGAGGTGCTTGACGGTAGATACTTGCGCGTAGTAACACTTACGAACAAAACGACGATCCACAACGCTTTTCCCGACCGAGGATTTAAACCATGAAGCTCCAATACTACTCCGACACGGATTCGCTCTATATCGAGCTCGTGGAAAAGCCGAGCGTCGAAAGTCGCGAAATATCCGAAGGCGTCATACTTGACTATGGCGCGGATGGGAGCGTAGTCGGAATCGACATCGACAATGCCAGCACGAAAACCGAACTAAAAGAGCTGACCCTCAGCAAACTACCGATACAGAAGCAAATCATCGCGGCTTAAAAACTGCGGAACGACCATCCTTACGGCGAAAGGACGCCAACGCGAGCAGTTAGGGTCGGACTCCAATTTAAACTCCGCTAGAGATAAACCGTTCCAGCGTCAATCCGTCTAAATCAATTTCCGATATGCGTTCCGATGCCACATCGGCCAAAATCTTTGCGGCAGGCGCAGGCCGGTCCAGTATTCGGCGCGGGGAAAATCACCGGTGTGTGGTTACAGAATCCCGGCCGACCCGCAAGTCCTCCGACCCTAAAACAAACGAGTGTATTGAACGCTCAGAATATCCACGCTGTTTTCATAATGGCCAACCAAGTTACCGCCGCTGGCCCCTTGCAGGTCGCTAATCGTCGCGTCCTTTATAAAGAGATGGGCATAGCCGAAATCGAAGGCGTCGTTCGTGGAGGGTTTGTATTGGCCGCCGATTGCGAGCCAAGTGCGGTTGTTATCAGGAATGCGTGCGGTGCGGTATGCATTAGAGACGGGGGTTTGATCATGTGCCAAACCCGCGCGTGCCAGCCACTGCGGGTTGTAGTGATAGTTTGTGCCGGCCGAAAAACGCCACGTGTTTTGCCAGTTTTCCTGCACGGTTTGCACGTTAGTGCCATTTGAGCGGTCAATTTTCAGTTGTTGAAATACTTCCCAGCCGGTCCAGGTGGCGTCGGCCATGCAATCCCAGTGCTCATTCAGTTGATGAAAGGTGCTGATCAAAAACGAGTCCGGCAGACTGATTGGCAGTGTGACATCACCGTTGGCAAGCTGTGGACTTGACAGGGCTGCGGGCACCTGAGCAAAAGTGATGCTGCCGCTCAACTGGTATTTAATCTTGGAGCGATAGGCGAAGCCGATGCGGGTGTGTGGATCAAGATTAATCAACGCACCCAGATTATAGCCCCACGCTGAATCGCTGCCGCTGATGGTGCTCACGCCTTCCTGGTCCCGTCCGCCGATGGCCGCCAGCAGTGGCACTCCTCCCTTGGCAAACGCGATGGCGCTGTAGTTCACCGCATTGCTTAAGTCGCCGGTGAGGTGCTGATAGTTCACCCCGGCACCAAGCGAGAGCATTTGATTAACAGCGTAAGAAATCGAAGGATTCAGATTGATGGTTTGAATCTTGGACTTGATCGCATGAAAACGCCCGATCCAAGCGCGCTCATATTCAGTCTGTAAGGCGAAGGGGGTATTGAGGCCGACACCAACGCGGGTTTGTGAATTAACTCCCATTACAAAATAGGCATTGGGAATCAGCGCCCAACTGCCAGCATCGCCACCTTCACCGCCTGCGGTCTGCTGGGCGGCGGCGGTCGACGCACCGCGATCCGTGAACTGCACGCTAGGCTTGGCCATGCTGCCCGCTACCACAACCTGCATAGCATTCAAGCGCGCCATGCCGGCAGGATTAAAAAAAATGGTCGAGGCATCTTCTGCACTGGCCGCGCCGCCGGCGTAGCCGTTGCCCAAGCCGCTGCCGTTCTGCTCGCTCAATGCAAAACCCGACGCGAAGACACTGCTAGATAACAGTAGTAAGGTACCTACCACAGGTAACTGCACAAGGCTTCGATGGAATATCATTCTGGCTCTCCCTATTGTGATTCGATTTCTACAGCCACACTCCCCCCGCTGTAAAGCTCTTGTAATCCATAACCGGCGTATTTCTATCAGGATAGAACCGCGTGGCCTGTGGCCAACGCCTATCCCCATGTAAATCAGTATAACTAACTCTGAGGTCAGTAGGTAGATGCCTACATAGCGCTGGCGACGATGTCGACTTTTAGTTGGGGTCAGACTCCATTTTACTCGCTGCTATTAGCTAAACCGTTCCAGCGTTAGCTCTTCCAGGTGGATTTCCAGCTTGCGGCCCGACACCACGAATGATCTGAAACCGGTGCATCGGCTAGTACGGCAGTTCCAGCGCCTTGCACAAGAACTTCATGTACGGCACGGCACTGCGAAAGGCGGCGGCCACGTCGGGCTGGAAGCGTGCGCGGGTCGCGAGGGTGCGGCTGAATCCGCTGATGGCGATAAAGTCTTTGCGCTTCAGGTCTTCGAGTTGCGGATGATCTTTAGCATAGCCGCGCGGGGCGTTGATTAAGGCGTCGCCGGCGGGTGTGAATACCTGACAAAATTTCTTGTCGCGGCTGGCTTTGAGCCAGGCGGCGCTCTTCTCGGCAATTGCTTCACGAATGCGAGCTAAGGCGGGAGCATCTGGATGCCAGATGCCGGCGCCCAGAAAACATTCGTTCGGTGCGAGGTGCACGTAGAAACCCGGGGCGTGTACGTCCTTGCCCTGCACGTGGCGAAACTGAATGCCGATGTTGGTTTTGAATGGGCGCTTGTCTTGACCAAAACGCACGTCGCGATACACGCGCATCAAGGAACCGCCTACTTTCTTGGGCACGGCCAGAAAGTGGGGGGAGAGGCGCTCGATGTCGTCGGCCATGGCGGCGATGAAATCCATCGCCGGGGTACGCACCGCGTCTTCGTATTCCTGCTTGTGTTGTTCGAACCACGCGCGGTTGTTGTTCGCATCGAGGCGGGTGAGAAAATCAAAACTGGCCTGAGAGAAAAAGCGCTGCGCCATCGCCACGACTCCTTGCTGGATAGGTGATTATCGCCAGCATTGTATCGTTTTAAATTGGGAGTGGAATTAGAGGCCATGGCGCAGCATTTTCTCGGCAATCGCCGGGGCAAGACGATTAATGACGGCGAGCAGTTTAGTTTTGCCGATGAGCATTTCGAAGCGGTCGTGTTTGAAGCCGATCCAAAATTCTTCCGCCAACTGCGCGGCAGTAATTTTTCCGGTTCCACGGCCGGAGGTCATCGCGGTCTCCACCAGCGGCGGCAAAACCTCGAACACTTTTACGCTGCTGTCTTCGAGCTGCCAGCGCAAGGTTTTGGAGAAGCTATGCAATGCGGCTTTCGATGCGCAATACATGGCGGCAACCTGCTTTGGCACCAGCGCGAGCCCGGACGTGACATTTACGATGGCGGCAGACTCGCACCGCACAAGCTGGGGCAGAAAGGCGCGGCAGAGCAGCACCTGCGCCATGAAGTTCACATGGTGTTCATGCTCGATCTGCTCCGCTGCCAATGCAAGGAGCGGGGCGTTGACTTGGATGCCGGCGTTATTCACCAGCAGCGTGACTTCCGGAAATTCAGCGGCCAAGCGCGCTCGATCCGAAGCGCGCGCAATATCGGCAACCCGGGTGATCGCCCCCGGCAGCGCGGCGGCGGCCTGGCTGAGCGTGGTCTGCGTGCGGCCCACGAGGATGACTCGATTCCCTGCCGCGTGAAATTTTTCTGCCAGCGCAAAGCCGATGCCGGTGGCACCGCCGGTGATGAGCACCACGTGGCCGGTGGTTTTCATGGCGTGCCCTGCATACGGTAGGTCAGCGTATAGCGCAGCGGTGCGCGCAGCTTGAGCGACATGATGTCAACATCCATGACATCCAGGATCAGTACAATCGTTTTGAGCATGCGTCATCGTGCCGCGTGAACGCGATTCTGGCTTGTATTTATGCGCCAGTCGGTGTGTGCACGAGGCGTGCGAGTTGGCTGGGTGAGCAGCCCACCACTTCCCGGAACGCCCGGCACAGGTGTGCGCTGTCGGCAAACCCAAAGCGGTAAGCGACTTGCGTCAGCGCCGTGTGCTGCGTCGTGACGATGGACGTGCCTGCCAGCGTCACGCGTGCCGCGCGCAATAATATCGAGAACGATGTTTTCGCCGCCGTTAGTCGCCGTTGCAGGCTGCGGGACGACACCCCCAGGCGTTGCGCCACCGACACCAGAGCCACGCGCTCCTCGGCGAGAATCGCGCGCGCAGCGAGGATAAAAACCGCGCGCTCGATCTCGCCATGCGCACACCAGACACGTCCGGCGAATGGTGTGCGCTCTGCCTGCGGCGGTGCAACGCGCTCAAAGCCAAGCTGCCAGAGGTGGCCGCGTGCCTCCAGCAGCGGGCCGTCACACGTGAATTGCCCGAACCCGAGCGCTGCCAAGAAGCCCTGCAGCACGCCGAGTATGAATAAATCCTCTTCGATAAGCGGGCGCTCGTCGCCCGCGCCGAGTCGGAATCGCTGCAGTTGCAGTGCGCCGTCGTTAATGTCAATAACACGCACCCGATTGTGCGCGTGGGCCAGCACCTCGATTTGCATCCAGGCGCTGAGCAGCAGGGCCGGTGTGGGTTGTGCGAGCAGCACCCGCACGAACGGATGCGCCGACTCGGCTGCAACCTCCCGGCCGACCTCGACCACGCCCGCGTGCCCAAAGCGCGCAACAACCTGGGCCAGCAACGCGCGCTTGGTCTGCTCGCTTACGAATGCGCCAAAATTAGCCGGACTTTCGACGCGACGTGCGAGCACGCCCACCAGCGGGCCATAAGCAAATCCTGGTGTTGGTGCTTTCACGTTTGCTGCTTCCGCAAGTCATGGGGTTGAGATGATAATCCTAGAAACGGCAGGCCACCGCGCGGATGCAAACAACATTACGGCGCAGGGATGAAACCCCGCGCCTAATTCGGTAGTCTTTCCACCCCAACACGTAGTCATGTTAAGCGAGATGATTGATGAGTGAATTGCAAGCCCTGATATTTGACGTGGACGGCACGTTGTCTGACACCGAGCGCGACGGCCATCGCGTCGCATTTAATAGAGCATTTGCAGCGGCCGGATTGAATTGGGAGTGGGATGACGCGCTCTACCGTGAGTTGCTGCGCGTCACTGGCGGCAAAGAACGCATTCGCCACTACCTCGATACCTATCTGCCCGACTTCAAGCGCCCGCAGGCTTACGACGCTTTTGTTACCGAAATACACCAGGCCAAAAATCGCGTCTACGCCGAATTGCTCGCAACCGGCGGCATTCCCTTGCGCCCCGGGGTGCGCCGTTTGTTGCTGGAAGCGCGCGCCGCCGGGTTGCGGCTGGCCATTGCCACCACCACCTCACCGGAAAACGTGCGCGCCTTGTTGACCCATGCGCTCGCCGCCGATGGCGAGACGTGGTTCGAAGTGATCGCAGCCGGCGACATCGTGCCGGCGAAGAAACCGGCACCGGATATTTACCTCTGGGCACTGCGGCAAATGAGCTTGCAGCCCGAACAGGCGCTGGCGTTCGAAGACTCCGAAAACGGCATTCGTGCGTCGCAAGGTGCGGGGCTGAAAACCGTCGTGACGGTAAATGAATACACCGGCAACCATGACTTCACCGGCGCCGTGCTGGTGGTGGACCAATTGGGTGAGCCGGGCGCGCCGTTTAAGCTTGTCAAAGGCCCGGCGTTTCACGCCACCTATGTGGACGTTGCACTGCTGCGCAAGATTCACGCAAGCGATGCGTAGCCTGGAGCGCGGCCATCCTGGTCGCCTTCTTTAACTAGGGTGGGCTGGAAGCCCGCGCTCCCTCTGCTGACTGTTGAAGCCGCAATGTATTGAGGTTGAGTTACAGTTCGCTTGGCTTTGGCTACAATGCGCTGCAGAGGTCGGCTGGCTGGGTAACAGGGCTGTTACTCACAGCGGCGGCGTTGTAGAGGAAAGACGGATGCGATTACTTGGGCGGCAAGGGTTTTACGGAGTCGTACTTTTTTCATATGCATTATTTTGCGTTGCGGCGCCTGCCGAGCGCGCGGCGGCGCGTGCCTTCGTAGAGGCGTCGGGAAATGAGGTTACGCTCACGCAGCACGCTAACGGTTTGACCCGTTTCATCGGCACCGCGCCCGGGCGACCGCTGCCCAATGCAACGCCGTACCGGCGTGCGGAAGAGCGTGCAAATGCGTTTTTAAATTCCAATCGTGATTTATTTGTCGAACCGGCGGCGGCGTTGGAGTTGTCGACTGATCGCGTGGTGGAAAACGACGAGGTGGGTATCAGTCACGTGCGTTTGCAACAGCGCTTCAATGGCATCGAAGTTTACGGTGCCGAGGCGGTGGTCCATTTAACTGACCTGGGCGTGAGTGCGGTCAGTTCTAATTTAATTTCCGTACCGCTTGATTTGAACACGCTGCCGTCTATCGCAAGCGATGTTGCGCTGGCAACGGCACAAGCTGTGGTGGCGAAAACTTACGGCCCGGTGCCGGCGCAATTCAGTATGCCAGTATTGCAAATACTTGATATCGGACTCATACAGGGGGAGCCGGGGCAGCCGGTCTTGACATGGTTTTTTGAGGCAACCGGCAACGCACTGCGTGAGCACATCTGGATTAACGCGCACACCGGCGGGATTGCCCTGAACTTCAGTCAATTAACCGATGCGCGCAATCGCCGCACGTTTGATGCGAACAACACCACGACGATTCCTACGACGCCAGTACGCATAGAAGCGCAGGCGGCCACCGGCAATGTTGATGTCGACACGGCACACGATTTTGCAGGTGATTTCTATAACTATTTTTTTAGCGAACACGGGCGCGACAGCTATGACGGCGCAGGCATAGCGATCAAGTCGGTGGCGCGGATTTGCAATAACACCGGATGCCCGATGCCTAACGCATATTGGGATGGTGTCGAGATGGCTTTGGGCCAAGGCTATGCCATTGACGATGTGGTCGGGCATGAATTAACTCATGCAATCGTAGAAAATACCGCAAAACTGAAATATATCAACGAGTCGGGCGCACTCGACGAGTCGTATGCCGACATTTTTGGCGAAACCATCGATTTGTGGAACGGCAAAGGTAATGACGCGGCAAATGTGCGCTGGTTAATCGGCGAAGACCTGCCCACCGCACGTGGAGTCGGCATTCGCGACATGATGAACCCCGCGAAATTCAGGAATCCTGCGCGCGTAAAAGACCCATTCTATCATTGCATTCCCAGTGACAACGGCGGCGTGCATATCAATAGCGGTGTTCCCAATCATGCTTATGCGTTAATGACCGACGGCGGCGTATTCAACGGCTATACGATATCCGGTATTGGCATTACCAAGGCGGCGAAAATTCAATACCGCACCATGACAAGCTACCTCACTACCCTCAGCAAATTTATCGACAATTACAATTTTTTGATTCGGTCCTGCAGCGATCTCATCGGCACGAGCGGCATCACGCACGATGATTGCGCGCAAGTAAAACTTGCCTTGCTGGCCGTAGAAATGAGTACACCGCCGTGTTCAACCGTGAACCCGCCCGCCAAGCCACCCCTTATACCCGGGGCGGTTCCAGCAGCGTTGAGTCAATGTCCAGCCGGTCAATCCGCGCAGAATATTTTTGCGGACAATCTCGAAAATAGCAGCTCGGGCAACTGGGCTACGACCACGGCATCCGGCATAAACCACTGGCTTGGTGGAAGCGGAGTTCCAGCAATTTACTTCGCCGGTAAAGGTGTCAGTGGGTCGTCTGCATTGCAGGGAACCAGCATCGCAAGCGCAGAGGATTCGTCAGTGCAAATGACTGCGAGTTATACACTGCCCCCCAACGCACTGTTGCAATTCGACAGCCGCTACGATTTTGAAACTGGCTTTGACGGTGGCGTCATTGAATACAGCACCGACGCTGGAGTTAGTTGGTCGGATGCCGGGTCACTAATAAAATTCGGTCGCAACTACGACGGCGGTTTGGTAGATGGCGTGAGCAACCCTTTGGGCGGACGTGCGGCGTTTACAGGACATACTGGGCAATTTGTATCCAGCCAACTGGACCTAGCCGCTCTTTCCGGGAGCAATGTGAGTTTTCGTTTTCGCATAGGTACCGACAAAATGGTCGCATCGCCGGGCTGGACCATCGACAATATTGCGTTGTACTTCTGTGCTTCATCAAACCCGGGCATTGTCGTAACACCAACGGCCGGCTTGCGGACCACCGAAGCCGGTGGCGCTGCAACATTCACGGTTGTGCTGGGCAGCCCTCCGGCGGCGGATGTGACTATTAATCTTTCGTCCAACAACACCGGCGAAGCCCGGGTAACACCGACATCAGTAACGTTTTCGGCCATCAATTGGAACGTCGCGCAGATAATTACGGTAACCGGTGTTGACGATCAAATCGTCGATGGTGATGTGCCGTATTCCATCATTACCTCAAATGCAATTAGCACGGACAGCATATATAACGCCATGCCGGTACCCGATGTGTCGGGAATCAACCTCGACAACGATGTGGCCGGCATCACGGTCACGCCAACCTCCGGATTGACCACCACGGAGTCGGGCGGAACAGCGAGTTATAGCGTGGTGTTAACCAGCCAGCCGAGCGCCGATGTTACGCTGAACATGGTGAGCGACAATCTTGGGGAAGGCACCGTGGCACCGGCGTCGATCACCTTTAGCGCGGCCAATTGGAATAGCGCCCGCAGCATCACGCTGACCGGCGTCGACGATAAAGTCATGGACGGGAACATTGTCTACCATGTGATCACTGCGGTCAGTAGTGCCGATGCGATATACAACGCGCTCAAGATACCGGCGGTGAATGCCACCAACATTGACAACGACGTTGCCGGAATCACCGTCACGCCGGTTTCGGGACTGACAACCAGCGAAGCGGGAGGAACGGCGAGATTCACTGTTCGGCTTGATAGCCAGCCAACGGCAAATGTCGTGATCGGGCTCACTTCGAGCCTGCTGAGCGAAGGGACCGTTGCTCCCGCTGCGTTGACATTCACCGCGACGAACTGGAGTGCTTCGCAAACCGTGACGGTAACAGGTGTTGATGATACGGTTGTCGATGGCGATATTGCGTACTCGATTATTACCGCAGCGGCGCAGAGTGCCGATGCGAATTATGCCGGTCGCAATGTGGCCGATGTGGCGGTGGTCAACCTCGACAACGATCAGGCCAATATTATCGTGAACAGCACGGCGGCTTTGGTTACCAGTGAGTCCGGAGCGCAGGCGCGGTTTACGTTGGTATTGACCACCCTGCCCAGCGACACGGTGACCGTGCCCATCCGCAGTAGCAACAGCAATGAGGGTATACCCAGCCCTGCGTCGATCATATTTACCAGGGCGACCTGGAATCAGCCGCAAGTGGTCACCGTGACCGGGGTCGACGATGCACTGCTGGATGGTGATGTCACGTACACGATCATTACCGACGCCGCGATCAGCAATGACGCCAAGTACAATGGAATAAACGCGGCCGATGTGCAGGTGCTCAATCGTGACAATGACACGGCGAGTATTAAAATCACCGCTGCCGCAAACCTGGAGACCACCGAGTCGGGTGGCGTGGCGACTTTTTCGGTGGCGCTGTCGCATTCACCGAATGCAACGGTCAGTCTCGCGCTGGCCGCGTCGAATTTGAATGAAGGTACGGTGTCTCCGCAAGTATTGACATTTACCGCAAGCAACTGGAACAGCGCGCAGAGCGTGACCCTTACCGGCGTTGATGACACTGTTGTTGATGGAGATGTGGCTTATAAAATCAGCATCGATCCGTCAGCAAGCCAGGACAATAACTTCCGCGTTTTGCAGGTGCAGACCGTCGATGTCGTCAATCGCGACAATGACGCTCCCGCCGCCGCGCAACCCAACGCGCCCGACGGATTAATCGTCACCGCAGCAGCCAATCTAACCACGACCGAGAGCGGTGGTCGTGCGAGCTTCACCCTGCAACTCGCGCGTGCGCCGACGGCGCCGGTAAAAATATTGTTGCGCAGTTCGAATCTGAAAGAAGGGTTGGTCGCACCATCAAGCATGATCTTCGACGCCACCAATTGGGATATTGCGCAAACTGTGAATATTCAGGGCGTGGATGACAACATGCGAGATGGCAGCGTTGCGTACAGTGTGCTGATCGATGTGCCCAGCTCAAACGATAAAAGTTTTGCATCGACGCAAGCGCGTAAAATCGCCGTCGTCAATTTGGATAATGATGAAAAAATCGCGACCGGTGCCTTTGGTCCGCTATTTTTATTCTGCCTGTTTGGGCTTCGTATCAGCTTGCGGCGAGCCTATCGCAAGTAGTTCGCAACAGCAGCGGGAGGGCCGCTGCTCGCTTACTTGTGCGGGCAACCGCACTCTAATTTAAATAGTCAACACTGGAGAATGGAAACACCATGAGCAGCATAGAAACAGATCGCTTTCAACATGCCAAAGATCAATTAGCCGCAGATTTCCGTACGGTGATTGCAGATGCCGAAGAGTTACTGCGCGCAACCGCCGGCGAGGCCGGTGGCAAAGCCAGTGCGGCTCGCGCAAAAATCGAGGAGAGCTTGCGCGATGCGCGCCGTAAACTCGCCGACGTGGAAGCCAGCGTGGTCGCCCAGGCACGCGACGCCGCCAAAGCCACTGACGCGATGGTGCACGAGCATCCTTGGAAAGCGGTCGGTATTGCTGCCGCCGTCGGATTTTTGCTCGGCATGCTGATCCAGCGTCGCTAAGCGAATGCTCGACGACGATCCAAAGCACAGCGGCGGATTGTTAAGCTCGCTGCAACGTTTGCTGAGCACGTTGCTGAGCGTGGTGCAAACGCGCATCGAAATCGTCGCCACCGAGTTTGAAGAAGAGCGCGAACGCATCAAAGAGTTGGTGTTGTACGGCGTGTTCGCGCTGGTCTTTATCAGCCTGGGCGTTATCGCGCTCACGGTATTTATCACGCTCTGGTTCTGGGAGCTGTACGGCGTGCGTGCGCTGGGCGGGGCAGGGCTGATTTTTCTGGGCACCGGCATTGCCCTCGCGCTGCGTGCACGCAGCAACGAGCGCGCGCGTCCGCGCCTGTTTGCCGCCACGCTGGCGGAGCTGCGCAAAGACCGGCAAGGTCTGCACGATGAGTAAGCACATCGAACAGATCCACCAGCGCCGCGCGCTGCTGGCGATGCGCGCGGAGTTGCAGCGCTTCAATCTGGCGCTGCAACTTGAACCGTTGAAAAAGCCGCTCAGCCATATCGATCAAGCCTTGGCACTTGGCCGCCGCGTGCGCCGGCATCCGGTCTTGCTTGCCGTTGCGCTAGCCGGATTCGCCGTGGTCGGCCGCAATCGTTGGGGTAACGTAGCGCGCCTAGGCTGGTCGGCGTGGCGCATGTATCGTCTGTTTATTAAACGTAAGGCGGATTAGTCGTCAATGGTCAAGCTCGACCGGCTGAAACTACTATTGAGTTGTTGCCGAAGAACCGCATCAAGTTGCTGATCGCGCCGAATTTCCCATATCGAGTGGGAGTTCAAAGAATTGAATGAAACCGACATGCATCTGTCGCTGGAGCAGCGCGAATAAGTCGCATGATTATCGCGATGCGGCCGTGGCGACCGGCGCTATTTCACAAGCTGTGGCGGGAGCCCGTGGCGCGTAAAACGAGGCTCTACGGGGCCTGAACCTACTATTGCTTTCTTCATTTAACGTGTGCCGCACCAATGGAAGTACACGCCCACTGCCGATATGATGTGTTGACGCAAGCGTACGCCATTGATCCAGAGGTGCATCCATGTCGGTGGTCGAAAAACTCCGATTTCTTGAAGTTGAAGAGTATCTACGTAACGAAAAGCGCAGTGAAGTGCGCCACGAACTGGTGCGCGGTGCGGTGTACACGATGGTGGGTTCCAGCAATGCGCACAACCTGATTGCAGGATCGTTGTACGCAGGACTGCGACTCGTGCTAAAGGGATCACCCTGCGGCGTGTACATGTCGGACATGAAGGTACGTGTCGCCGACGATTTTTTCTATCCCGATTTGGTGGTGAGTTGTCAGCCACAGGAGCCCGTATTTTACTATGTAGCCGAACCGACACTGATCATCGAAGTGCTGTCTCCCAGCACCGAAGCACGCGACCGTCTCGATAAGCGCGTGGCCTACCAAAGCCTGAAGTCACTGCAAGAATACGCGCTCATCGCGCAAGACAAAGTATCCGTAGAAATCATCCGGCGCGTTGCGGACGGATGGGAGGTCGAGCGCTGTTCGCACGGTGACGCATTGCAATTCCGGTCGGTGAATTTCACCTGCCCGGTGGAAGCGATCTACGCGGATGTGTTGCGGGTTGGTTGATGTAAAGCGAACCCCGGAGTCAACACGGGGTGTTGCCAGTCGAACATGTATTACGAGATATTGAGAAATAGTGATTTAGAGCGTTCACCCGATCCTGCAGTTACCTCAATTGTTACTCCCGGTCCGCATCGATAATGCAACTATGCAAGCCTGATCCTAACCTGCGTTAAACGTAAGGGGGATTAGTCGTCAATCAGTAGGCCCGATTCCCATCAAGGTACGGTTCCCGTCGTTCACGGAACAATCCCTTGCCAACCAAACGTACCTAACGATGGAAGGAAGGCGTGAACATGAGCCAGAAAACGCAAGCACTGCATCAGCTACAAAACAAAAAAATTAAGTCCAGCGCTGCAAGAAAATGGTGCAAGCAGCCATGTTGATATCCCATGTGGGGCGATCCGCAGAGTATTGTCGGAAACATCGTACCCTATGATTATTCTCCGTAAGAATCGGCAGAAAATGGTTGCCGAAGCCGTGTATTACCGCGCAGAGAAAAGCGCTTCCCGGTGCAATAGTGCTAATTTTGCTTTGCTAAAAATTACCACTAAGAGGCGATGGGGCACAGGGCATTGAAGACTGGGCTCGCGATGATGAAATAACGCAAGCCAGACCCTACCCCGTTTCGAATTTGTGCTCGTAGCGGATTCCAGGTTTCAAGGTTTCTTTCATCGGTTTCTCCTGCTTTGAATTCGCCGGCCTGCACGATTTTTAGCGCGCGTCCGCTGGTCCGGTGGAATTATCGGATATTTCCGCTGGTACAGGGTAAACCCGCGCTGCGGGGGCGACGGCAAACTCTGCCCACGCTCCGGGACTACGAAACGCGACACGCATACCGGGATCGAGATTGGACACCCCTGCGCCATAAGAGATTATCGTTCCAACCCCATCGAATCCTGCCACTTGCGGGAATACGGGTTTTACCCTGTAGTGGCCCTCAATGAATAGAAAGTCAGCGGGCTGAATTGATCTTGCAACGACTCGAATTAGTACCTGATTTCGGTCGAGAGTGGGAGAAGGCATGTCACGCACAATCAGGACATCTTCAGCTCGCCCGGGTTGTTCGAAAATTACAGCTTGCATCAACGCGGACTCCTTTATGGCTAACGACGGTGTAGAAAAACCCAACTCTGAACCCGGCGTCCGGGATTTGGAAAGTAATTTTTGCAGGCGTTGTTTGTCATGTCGTGGCACGGTTTTTTTTGACTCGCACATGCCGATGGAAACCAACGCCGGCTTGCTTGGCCCGCTCATCATTACGCGCTGCGGCTGGGCCAAACCCGATGGCAGCCCCATCGACGTAGATAAAGAATTCGTCGTGGCCTTTTTCATTTTCAATGAATTGGGTGGCCTGGAATCCGGCCTGATGCGCAGCATTAACGGTTACATCTTCGGCAATCTTCCCGGCCTCGTCACCCAGAACCGCGACCGCGTGCGTTGGCACCAGTTGGGCATGGGCAACGAAATTGATCTGCATACGCCGCACTGGCATGGCGAGACGGCGACTATCGGCGGGCTGCTGATCGCGCATCGCACCGATGTCGTGGACTTGCTGCCGGCTTCCATGGTCACGGCCGACATGAGAATGGACAATCCCGGCGAATGGCTGTTTCACTGCCATGTTGCCGACCACTTGCATGTGGGGATGACAGCGGCTTATCAAGTCTTGCCGTAATTTCAAAGCATGACAAATACGCCGCCCGAGGTTTCGAGCGGCGTATTTTTGCTTTTGACCCGATAATGTCGGGTTGTCGTTCCCGGATAAATTTCAAGCCGCGTTTCGTGCGACACCCAATGCCCGCTAGTTTTGCGCGGCGGTGAGTTCTTGTCCGTAGTTGAATGCGACGCTGGAAAGCGCGGTGCCGTGTTCGTCCAGCAAGACGACCCGCCACGCACCCTGCATCTGGGGAGTGATTTGTTTGTTCGATGCGCCGGTCCAAGTTTTTCTGCCGGGAAAAAATGCAATCTGCGCCACCGCTTTGCCGCGATATTCCCAGCGATGGGTCAGGCGCCGCGTCGCGACATTCTGCACTTCGGTAAAAAAATAAACGCGTTTGGTGACCGCCGCAGCGGGGAGGTCGCCGCTGAATTCCTGCACCGGTTGATGTTTGCGCACAGCGTCGGCGAGTACGGCGCGGATGACTTGGTTGGCTCGGTTCGGTGGGGATGCCCGGGTGTGCGCTGTCACTGTGGATGACGCCGTAGCGACTTCAAGCGCAGGTGGTGATGGCGTGGTGATTTCCGGCGGGCGTGCCGCGAGTTCTGTGGACGCAAGCACCGGCTCTGGTCGTGGGGACTTTAGCAAAGCGCGCAGGCCGAAAGTGGCGGCAATGATCAACACCAGGGCCGCCAGCGCTGCCAGCAGCACGCGACCCAGGTCGAGCGTTGCCGGGGCTTCGTCGGTTGGCGCAGCCGTGTCGACGCGAATGCGAATTTTTAGACTTGGAGCAGGGGGTGAAGCTTTAGTCATGCATACGAACGCAGGCGCTTTTTTAGCGGCACGACTCTAGCGGATTTTCACTAGCGACACCATGTATTTTTCCGTGCTCAGTCAAGCAGGTAAAGCAGCGATTTGATGCAGCACATCCGCCGCAGTTACCGAGCACAGCAGGCGGCGTGTCGTAGGCGCTCGCAAACTCAAGCGGCAGTGCTTGACGACGGCCGCATTTTGCGCAAATCAAGCACTATTTTTGCGAAACTTAAAGCAACTCTCGCTTAGCTGATTTCAATCTTCGCTTGAAACTACCGATATCTACAGCATTACAAGGCGCGCTAGCGAGGCGCGACGTGCCCGATGTCGAGCGTGGTGATGAAGAACAACTATGTGGTACGCGTGCTGGATCTTCCGGAACATGAGCGGGTCATCCTGAAGTTGATATTTTCGGTCTCCGAAAAATCCAAATTACGCAGCAATACCTATACCTTAGCCGACACTCTTCATGAACCGGCGGATGTAGTGATTCGCGACGGACAGGTTGCCTGCGCGCCCGCGCTTGATGTGCAACGTGAACTGCGCGTGGTGGATGCGCAAGCAATCGGCATCGACGCGCCGGTGATCTTGCGCCCGTTGATCGCCACGCGTGTATTGGCGGTGCTCGACGATGTTTTTGCGGCAGCGGTCGTCGTTCCGCAGGCCCTGATGGCGAATGATTGCGCGAATACTCAAGAACGTGCACCGACGCCCGCCGGCCCGTCCGTGGTGGTTGCGCTTGCCTGCGCACAAGCCGATGTGGCGCATGCTGCCATTGTCGATAGCATGGCGCGGGAACATCCCGCCAATCTTGAGCCGCCGGGAATTCCGGCGTCGCAAGGCGCCGAGGTCGCCGCAGTCATTGACACCGCGCTGTTAAGCACGGCACTTAAAGGGCTGCGACTAGACATATTAGAAGCGCCTAGTGACACACCTGAAAACACCGGCGTCGCCGCAGTCAACGCCCGCCTAAAACCGCGCGTGCTGGTGGTGGACGATAACGCGGTGGTGTGCAAGCAACTGGAAATCGAGCTGCTGCAATTCGATGTCGAGGTTGACTACGTGCCGAGCGCGCGCAAGGCCATCGAGATGGTGGGTAAATACAGTTATCAGGTGGCGCTGCTGGAGGTCGTGTTGCCCGACTGGGACGGTTATCGCATCTGTAAACACATCAAGTCGAAAGCACCCGCCACCTTCGTGGTGATGTTGGCGGACAAGACCACCGCCAGCGACAAACTGCGCGGCGCGCTGGCCGGTTGCAACGCGTATTTGGTGAAGCCGATGACGCGCCAGACGTTTCAAACCACCGTGAAAAATCATTTGCCCTTGGCGGCAAGCCGCCAAGCACTGGACGCTGTGTGATTAACAGGTGCAGCGCGCGCGTGTTGGTCGGCAAGCCCAAGCGTGTGTCGCAATAACGAGGCGATGGCATGTCGAACAGCGAAAAAAAATCCGCCCAGATCATCGCGCTTGATGCGCGCAAAACGCGCACTCCCGATGACGCGCAAGCGACGCACACGCCCAGTCGCTACGGCTATCGCATGGCTGGATGCGGGTTTCTGGTCGGCGAGCGCATGCTCAGCGAAGTGGTGCTGGCGCCGACGCTGGCGCCGGTCCCCAAGGCGCCGGAGTGGCTGCTGGGTCTGAGCAACGTGCGCGGTGTAATAGTGCCTGTATTTGACTTATGGAAATTTGTACTCGCGCAACCGCCGGAACGCGCGGCGAGCACGGTGTTGGTACTGAATCTGGGCGAGGCGCCGGTAGGTTTGGTGATCGACAGCCTGCCGCAACCGGTGCCGCTCGACAGTCAAACCGTGCGTACCCCGCCGCCGGCACCCGCGTTGCAACCGTATCTGGGGCGTGGCCTGTATGCGTTCGGCTGCGCGTGGTGGGAATTCAAGCCTCAAGAATTTCTCGCGTATTTGTCGGTTGTCGACGCGCGTTAGCCGCCTGCTGTAGAAAAAAATGACCAATGAAACCGAGGGATTGGTTGCTCAATTTTTTGGGAGAGTGACATGTTGCAGCACTTACGAATCGGGCCGCGTCTGATCTTGCCGATGGCGTTGTCGGCGTTGCTGTTAATCGCCGTGAGTGTGACGGCGGTGTTGGGCGTGCGTGCCGCCGCGCACAGCAGCGCGCAGTTGAACAAAAACCTGATCGAGCAGGCGGCACTGCATCAGATGAACGACATTTTGCGCACTGAATTATTGACCACCGTGAGCGACGCCAGCCGCGGGCGGGTGGTGTGGGATCAGGCGCAGATGGATGTCTTGGCCATCAAGAACTTAATGACGAATCTGTGGGAGGAATATCAAGCGGACAAAACGCCGGAAGAAATCGCGCAGTTGGACACTGCGCTGGCGAAGTACCACGACTTGCTGATGTTCGCATTTTCCGATCTGGAAAATATTTTCGCGGAACAAGACCCGGCCAAGCTGGCAAGTTATCAAGACACACAATTACAACGTTTGGTCACGCCCTTTAGCAGCGCGCTGCACGAGCTGCTGGCGCAGCAGCAATTGCAGTCGGAAATTATTTTCCAGCATGCAAGTTCCCGTCAGTGGCGCGATATTTTCAGCACTCTTGCGCTCATGCTGTTGGGTCTGGCGGCGACCGCAGCGCTGGGTTGGTTGGTGTATCGCTCCATTGAGGGTTCGATATTGACAATTTCAAGCACGGTTAACGGCGTCGCCGCCGGCGATTACGACGCACGCACCGGTTGTTCCGGGCGGGATGAGCTGAGCACTCTGGGTCAGGCGTTCGACCGCATGCTCGACGAACGCATGGCGGCGCTGATGCACGCGGAACAGGACAACGCACGGCTCAACGACGCAATGGCAGCGTTGTTGCAGGCAGTGTCGAAGTTAAGTCGGCGCGACTTGAGTATCAAAGTCCCGGTGACCGATGACGTCACCGGCGCGGTGGCGGACGCGCTGAACCAGTTCACCGGCGAGACTGCACTGGCGTTGGGCGATGTGCGTCGGATCGCCGAGCAGGTGGCCAAAGCGTCGGTGATGGTGCGTACGCAAGCCGATGTTGTCATGGCGGTGGCGGTGAATGAACAAGGCGACGTTGAAGAAACTTCGCACGCATTGGCGCACGCGGCCGGCACGCTCAGCCAGATTGCGCAGTCGGCGCACAGCGGTGACCAAGCGGCCGAAGGTGCGCTTGCAGCAACCCAGGCAGCCTTGCTGTCGCTCACCCATAGTGTCGACGGTATCAACGGGATTCGCAGCACCCTGCAAGGCGCCGAGCGGCGCATCAAACGTCTGGGCGAACGTTCGCAGGACGTCGGGCGCGCGCTGGGCTTAATCAACAGCGTCGCCGAACGCACCCACATTCTTGCGCTGAACGCCGGCATGCATGCCGCTGTGGCGGGTGAAGTCGGGCGTGGGTTTGCAGTGGTCGCCGATGAAGTACAGCGTTTGGCGGAAAACGCGCGCGACGCCACGCAACACATTGCCACCCTGTTGGCCAACATTCAGACCGAAGCTCGGGAGTCTGGCTTGACAATTAATAGCGCCATCACCCAGGTGGACGCCGGCGCGCATTTCGCGCAGCAGGCCGGTGAACACCTGCTGCGCACCAAGAACAGCACTACCGATCTGGCGGATACTCTGCGCCAGATCGCCACCGACACCGCGCAGCAGAGCGTGTTGAGTACCGCATTGCAGGCGCGCGCGCAGAGCCTGCATGCCAGCATGCGCAAGACCCACGCGCAGATGCAGGAGCAGGCCCAGCACAGCAAACGCTTGGTGCAGTATTCGAAAGGGCTGTGCTCTGCGCTACAGGTCTTTACACTTCTGGGCGATGGCGCAGCCACGCCGCCGGAACAAAACAGCGACGCTGGCGAAGAAACCTTGCAGATGCGCGCGTCATAAACGCCGATGGCAAGCCCGCTAGACAACATTATTCGCGAGTTAACCGAGCTTATTACCGAGCTCTATGAATTTTTATTGCGCACCGAAGGTATGCAGGAACGCCCGGGCTTTCACCTGCAACTGGAGCAATACACCAAGAAAACGCTGCTGATTCGCTTGTTGGCGGGGCAGAGTGATCGCATCGGCTTGCATGACGCCTGCATGCAGCAGCAAGACTATCTGCGTGCGTTGATACAGCGTGAGCTTGCACCCACGCCGCACGAGTGGGACCGACTCGAACGCTGGCCGCTGTTGCTGCTGCCGTGTCTGATGACGCCGGTGCTTGAAGAGGCGGTCGACGAACTGATTACCTATGTTAAAAACAATACCTGCGCCCTGCCATTCAGCGCACACGATGCCCAGTCACTGCGCGCAAATTTATTGGCGCCGCTTAACGCAAGCGAAAATAATATCCTCACGTTGTCGGTGTTGCGCGCAGTCCCGGAGCCGCATCTATCCGCCGGCAACGCGCATGACGCCTGCGTTGAAACGAGCGTGCGTTATCTGCTGCAACATGAACTGCTGGATACCGTCACCGAATATTTAAACGTCGCCGATCGGCCTGAAACCAGCGCTGCGGAACATGCGCAGGCGCTGCGCTTGTGCGCCGACCGCATTCAATTGCTGGGTATTTCGGCCGCCGCTTCGGAATTGATCGGGCTCATGGACTGCTGCCTGCTTTGTCATGACGCCTTGATTAAACGTTTGAACGTGCGCGGTCAACTTGGGCCCAGCGGACGCGCGCAAATAAAAATCTGGGCGGATTTGCTCGCGCGTTATTTGGATGCGCCGGGTAGCGCTGAGACCGTGGAGGGGGTGCTGGAATTTTATCAACGCGGGCAATTTATCCCAAGCATGCTCGCCTGCGAATACGACAGCCTGCGCGAGTTTTTGCTGATTAATGCTGCCGCGCGCGCCGCGCCGCGCGTGGCCATCACGGCGGTGCCGGAGCGTGCGCCGAGTGCGCAAATCGTGACACTGCCGTTTTTGTTGAGTGAGCGTCGGGAAGGTGTCTCAACGGCGCCTGACGCCGCAGCGGTGCTCGACCACACCGTTGTGGACGGCAGCGAGGTCATGCCGCAACCCAGTGCGCAAACCGAGCCGGTGCAGGAATTGGACTTACAGTCTCAGGTCGTGATAATTTCAGACGCGGCGCGCGTGCCACCGGTTGATGCCGAAGTGGTCGAAGATGCACCGCAGCACGCATTGCCGCAACTCGCAGCGCAAGACAGTGGTCATCCGACCGATGCCAGCGATGCCGATGTTCAGCCGCCGTCGCCGCAGAGCGTGGAACCGATGACCACCCCGTTGGATCAACCCACGGCAGTGACCGCGCACAGCGTAGCCATGCTGCGTGTGCCGGTGCAGCTCATCGATACGCTGATGCATCGGGTGAATGAGTCCATGGTCATCATCGGGCAAGTGCAGGAACGCCTGCGCCTGAGCATGCAGCAATCAAAAGTCAGCGCCGAGCAAAACGCGCTGCTGCAACAACGACTCGATGAATTGGAACAGTGTGTCGAAGACTTCCCACACCGCAACACGCAGGACGCACTGGAAGCGGAGCGGCACCACGCACTGCAAAGCGTGACGCGTCGTATGGTCGAGGCCGCCACCGACGCGCGCGATCTGTCGCGGCAGCTTGAAGATCATCTGGCGGTGTTCGGTGCGTTGTTACCCGCCTTGGCGCGCGTCAGCAAAGACAGCCAGGAAGCGGTGGTGCGTGCGCGCATGCTGCCGGTGAGCAGCATCGTGGCGCGCTTGCAACGCAGTGTGCGACTTGCCTGCCGAACCACCGGCAAGCAAGCGCAGTTGATCACGAGCGGTGTCGAGACCTTACTGGACAGCAGTATTCTCGACGGCTTGATTGATCCCTTGCTGCATCTGCTGCGCAATGCTGTTGAGCACGGCATTGAGTCGAGCGCTGCGCGGCAGGCCGCCGGTAAACCGGACATCGGCATTATCGACTTGAGTTTTACCCGCGACGGCGACCATCTGCTGGTGCGCTGTTGCGACGACGGCGTCGGTCTTGACTATACACATATCCAACAGGTGGCCGCGCAAAAAGGCTTGCTTGAGCCGGGCCAACAAACCAGTCACGACGAGCTGCATCGGGTGATCCTGTTGCCTGGCTTTGCCACTTACGACACCCATGCGCCAACACCGGAGCAGGGCCGGGGGCTGGGCAACGTTAACGCGCAGGTGCTGCGCTTGAAGGGTGTGTTGACTCTCGCTTCGGTACCGCAGCACGGTTGCAGCATCACGTTGCGCGTGCCGCTGACATTAATGTCAATACATGCTCTATTGGTACCGGCGCGGACGCAGGTGTTGGCGATTTCCAGTCGCGGTATTGAACAGATTCTTGACGCTGGCGCGGGCCAAGTGCGCGCCGATGGAGAGCGTCTAAGCTACCAAGTGGGCAAGCAGCGTTACGACGCCTATGAAATCGAGCGACTGTTGCATTTGCCGCTTGATTGCTGTGGGTTGGAGCGTGGTGATCGTCCCGTGCTGTTGGTGCGCGATCACAGTGAGCAGTTACGCGCTGTCTTTGTGCAGCAGGTGCTGGCCAGGCAGAATTTAGTGGTGAAGCCACTCGGGCCCTATTTACCGACGATTTTGGGCATTGAAGGCGCAACCATTTTGGGCGACGGCAGCGTCGCTGCGGTCGTCGACCTGCCGGGGCTGTTACAAAGCGTGCGGCTGGGCCCGCTCGCACCGTGGGTTACTGCGCACAGCCCGACCCATCCGCCATCGAGCGCGCCACTGGCCCTGGTGGTCGACAACTCGGCCAGCGCGCGACGCGCGCTGAGCGAAGCAGCCCGCAGCATGGGCTTTGACGTCGTTGCGGCGATAGATGGCGTGGCGGCGTTGGAGGCCATCAACAAAAAAATTCCCGACTTGGTGTTGACCGATCTGGACCTGCCACGTTTGAACGGCCTGGAACTGACTGAGCAGGTGCGTGCCCTGCCAGACACACGCCATCTGCCCATCGTGATGATCAGCGCGCGCTCCACGCAAAAGCATCGCGCGCTGGCATTGAACGCCGGCGTAAACCTGTATTTGACCAAGCCGTTTTCAGTGGAGCATTTAGCGGAACAGCTTCAAAACTTGACTAGCACACTGACAGAATCTTGAGAGGAAAAACCAGTATGCGTTTGCGCAGCATCATTGTTATCGCGGTGTTGACATTAATAACCAACCCGGCCGGCGCCGACGAGGAAATTTATACCTTTGGCATTGTTCCACAAACCTCCGCGCTAAGCGCCGCAAAGGACTGGACGCCGGTGCTTAAATATCTGGAGGAACGCACCGGAAAAAAATTCCGCTTTGCGACCACGCGCAACACGGCGCTGTTTTCGCAACGCATCGCCGCAGAAAAATACGACTTCGTCTATATGGAGCCGAGCGACTACGTTAAATATCGAGACCAGGACGGCTACACTGCTATTGCCCGTGCGCGTAATTTAAAACTCAAGGGCATCATCGTAGTGCGTAAAGACAGCCCGCTTGAAAAATTGGATGAACTTGACCACCAGGAATTGGCGATGCCGGCCAATTCATTCGCCTTTGCATCCGACATCTTGGCACGCGCCGCGCTGCGCGAGCACCGACTCACGGTGAGCATCGCACCCCTTTTGGCCAACGACGCCGTGTATCGCGCCGTGGCGCAAGGCCGCTACCCGGCAGGCACTGGCGTGTTACGCACCTTCAACAGCGCAGCACCGGAACTGCGCGAACAGTTGCGCGTGTTGTGGACCTCGGAAGGCTACACCTCCCAAGCCTTCGCCGCGCATGCACGCGTGCCCAAAGCAGTGGTGCACGCGGTGCAGGAAGCTTTAATCGACATGGATCAGGATCCCAATGGAAAAAAATATCTGAAAACAATCGCGCCCGAAGGATTGGACTACGCACACGACGCGGACTGGGACGACGTACGTAAGCTCGACATTTAAACCGGATGGCCGGGCTAAATTTTCCCTTGAACATATTCTTACTCGAAGGTGAGTCGATGCGCGCGGGATGGATTCATGTGTTGGTGTTGGGTGCCTGCACTCTGGTTTCCGCGTCCGCTGCTGCGGAGTCGACGGTCATCGTGAGCGTTAACACGCAAGGTCAGGTGGCGAATGCGAGCAGCGATTATCCGGCGCTCTCGGCCGATGGAAATTTTATTGCGTTTCACTCCTTGGCCAGCGATCTGGTGCCGGGCGACAACAACAGTAAAAGCGACATCTTTTTGTATGACCTGCGCAGCAACAGCGTGACGCGCATCAGCGTCGGGGTGAACGGCGCGGAAAGCAATGGCGACAGTAAATCACCGGCTATTTCGCAAGATGGCCGTTACCTAGCGTTTGAGTCGGTGGCCAGCAATCTGGTGGCGAACGACACCAACGGCTGGCAGGACATCTTCGTTTATGATCGCAACACCGCAAGCACGGTGCGTGTTTCGGTCAGCAGCAGCGGCGCAGACAGCAACAATCATTGTCTGCATGCGGCGATTTCCGGGGATGGCCGTTTTGTCGTGTTTGTCTCTGCGGCAACCAGCCTGAGCAGTGACGATAGCAACAGCCTCAGCGATGTGTTTTTGCATGATCGCGATCCCGATCAAAACGGCGTGTTCGACGAAAATTACGGCAGCACCGTGCGCATCAGTGCAAGCGGATCGAGCCTGCTTGCGAATAGCAGCAATTTCCCGTCGATTTCGCGTAATGGTCAATACGTGGCGTATTCGTCTGCCGATGCCACGCTGGTGGCCGGTGACACCAATGGCGTGTCCGACATCTTTGTTTACAGCCGGCAAAGCGGCACAACCGAACGGGTGAGCGTGGCGAGCAACGGCCAGCAAAGCGACGGCGAAAGCATGTTTACCTCTTTGTCCGAGGATGGCCGTTACGTCGCGTTCATCTCGACCGCCAGCAATCTGGTGAGCGACGATAGCAATGTAAAAGCCGACGTGTTTGTGCGTGATCGTGTTGCCGCCACCACGCTGCGCGCGAGTCTATCGAACAGCGGCGCTCAAGCCGGTGGCGCAAGCACCAACCCGGTGATTTCCAGCGACGGCCGTTACGTCAGTTTTGCAACCGAAGCGGCCGGACTTGCGGCCAAGCGGGTGAGTGACGCCGGGGTTGCGCTGCCGGTGTTCGATGCAATTTCTGCCGCCAGCGGCGGGAGTGGCGGGGGCGGCACGAGCATCCCGCTGGTTCTTTACCGGCGTGATTTGACGCAGCAGAAAACGGTGCGCGTCAGCAGCAACAGCGCCGGCGCGTATGCCAATGGCAGCAGCGCATCGCTCACCATGTCGGCGGATGGAATGCGAGTTGCGTTCGCTTCCGAAGCCACCAACTTGAGTGCCGTTACGGATGCGAATGCCGTGCGTGACATTTTTCTGCGCGATCTGAATACGCCGGTTGCCGTCGCTACCAAGAGTGGCGGCGGCGGGGCGTTGATCTGGACAAGCATCACGCTGTTTTTAATCTACGCGTTTCTGCGCCGTCGTTCGCTAGGCATTAACCATCGCTAAATCCGCATTGCCAGCGAATTCGTCGCTAGTAAAACCCAAGTGTTGACTGTTTTAAAAAATGCTCTCGTAGCGTTTTTCAACGCAAAATAATTCGCTATTCCAACGTGAAAAAGTCCTACGTTCAGGCACCCTGATATGAGTAAGGTGCTTGCAAGCGGCGGCTTCCTGAATGTCAATAACAGCGCCCGCCACATCTTGCGGCCTATCGATTTCCACGAGATTGCCAGATATTTTCGCCACGACGGGTTGAACGCGGAGACGGCATGTTGACACCTGATCTTGTGCATTTACGACAGCTTTGCCGCCTGGAAATTTCCGGTGCGTTGCTCGCCTCGGTGTTGTTTCAAGAACTGAAAAACGTGGTTGCTTGCGACGCGATGACCTTGCTGTGGTGGGAGCCTCAGGCATCGGCTGCGCGCTTGTTTCATGAATCCGAAACTGAAGTCGGTTGCGGGTTCATCGACGCGTCGTCATTCGATGCTCTGTGTTCCGCCACGCAGGCGGGATTATGTGTCGAGCTTACGCCCGAACATCTGTTGATGCGTGCAATCGGGCGCTTGCTGCCGGGTGTTAATGGGTTCGAAGCGTGCTCGTTGCAGAGTCTGCTGGTGTGTTTTAGCGCCGCTGGAACGCGTGTCGGCGCCCTGCTGTTGCATCGGCCCGGTGCGCAAGCGTTTTCAACCATGGAAAAAGCGGCATTGGTCCGGCTGTCGCCGGCGCTGGTATCGGCGCTAGGTGTCAAAACAGAGCACCCGCAATGGGTGGCGAGCGAACACAACGCCGGGATGTTGCTGTTGGATCACAGCATGAACATTCAATACGCCTGCCGGCGTGGGCGTAAATTAATTCAGCTTGCGCAAGCGCCGCTCGGTAGCGCACCGCGTACCGCTAGCGACAGCAATTTAGCGCAGCGGCTGCGCCTGCATCTGGGTGCCGAACACCTCGATCATGCGCCAAAATTCGTGGTTCATAATTGCTGGGGGAGTTTCGAATTTTTATTGCATCGACTGTCCGATACCGGAATCAATCCGGATCAATTGACCGCCGTAGCGGTGCGCCGGCAGGAGCCGCTTGCGTTAAATGTATTGCGCGGCTGCCGGAAACTCGCGCTCAGCGAGAAGCAAACGGAAATCGCATTGCTGCTGATCAAAGGACTCTCGTATGACCAGGTCGCGACAAAATTACTGATTCGCGCCACCACGGTGGCTGATCACGTGCGAAAAATTTACGACAAGGTGGGCGTGAGTAACCGCAGCGAGCTGGTGACGACGCTACTGTTGGGCAATAAAAACACGTCCGCGGGATGGCCGTTGCAGAGTGGCGACGGACAACAGTTCCGATTATCGACAGCTAACAATGTATATCTGGACGCGAGAAGAAACGGGGTGACGCGTGGCGACGCCGTTTAATCAAACGCTCCAAGCACTGATCGCCGACGGCGCGCGCGGCGGCCGAGCGGGTTTAGCCGCCGCGCTGGTCGCGTTGAGCATTTGGCTGATGTGGTTTCTGTGTGCGGAGGTGAGCATTTACTCAAGCGCGCCGGCCCAGTTGCAGGCGCAGCGCGATATTCACGCCGTGGAAGCCAGCATCGAGGGGCGCGTGGTCGTCGCGCATCTGGCGTTGGGCCGCGAGGTGCACGTCGGTGACATTTTAGTCGAGCTCGATGCCACACCGGTACGGCTGAAACTCGCCGAGCACACTGCCCGACTCGATTCCGCGCGCGCGCAACTGCGCACCCTCAAGGCCGAGATCGTTGCGCAGCAACAGGCACTCGCCGACATGCGTGCAGCATCGCCGCTGCAACGCGAGGAAACACAATTGCGCTACCAGCAAGCACAGCCGGCCGCGCAGTTGGCCGAAGAGGAACTGGTGCGCTGGCGTAGCTTGCGCGAGCGCGGTTTCGTCACTGACCTGCAACTGTTGGAGCGTGCATCCAGCGCGCAACGTCGGCACAGCGAAGTGGAGGAGCTGCGCTTGGCCATGTCCCGGCAGCAATTGGAGCGCGACGCCGGCACAGCCGATCGGCAAGCCACGCTGGAACGCTTGCGACGTGACGCCGCTCAACTGCGCGGCGTCATTGCCGCGAGCGTGGAAGTGGTGCAACAAACCGAACGCGAAAGCCTGAATTACCTGTTGCGCGCACCTGCGGATGGCCCGCTGGCGGACGTTGCGGAGCTGCGGCCGGGCATGATCGTACGCTCCGGCGAGCGGCTCGCCAGCATCGTGCCCCGTGGAGAATTGAAAATAACGGCGGATTTTCCGCCCTCGGCGATTGGGCATCTTCGCCCCGGCCAGCCGGCGGTGTTGCGCCTGGATGGATTTCCGTCCGAGCAGTACGGTCGTTTGAACGCATCAGTGCTGCGTGTGGCGCAGGAGCCGCGTGTTGGCAAAATACGCGTGGAGCTTGCGCTGCGCTCGGGCCCGACGTCGATCCCGCTGCAACATGGTTTGCCCGGCAACGTGGAAATCGAGACCGAACGCAGTTCTCCGGCGCTGCTGATCCTGCGCGCGGCCGGTGCGCTGCTGCGGCGTGCGGATACGCTGGGCAACCCATGAACGTCGCCGCGCCGCGTCTGTTGGTGCCCGAGGTGGTGCAGACTTCGGTGATGGATTGCGGTCCCGCTGCACTGAAATGTTTGTGCGCGGGCCTCGGTATCCAGGTGGGTTACGGGCGCTTGCGCGAAGCCTGCCAGACCGATGTCGACGGCACCTCGATCGACGCGCTCGAAAGCGTTGCGGTCAAGCTCGGGCTCGATGCGCAGCAGGTGATGCTGCCGCAGGACCACTTGTTCGTGCCCGAGGCGAACACTTGGCCGGCGCTGGTGGTGGCGCAGCAGCCCGACGGCAACACCCACTTCGTGGTGGTGTGGCGCCGCCATGGACGCTGGTTGCAGGTGATGGACCCGGCTGTCGGTCGGCGCTGGGTCACCTGCCGGCAGCTCGCCAATGAACTCTATAGCCACGTCATGAGCGTCGAGACGCAGGATTACTGCGCCTGGGCGGTCGCGCCCGATACGCTGCGGGTGCTGCGCGCGCGGCTGACGCGGCTGGGTCTGGCGGCCGCCGAGATCGAGAAACATATCCACACCACCCAACACGCAGCCAACGCGCAGGTGTTGGCGCAACGTGATGCCGCCACACGCATGGTCACGGCGCTGCTCGATGCCGGCGCGCTGCGTTCAGGCGCGGAAGCGAGCCAGGCGTTGCAGGCCCTGGTCAGTGGAAATGCAAGTGCCATCCCGCCGGTGTATTGGATGGCGCGGCCCGAACACGCCGGCGACCCCGCACAGTTGCGGCTTCGCGGTGCCGTGTTGTTGCGCGTGCGCGGCCGGATTGCCGCAGCCGCGCTGGCGGACTTGTCCGCCGAGCTGCATGCCGCGCTTAAGGAACCGAAACTGGCACCTTACCGGATGCTGTGGGATTTACTGGTCGACGGTGCGCGTCGCGCGCCGCTGCTGCTGGGTGGCGCGATTGCGCTGCTGGCGGCCGGTGTGGTGCTTGAAGCGCTGTTGCTGCGCGCGTTGCTGAACCTCGGTTCGATCCAAGTATTGACAGATCAGCGGCTGCATCTGCTGGCAGCGGTGGTGATGTTCGCCGGTGCATTGCTGGGCCTGGAATTCTTGATCGCACAAGGTGCCTGCCGGCTGGGCCGGCGCCTGGAATTACGGCTGCGGGTCGCGCTGCTGCGCAAGATTCCCCGACTGCATGACCGTTATTTCCAAAGTCGCTTGAGCTCGGATATGGCCGAACGCAGCCATAGCACGCACGTGCTGCGCGGGCTGCCGCTGCTGCTTGCTCACGGCCTGCGCGCGCTGCTGGTACTGGTGCTGACAGTGACCGGTATTCTCTGGCTTGATCCTGCCAGCGCGCTGCCGGCCTTGCTGTTGTTAAGCGCGGCGGTGACGCTGCCGTGGCTGACCCAATCGATGCTTGCGGAGCGTGAACTGCGCGAACGTACCCATGCCGGCGGACTGGCGCGTTTTTATCTGGATGCACTGCTGGGCTTGGTCGCGGTGCGCGCGCACAGCGCCGAGCGCACCTTCGCGCGTCAATACGAAAGTCGCGTGACGCAGTGGGGACGTGCGGCGCTGGCGTTTGGACGCGCCAGCGTGTGGACCGAAAACCTGTCGTTCCTGTGCGCGCTGTTGCTGGCGGCCTGGCTGTTGCACGCCCATATCGGTCGCGCGGCAGAACTGTCGGCGTTGTTGTTGCTGGCCTACTGGGTGTTGCAATTACCATCGCTCGGGCAAGACCTGATCTTGAGCGCGCGACAACTGGTCAGCCTGCGCAACATTGCATTGCGCCTGATCGAACCGCTGGCTGCACCGGAAGAAGCGGTCAATCCGGCGGCGCTCTTGCAAACAGTCAATACCAGCCCAGAAATTCCGGTGTCGGTCGCATTCAATGCGGTTGACGTGCGTGTGGCGGGCCACACGGTACTGGCCGCGTGCTCGCTGCAGGTGACATCCGGCGAGCACATTGCCATCGTCGGGGTGTCGGGCGCCGGCAAATCCACGCTGGTGGGTTTGTTGCTGGGGTGGTATCAACCCGCCGCCGGTGAGGTGCGCGTCAACGGCCAGTTGCTCGGCGCCGAAGTGCTGGCCGAGCTGCGCGCGCACACCGCCTGGGTGGACCCTGCCGTGCAGCTTTGGAATCAGTCCTTGCTTGACAATATCGGCTATGGCCGCAGCGCCGGCGCCGACTTCGATGTGCCGGAGGTGCTGAGCAAAGCCGCGCTGCACGAAGTGCTTGCGCGTCTGCCCGAAGGTCTGCAAACCCTGCTTGGTGAAGGCGGCGCCTTGCTCTCCGGCGGCGAGGGGCAGCGCTTGCGCCTGGCGCGCGCGCTGGCACGCCGCGAGGTGCGGCTGGCGATTTTGGACGAGCCGTTTCGTGGCCTGGATCGCGAGCACCGTCGCCGGCTGCTCGCTGCGGTGCGTGAACACTGGCGTGCTCAGACCCTGTTTTGCGTGACGCACGATCTGGCCGAGACACAAGATTTCGCGCGCGTGTTGGTGATCGAGCAGGGCCGCATCATCGAGGACGGCGCGCCGCAGCTTTTGTACGCGCGTGCGGATTCACGTTATCGCGCGCTGCTCGACGCCGACGCCCAGGTGCGACAACGCACCTGGCAGGGTGAGGGGTGGCGTCGACTCAGTTTGATCGACGGCCAATTGCACACCGAGCGTGCGCAGGCGCAGCGCAAAGTGGTGGGGCTCAAGTGAGCCTCGCGATGCCGAGCTTAGATGCCAGCATGGTCTGGCCGCCGTCGCAGGTTCACGACGCGGTGGCGGCATTGGCGCGCGCGCGTGGGCTAGCTCCGGCCACCGTGAGCATGCAAACCGACGCGGCAATCGACACGTTGGCGGCGGCCATGGGGGTGGAAGCCGAGCCCATCGAAGCCTGCTACAGCGACATCGAAACGCTGCTCACACAGGCCGGCGGCGCACTGCTGCAGGTCACGGTTGCCGGCATTGCGGGCTGGATTTTAGTTGTCAATAGCGGGCGCCATCATCTGCGCTTGCTGACGCCCGAGCTGCAACAGCGGCACGTGAAAATGCAAGTCCTACGTGATGCCCTGTGCGCGCCACTCGAAGCCCAAGTGTCGTCGGGTCTGGACGCGATGCTGGCGACGCTGCCGTTGCAACGCCAGGCACGTGCACGGCGTGCGCTGTTGCGTACCCATCTTGCCGGTGTGTCGATTGCGGTCGGCTGGTTGTTGCGCGCTGCGCCGTCCGCGCACTTTTTGTCGCAACTGTGTCACGCCGGATTGTGCGGCCGTGCGCTGGGGCTGGTGGCGGCGCATGCGCTTGCTTACGGGCTGTGGATTGCCGCGTGGTGGCTGATCGGCGTGGCCGCGCTCGGCGGCCGTTACGACGCAGGCTGGTGGCAGGCGTGGGTACTGTTGTTGGTCAGTCTGGTGGGATTACAGGCGCTCAGCGGCCGATGGCAGAATCAGTTTCTCACCGGTGCCGCAGCTTTACTAAAACGCCGCTTGCTGCATGGCGCGCTGCGCCTCGATCAAGACCAGGTGCGCCGCGAAGGCGCGGGCCAGTTGCTGGGGCGGGTGTTGGAAGCGGAGGCGATCGAAAGTTTGGCGCTCAATGGCGGCGTGTCCGCTGCGCTTGCGCTGTTTGAAATCGCCGCGAGTCTGGTGGTGCTGGCGTATGGTGCGGGTGGCGGTCTGCATGTCGCGTTGCTGCTGTTGTGGCTTGCGCTTGCCGTCATCCTCACCTGGCGCTACGTGCATTACCGGCGCGCGTGGACGCGCTCACGTCTGAACCTCACGCATCATCTTACCGAGCAAATGCTGGGGCACCGCACGCGCCTGGTGCAACAACCGATGGCGCAGTGGCATGACGGCGAAGACAGCGCGTTGCTGCACTATGAAAGCGTGTCCAGACACATGGATCGCTGGGCGATGATGCTGGCCACGCTGGTGCCGCGCGGTTGGCTGATCATCAGTCTGATCGCGTTGGCGCCGGCCCTGTTTGCCGGCGATTCGGCTCAGACGCTGGCCATCGGTGTCGGAGCTTGTCTTTTAGCCTATGCGGCGTTGCAAAAATGCACGCGCGGGCTGACGCAAGTCGCCGCCGCCGCCATCGCCTGGGACCAGGTTGCGCCGGTGTTTCGCGCCGGCACAAAAAAGTCGCGACCTGCGCTACTCGCCAGCGCCGTGGCGCGCGGCGGCAGCGTGTTCACCGCGCAAGATGTGGTGTTCCGCTACCGCAGCCAGGGTCAGGCGGTGTTGCGCGGCATTGATTTGCAGGTGCATCACGGCGAGCGGATTTTGCTCGAAGGGGCGTCCGGTGGCGGCAAGTCGACGCTTGCCAATATCATCACCGGCCTGCGCCAACCGGAATCCGGCCTGTTGCTGCTGCAGGGTCTGGACCACGCCACGCTGGGCGACACCTGGCGCCGGCGCGCGGTAAATGTGCCGCAATTTCACGAGAATTATGTGCTGAGCGAAAGCCTCGCCTTCAACCTGCTGATGGGCTGCGCCTGGCCCCCGACGCCTGCGGATCTGCAGGAAGCCGAAGTCCTGTGCCACACCCTGGGTCTGGGCGAACTGCTGGCACGCATGCCCAGCGGTCTATGGCAAATGGTCGGCGAAAACGGCTGGCGGCTGTCGCACGGCGAGCGCAGCCGCGTCTATCTCGCCCGTGCCTTGTTACAACCCGCCGCACTGATGGTGTTCGACGAAAGCTTCGCCGCGCTCGATCCCGAAAACCTGGCACGCGCTATCGACTGTGTGATCGCGCGTGCGCCTAGTTTGGTTGTGATCGCGCATCCGTAAATTTATAAAAATCGTATCCGAACCCTCTGGTCAGAGGGTTTCGCCACCGTCGCAACTGGTCCATATTTTCATCATTGATTGCTTGATCGAAAACACGGCGCCCGGTCTTGAATATTGGCACCGGTTGCCGGGTGCGCTGGTGGAGGGCTCATGTTGTCAACTGAGTTCTCAATGAATGCGCGCACGTGGCGCGGGCAAGCGTTTTTTGATGTGGAGGAGGTGACATGAACAGGCATTTTACCCAGGCTGGGAATACCACAGGAATAGCGCCCATGGTGTTGCGCCGGACATTGCGCCGGCATACATGGCGCGCATCCCGCAGTCGCTGGCTGGTTACGCTGTTCGCCGTACTCATTGCAAACATCCTGTCTTTGCCTAACTGTGCGTTAGCACAGGACCAAGATAAAACGTTAAATCCGCAGCAGGTACGGCTCTTCGGGTTGGAGTCTTTACGCCGTGCAGTGCAGCAGGATGGCGGCGTGCCCTTGCCGGAAAATCTCGATATCTTCATTAAGGATCGCACTGCCGCCTTGCAACTGGGCAAAGCCTTGTTTTGGGACATGCAGGTCGGCAGCGACGCCGTTCAAGCCTGTGCCACCTGCCATTTCCATGCGGGCGCGGACAATCGCTCCAAGAACCAACTCAATCCGAATCTGCTGGCGTTGTTGGACCAACGCGCGGGCAACGTCAAAGGGTATTTTGATGCCGGCAGGGCGCCCGACATCCGTTTTGAAGCCAAACAACCCAACCAAGGCTTGGAAGCCGAGGACTTTCCGTTCGTTAAATCGATCCAGGCGCTCATGCTCAACTCGGACGGCACGGTCGGACCGGGCGCGAACAATAGCAATGATGTCGCCTCGTCGATGGGCGTGTTCTTCACCCGCTTCGATGGCATTCGGCCCGGATTTTCGGCCGATTTAGGCACGCCGCTGCACGACCCGGTTTGGAACATTGATGGCGGAACCACGGTACGGCGTGTCGAACCGCGCAACACGCCCACGGTGATCAACGCGGTATTTAACTTCACCAATTTCTGGGATGGACGTGCCAATCCGCGTTTTAACGGACAAAACGCATTCGGCGATCAAGATCCAACTACCGCAATTTTGATCAATAGGCCAGAAATCGGGTTAGCCTTTGAGCAAATTTCACTGGGCAGTGCCAGCCTTGCGTCTCAGGCCGTAAGCCCGCTCAGCAGCCCCTTTGAAATGTCTTTTGGCGATCTGGCGCACGGCAATGGCCGAAGCTTGCCCGAGATCGGTCAAAAATTACTAGGCCGCTCGCTCCAAACCGGCGCTGCTTTGACCCCGCTCGGCTTGCAGCAAGTTGATCCACGCGATTCGGTGCTGGGCGTATTTTCCAAGGCACCGCTCAACGGCTTGTCCTTGTCTTATGCCACGCTGATTCAACGTGCGTTTGCCGAGCCTTACTGGAATTCGACCGAACTCCTCAGCGCCAGGAACGGCATGGAGTTCACCCAAATGGAAGCCAATTTCGGTTTGTTCTTCGGATTGGCTGTTGCGCTTTACGAGTCCACGTTAGTGGCCGACCAAAGTCCTTTCGACCAATGGATGGAAACCGGTCGTTTCAATAAAAATTTTGGCGAGGATGAAATCAAAGGATTGAATCTCTTCGTCAATCAGGCTCGTTGCATCGCTTGTCATGGTGGCCCGGAGCTGACTAACGCGTCGGTGAGGCATACGCGGAACGGAGCCAGAGTGATTCGTGCAATGTCGATGGCACGCGGCGCCGCGTTTTACGACAACGGCTTTTACAATACCTCAGTGACACCGACCACCGACGACATTGGCCGTGGCGACCGGGGTCTACTCGATCAGCCCTTAGCATTCGCTCGGCAGATGTTATTCGACCGGCTGGGCATTGCGAAAATCCCCTTTCCTATTTTGGATAACAACAATTTACCGGCAGTGAACGAAGATAATGGAGCATCCACTTGCCTCGATAATAACGCCAATGGGGTGTGCGATCCGGGCGAGAACATTGGCCCTGAGTTTCAGCGGGTCGCCGTCGATGGTGCCTTCAAAACGCCGGGTCTGCGCAACGTTGAGCTGACCGGGCCATATTTCCATAACGGCGGCATGGCCACCTTGCGACAAGTGGTGCAGTTCTACAACCGGGGCGGTAATTTCTGTCACTTCAATCTTAATGATGTGGACCCCAACATCACGCCGCTGGGTCTGAGCGAAGATCAAGAGCAACAACTGGTCGCTTTTTTAGTCGCGCTGACGGACGCACGGGTGCGGTACCAGTCGGCCCCGTTTGATCATCCCGAACTGCGAATTCCATCGGATGGGCTGGATACCTTGGGCATGCGCAAAATCAAGGCAGTCGGTGCGCAAGGGTCCAAAGAGCCCTTGAAAACCTTTCTTGATTTGAACCCGCACGATGCGATTTTTACCCCAGTCGGAAACTGTTTGGTGAATCCGGGCTGATGTTCAGGACGAATCGCATAAGCGTATGCAGGAGAGCAATGGGATATCAACTGCGGTGAAATATTGGAGATGAATCGTGAACGAACCAATGCTGCAAAAAATTGAATCGAACCAGCCTGTACATGGACAGGAAGCGTCCGGCTGCCCGCTGGCGGCCGTATCTGGAGAACCGCTTCCGCTGGATGCCGCTGATGAGCTGTTTTTACCTAAATACAAAAGCGTGATCACTCAATATTCGACCGATGCGGCCGGAGTCACCGAGTTGCATCTTTACTACGGGGCGAAAGAAATCTCATTCGACCTGCCTGAATTGTTCGCCTTCGGCGAGAACCTCGCCAAGCAGGCGCGTTTTGTGGCCGGGAGCGCTACGCACTGGGGTGCGGGCTACACTTGGCCGCAGGTTCGGGAGCTGCTGGAGCAACTCATCGAAGAGGGTGTTTTGCAGCGCATTGCAGCCTTTGCGCCCGATCCAATTTTCAGCCGTGAACGCATTTATCCGTCACCGTTACCGCCGGCCGCAAGTGCGGTGCCGCGCACCTGGTTTGAATGTGAAGCGATCACCCGCGAGCTGACCGGCCACGCGCTGGAGTTAGGTTATTTGGAATTGATCATCCCAATTTTTCGGGTGGCGCACATCGCGCTGGATGCCGAGGGACATCAGGTCGGCGAGGCCAATGTGTTTCCCAAACCGTTGCGCCTGGATGTGCCGACCGAGTGGCGCGGCTGCCCGCATGCCGGCAGCCGCTATCAAACAGAGCGGCCGATGAATGTCACCGCTCTTAAAAGCATGCGCAAGCATTGGCCGCAGATGATGGCGGCGCTACTGCGTATCCGCGCGGCGTTCCTGCAACGCTTTCCCCAGGCGCGCAACGGCTGGACGGTCGGGGATCTGGAACGCTTGTCGTCGCTGGTCTTGGCGGTGCCGGCTTATCAGTTGATGCGCGCGCGTGGGCGCGTGGAAAACGGCGACCTGCATCCCGCGCTGTCCTCGATGTTTCGGGTGACCGATGGTCTGCGCATGACGATGCATCAAATGCTTTTTTTACCAATGGGTGAACCGACTCTTCCGCCGGATACACCCATGACCAGCACTGCAATCTACGCATATGCGGAACGCAATTACGCATTTTTCTCGGAACATGGCGTGTGTGCCGGACCCAAAGTAATGATCGAGGAGTTTTTAAGTGTGCTGGTGGATGGACAGCACGTTAAGGGCAGTGCAGAGGTTGTGTTTGATCCTCCAGTGCAGGCCGCGTTGGACGATCTTGATGCGATCTTCGATTATGGTTTGTCCGGTCTCCAAGCCCACGCCATCGTGTTCTCGTTGTGGCCCGCCATGGCCCGGGCTTACGAGCGACTTTGGGCTACGCTGGAAGCATGGAGCGGAAACCACTCTGCCACCCGTGAGTGGCAGGAGCGCTTTCGGAACAGCGTGAAATTCCTACGCACAGACAGCTTTCTGGCGACCGAAGAGGCACGCGTAAAACGCGAACGAGTGTACGCCGACATGTACGCGCAATGCGTGTTCGGACTCGGCGCGGGCTACGATCAAGAGAGGACGCTGGCAGCCCGCATTGCACCGATTGCGGCACCCAGCCACGTGGATGCTGCTCGGCAACTCCGAGCGGCATTTCAAAAACTCGCTGGAGTGAGCAAGGCTGCAGAGAACCCGGAGATTGAGGACATGGTGACTACGTTAATGGACTACTTTCAATACGAGCTCGCCATCGTGCGGGCGATCTGCCGGATTCAGCAACACATCAACTATTTGCTCGAACGAACACCACCGACGCGGCCCTTTACGGCTGCCGCCATCGATCTCTACGTCCGACTGCTGGGCGAAACTCGACGACTGCCTTACCTCGCCAATGAAGTCGCAGAGATGCTGGGATTACGCATTACGGTGACACTAGAGGACATCGTGATTTCCACTGATGCGGCTGCTTAATTGGTGTAACGCCGCGATACCGAAATCGGCCAACATTGGGTTGGCCAAATCAACGTGCGATGGGCACGGACAAGTGAAACAAGGAGAAAACCATGAAGGTTAAATCTAATATTCGCGCAGGTTTGGCGATTAACTTGGCACTTCGGGGCGTCGGTGGTTGTACGGGCACAGTAAGGCCACGACTGCCGCTGCTTACAAGTATTCCGTAAATGACATAGCGTGAAAGCTCAGGAGGGGGATACTACGTATCTCCCTCCTTTTCTGAACACGCCCAGCCTGATTGCATTGCGACCTTCATTCATGGCCCGCACGTACGGAGTTAATCACTCCACTGATTCTTAAGTCGTGTCTGCATCCTCCGGCTTTTTACCGGTGCTGCGGATTTGCGTCAGTTTCTGCAACAAGTCAAACCAGAACGGCGCGCCAAACAGTGCCGACGATGCGGTGATCAGCCAGCCGGCGAACATCTCCCAGGTTTGTTTCGACTGAATGGCAAGCTCAGGCGCCTGTTCCCAGCCCACCGGCAACTGCTTCAAGCTGTCGATGGTTGTAGCAACGGCTTGGTTTTGCGCAAGTGCCAGTTGTGCCGTGAGGGCCGGGTGTATCCACAAAGATCTGAACAAACGAAAACTGTCGACATTAAAAAGCCCGGCCAAGGCCAGTGCGATGATGAAGCAGATCAGTTGCGAGCGGCGCTTGTAACCGCCGGCGATGCGTTGCATGCCGTGGTCGAACCACGCGGTGAGTTCCGTGCGCAGCTTGTCAACATCGCCGGCGGCACGCTGGTACATGTTCAGCAGCATCGAGCGCAATTGCTCGTCTGGCAGCGCGTTCAGCGCCTGTTCGAGTTTTTGCGCGTTGCCCGGCAGGGTTTGCAACACATCGGTGAAGGCGAGGGCGAAGTGTTTGGCGGGAATATACGACGGTTTGGTGGTGAGATCGCGCTGGTTTTTGACGCGGCCGGTGCTGTGCGGATTAATCAACGCGTGGTTGTACAGCGCCTGCGCCAGGCCGGTGAATTGCGGATCGTTCAATAACGATTTGATGCCGCTGAGCAGCGTGCGACCGCGTAACTTGAGCAACGATGCAATCGCCTCGTTGATTGAACTTGCGATCAGGCTGATCGACGCGAAACAAAACACCAGACCAATGGCGACTTCAAGTACCGTGCTGTTGAACATAACTAACCCCCTCCCTGTCAGCGTATTAAGATGCCCCAGCGCAGCGTAGCGCATCTTCGCAGCGAAGCAAATTCGCGCCGTTCGCGCGCGCAAAAAATCGCCGTGACAGATTAGCGCAAGCGAGCCAGCAATTTTTCTGTTTCCAGCAGCAGTGCGCTGCGTTTGAACAACACCTGCCAGCGCGATCCGCCGCACTGGGTCCACAGCACCGCCGCACGAATGCCGGCGAGTAAAATTGCACGCACCTTGTTGGCGTTGTCGGGGTTATTGAGATAGCCGTGTTCGCCTTGCACCAGCACGCGCGGCGTCAGCGTGCTGATGGTGTTTTTATAGGTCTCGGCCAGATTCGCCAGCACATTTTGGTGGGTGGTGGAAAAGTGTTCGGCCTGTTGTTGCGCTTGGCGAATACCGTTGGCGATCTGCTCCAGCAGCGCCGGTTGCTTCGCCAGCTTGCGTTCCAAGTGCAACAAGGTCACGACGTATTGCGTGATTTGTACGGTGTCGGCGTGCTTTTCGCTGAGCTGGCGCTTCAAGCTTGACAAGCCGGTGAGCACGCCGCGCGCATCGCCGAATACCGCCTCGGTGCTGGGGGCGTCGAGTTTGAAAATGCTGTTGATGCTGGCTTCCAGTGCGGCGCTGTCGGTCATGCCACGGGTTGCGATTTGATGCACTAAGTAGGCGGCTTGGTACACGCCCGCCAGGGCGAGCACACGTTCAGGTAAGGTTTTAGTCATTGCTTCCTCTAATAATAATTCCGCCGCCCAAACACTCGTCGCCCTGATAGAAGACGACCGACTGGCCGGGGGTTACGGCGCGTTGTGGCACTTCAAAACGGACGCGACAGGTGTCGTTGTTGACATATTCAACACTGCACCTCTGGTCCGCTTGTCGATAGCGGGTTTTCGCGGCGCAGTGCAGCGGCAGCGCCGGTGCTGTGCCGGCGATCCAGTTCAGTTGTTGTGCGACGAGCGACTGCGAAAACAGCAGCGGATGCTGGTCGCCCTGCACCACGGTCAAGGTGTTTTGTTGCAGATTTTTTGCCGCGACATACCACGGTTGTTCGCTGGCATCGCGGCGCCCGCCGATGTTCAGTCCCTTGCGCTGGCCGAGCGTGTGGTACATCAAGCCGTCGTGGCGGCCGATGATTTTGCCTGCCGGCGTGACGATGTCGCCGGGTTGGGCGGGCAGATAGCGGCTGAGAAATTCCTTAAACTTGCGTTCGCCGATGAAGCAGATTCCGGTGCTGTCTTTTTTGTCGTGCGTGACCAAGCCTTGCTGCGCCGCGAGCGCACGCACCGCAGGTTTGGTCAATTCGCCCAGCGGAAACAACGCGCGCGCCAACTGCTCTTGATGCAACGCGTACAGAAAATAACTTTGGTCCTTGTCAATATCCAGCGCCTTGAGCAGCCGCGTGCGTCCGTCACGCTGCGCCACGCGCGCGTAATGCCCCGTCGCCATGCAGTCGGCGCCCAAGGCTTGCGCGTGTTCCAGAAACACCTTGAACTTGATTTCGCGATTGCACAACACGTCGGGATTGGGCGTGCGCCCGGCGCGAAATTCTTCCAGACAAAACGCAAACACCTGCTCCCAATATTCAGCGGCGAAGTTGCGCGCGTGCAGCGTGACGCCCAGGTGCTCGCACACCGCCTGCGCATCGGCGAGGTCCTGGGTCGCGCTGCAAAATTCCGCGTCATCGTCCTCGTCCCAATTTTTCATGAACAAGGCTTGCAGCGCGTAACCCTGGCGCTGCAACAAGTAGGCGGCGACCGACGAGTCCACGCCGCCCGACATACCGAGCATGATGCGCGGCGCCGCTTGCGAAGCAGGATGCGGCACGATGGGGTCGGTTGTTTTCGATGGCTGGTTCATAGATTGCGGAGGATGCTGTGAGCGCGCTGGCAATTCTACCTTAAAGCGGGTCAAGCGCCGGATTTCCGCTGCCGATAGTGTAGGAGCGGGAAACCCTCATTGAATACGGCAAGCACCATGAGCGAAGCTCCGATCAGCAAATCCAAGCCTTCGATCAGTCAGCGACGTTACAACGTCGTGTTGACCGGCCACGTGCGCAAGGGCTTTATGGCCGACCAAGTGAGCGTTGAGTTGGCCCGCCTGGCCGGCATCGATGCGGCGCAGGCCACGCTGCTATTGAGCGGCGCTGCGCGCGTGGTCAAAACCAACGTCGACCAAAATACCGCCACGCAATTTCAAATGCGCTTTGAAGCCATCGGTGCGCAATGCGCGATCCGACCGGTGGCGAGCACAGATGCGCCGCTTGAGCGCATGAGCGGCACGCCCAATAGCGCTCCGTCCGCATTGAACCTGCGCACCGTTAAAGAAGCGTTTTCCGGCGAGATTCCGCCGCTGACGTCAACCATGAAACATCGTGTGACGCGGGCGAGCGTGGCGGTGTTGATGCTGTTGCTGCCGAGTATTTACCTCGTGTCGCTTGTGGCGGTGGCGGGGGTGACCGGGTGGCATGCATTAAATGACTGGACCTGGTTCTGGTTGCCGGACGGCTGGCGATATCCGGGGCTATTCGTCTATTTGGCGCTGTGCGTGGCAGGTGTGGTGCTGACGCTCGTGATGCTCAAACCGTTGTTTGCTCCGCCGGCAACCCTACATCGGCCTTTAAAACTCACGCATCAAGACGATCCGTTATTTTTCGCGTTGGTCGATTTAATCGCACAGCGCGTCGGCGCTCCGATGCCGGTAGAAATTCACATCGACTGCGCCGCCCGCGCCGCCGTCGGCGCGCAACACGGCTTGCTCGGCGTGTCTTCCGGGCAGCTCGTTTTAAGCGTCGGACTGCCGCTGTTTGGCGGCTTGACAGCGCGCCAGCTCGCCGGCGTGATCGCGCACGAGCTCGGGCGTTTCGCGCCGCGCTCCGGCATGATCTGGTGCGTCCTCGTCAAGGCTGTTAACACCTGGTTTACACGCACGGTATTTGAACGCGATGCCTGGGACGAGCCGCTGGACGAACTCATTCAGCGCCACAACGATTATCGCGGCACCTTGCTTAAAATCGTGAAAGGCACGATCTGGTTAAATCGCAAATTCATGCGGGGATTTCTCAAGCTCGGCGCGTTGATCAGCGGCCGTCTGCAACGGCACATGGAATTCGACGCGGACCGTGACCAGGCGTTGATCGCCGGCGCTAGCGTGTTTCGCGATACTTTGCTGCGGATAACAGAACTTGGCGCGGCCGACGAGATTGTGAGCAAACGGCTGGCCCACAGCCGGGACGATGGCAAGTTAACCGACAACCTGCCGAAGCTGATCGTCGAGCAGTCGCACACTCTTCCGGAGCGTTATCGAAAAAACATCATGCTTGCGCTGCAAGCGCAACAGCCTGAGAGCAACTCCAAGCATCCGTCCGCCCACGCGCGCATCGCGCACGCCGCAGCACTGGATGCGCGCGGAATTTTCGTGCTCGATGCGGCCGGCACCGCGTTGCTCGCGCGCTACGAGCGCTTGTGCCGGCAAGCGAGCCTGATGCATTACCATCAGGTGCTCGGTGTCACCGTCAAACCCGAACAACTCGTCAGCAGCGCCGCCGTCAATGGGCATGCCGAACAGCGTGCGGGCGATGAGGCGCGTTTGAAAAGCTATCTGGCCGAGCAGTTTTGCGCGACGCGTTACCTGAACATCAAACGCCAAGCCGCCTATGCCGCGCCCGATGCCGAGGAAACCAAGCGCAGGCTTGACAATTTAGCGCAGCAGGTGCGCCACGGCGTGTCTGACTACGCCAAACTGCTGGCGAAATACCAGGCCGCGTCCCAGCAGTGCGTCAACGCATTTGCCGCGCGCCTGCTGGCGCAGCAGGGTGTTGCATTCGATGCAGCGGTATTTAACGTGGGCGGCGCCACGGAAAGCGACGCGGCCGCAGCGCTGCACACAGCAGCACAAACCGTCGCCACGCTGGAACCGGAATTAGAGAAATTCGAAGCCCTGCTGGCACAGCGTTTCGCATTGGCGCTGGCGATGCGCGCCGATGCGCAAACCCAGGACGACGTCAGCCACTTGCTGCAAGCGTTGGCCGCTGTGGCCCAGGGGCACGATATTGTCATTAATCTGCGTGGCTATTTTATGGCGCTGGATTATCTGCAACGCTGGCCTGCCGAAGCGGGTGCCGCCGGCATCCATGACTACGCCAAAGACGCACAGCAGGAATACCGCAAATTGTTGGTGCTGGTCGGCAGCGCGCCGTATCCGTTCGAGCGCAAAGATCACCTGCACAGCGTGGCCGATTATTTGCAGAGCTATTGCGGCACGCCGGAACAATTTGCCGGAGCTGAAGAGCAGGTGCGCAAGCGTGTGGAAAATGTCTGGAAAAGCGTCGAGCTTTTACATCGCCGGGCGGTGGCGCGTCTAGCGGCTATCGCGGCGGAAGTTGAAGAAAAACTCGGCGTCGAAGCGCTGCAACCCGCCCACACGCCGGCAGCAAAAACGCAGGCGGACCCGGACGACATCGCGTTGCCGTTTTAACTCTGGGTGATGTCGACCAGCAGCTCCAGCGGAAAACGGCGCCCGGCCAGATAATCGTCGACGCAACGTAATACCAACGGTGAGCGCAGGTCGTGCACACGCTGTAACAAGGTAGCGTGACTTAACCACAACGCACGTTCGATACCCTGGTCGAGCGGCCGCTGCGCGTCGTGCCGTAGCGCGCGACCATGAAAACACACCCGCACGTAGGCTTTAAGCTCGCGCTCACTGCTCCAACGATAGATGCCCACCAAACCCAGCGGCTCGATCAGCCAGCCGGTTTCTTCCAGGGTTTCGCGCACGGCAGCATGCGGCAACGATTCGCCCGCTTCCAGCCGCCCGGCCGGCTGATTGATGACCAGCCGGGACTTGACCGTTTCCTCCACAAATAAAAACACACCGTCGCGTTCAACGACGGTGGCAACCGAGATGATGGGCGGCGCAGGCATGGGCGAACTCTAACTGACAGCACCGAGCCGGTCGAGCGGCAAGCCGCCAGCGGAATGTCTAGGCAGGAGTTTGCCCCCGGCGCGGTGGGTCAGATCACACCGCTCATTGCGCCGAGGCAAACTTCTACCGGGCCTCTATGCGAGTTAAATTCTCTGCTCCCATTACGCCAAGGCATGACATTATGCAGACATAAAACTTTAGCCATAGAAAAAACCACTTGACTTGAATTGCCTCGCCCGATAATTTTCAAAACGCTCAACGCGACAAAAACGAAGCGGTATCGTTGAATAAGAATACGAAAGTCAGACTCGGTGCACGGACAAAGTGGAAGAGGAGGGAACGTAGTGGGAAGTTGCGGTTTCGTTTGCCAGATTTATTAAATCCCGTGAGGTTGTCGTGCACGCATCAGCGATGTTGCAAGACTGTTGTGTCTACCGGCGGGCACCTGCCGTAGGCAATCAATCTATGTTGTTTCCACAAATATTGTTTTGCTATTGGAGGTTCCTAATGAAGAAATCATTGTTGTGCGGTTTGTTAGTTGTTGCAATGAGCTTCTTGCCTTGGATTGTCCAAGGTGCATTTGCAAATGGCCCTGAAGTAAGGGCTCTCATTACTAACGCCGGAACTTATGCAAGTGGAGCAGTCTATGCTTTTTTTGATCGGGCGATATCAACTTGTTCGACAACCAATCGTATTGATGTGGCTGCCAATTCACCGGGAGCAAAAAATTTCCTTGCATTAGCGATGACGGCTTTTACGACAAATAACTACGTGATTATCCATCCCAAGTGGGTGTAGTGGAGCAGCAGCGCTTTTTGATGCCACTGGTGATTCATATATGTATTTAACAAAATAGCCGGAATTTCTTGTAGGAGTTTGCCTTGGCGCGATAGCCGTGCGACCCGGC
>JANLTU010000187.1:0-32286 GCA_031363085.1 Gammaproteobacteria bacterium
ACGATCCTCAGCGAGGACGAATGGTACGTGTTGTGGGTGTCGACCCAAAGCAGCAAGCCACCGACGACCGCGCCCTCGATCCGCTGGGCGTGTCTGGCGGTCGCAAAGCTGGGCGGATTTACGGACACCAAACGCACCGGGAGTCCGGGATGGGACACGATATGGCACGGATGGTTTCGATTGCAGGAGCGACTTGAGGGCTATCAAATGAGCAAACTCGCGCATGATGAATTGTGATCAAGAGACAGGGCGAAACCGGGGGCCCCATTTATATTTATTGGTCAACCAAGCTGGTGCTCGATGTTGTCCAGCTTACGCTAGTGTAATGCTGCGTGACCGACGCAGCAGGTCTTGCCGTGCAAAAATATCACCGCACTGTGCCACGCGCTGACTTTTTCAAGCGTGCGCTAACTCGCCCTTGAATTGGGCCTTTTGGTCGCTGCTGGCAAGCTGCAATTGATGGGTCCAAAATTGATCCCACAGATCGCAGTATGCGAGGCAGGCGCTGCGGATGTTGTCGTAATCAGCGGGCAATAGCGCCTGGGTCAGCACGCACCACAGATCGTTTTCGTGGTAATCGTCGCTGGCATGGCAGGTCTTGTCTTCACTGGCTCCATGCACGTGGTAGTAACCGTCATTGACCCCAATACCCAGTGCGGCGGTATTGCGGCGCAGCGGCGGGCTAAAGAGAATCACCTCTTCTTCGGCAACCGCCAACAACGCCACCACCATCGCGTAATTGCTAAAACTATTTTCGAGAAAAGCACGCACCTTCTGCGCGCTGGGGCTGGGCACGTAGTGACCACGTTCCTGCGCGCTCATGCCGTAGTCGTCAAGCAAACGCTCGAACAACGGATAATGCGCCTGCGCGGGATGGCCTTGGTAATATCCATGGGCGCCGGAACCCGGCCGAAAGCCGAATTCGTCCAAGACATTTAATGTCATCAGGAAGCGCGGATAAATTTTCGAACCGGGCGCTTGGCGTGGCTCCAACTGCCGGCTTTGATGCTGGGCAATCAACAGCGCGTCGGTAAACACCTGCACGATGGCATGACGATACTCCAGATGAATTTTGCGCATCGCCTCCAGGCCGAACCTGCCGGCGTTGAGACTAGTGATCGCGACATGCGTGGATACCGGATGCGTTGTTATTGCTTCCCGCACGGTGTGAAGAAACGACTCATTCTGCTGCCAGAGCGCAGCGGGAATTGAAGCTTTCATTGCATTCACGGCGCTTTGCCGCGGATTGTCGAGTGGAGATACGGATTTCATAGGATTAACAGCCTCGTTGTGGTGTACAACGACATTGAGGCAACTACTGTGCCGATCCGTCGTGTGCAACACCAATACCGGCCTGCCGGCCCGGTGCGGACTGCATGTCAGAAGACAGCCGTCGAGGCGCTAACCGCCTCAGCGCAACGTGAAATAGAACACCGCGCCCAGATCCGGTTTTGCTTCGACCCAAACGCGTCCACAGTGCTTGCTGATGACGCGTTGGACAGTGGCCAAGCCGATGCCGGTGCCGGGAAACTTGCGGGTGGTATTCAGGCGTTCGAAGGGTTTGAACAGTTTGCTGGCGTAGGCCATGTCGAAACCCACGCCGTCGTCGCGCACATAGTAATGCAACGCGCCATCGGCCTGTGGCAGGCGACCGAATTCGATACGCGCGCGGGCCTGCTGCGAGGTGAATTTCCAGGCATTGGCCAACAGATTACGTAACACGACGGCTAACAGGCCAGGATCACCTTCATCCCACACGTCGGCGGCGATGACAAATTCGACCTCTCGCCCGGGCGCCTCTGCGTGCAATTCTGAACAAATTTCATGTGTCAGCGCCGATAAATTGACACGCTGACGGTTAACCGGGCTGCGCGCCGCTTGCGAGAGCCCCAGCAAGTCGTCGATCAGTTGGCTCATTTGCTTGGTCGCGTGTTCGATTCTGACCAGAACCCCCCGACTTTTTTCGTCCAAAGACGCGGCCAAATCCTCTTGTAATGCTTCACTGTAACCGCAGATATGCCGCAACGGCGCACGCAGATCATGGGAGACGGCGTAGGCAAACGCCCCCAGATCCTCGTTGGCCGCTTCAAGCTGGGCGGTACGGTCGCGCACCCGTTGTTCCAGCTCGTCGTACAGGCGAATATTTTCCAAAGCAATCGAGGTGCTGTCTGCCAAGGCTTGCAGCATGCTCAACTCATGCGCCGTCGCAATATGCGGTGCGGCCCAAAAGTTACCGATGGCGCCGATTGGATCAATGCTGCGGATGGGCACCATCGCGAGGCTTTTTACGAAGGTCGGACGGTAGGTATTCCCCGGAACGCGTGGGTCGTTGAAGACATCTTCGACGACCACCGCCTGACGGTGCGTCATCACCCATCCGCTGACGCAGGCGGACAAGGGAAAACGCTTGCCCTTCCATAGAGGCGCGATGGCGTCTTCGTCGGCGTGATAACACAGGTCGCCTTCGCGCAAAATGAAATTGGCACCGTCGGCGCCGGTGAGTCTGCGGGCGGCACGCCGCACAATCACCATGACCGAAGCCAGATCGCGGGCCAGGGAAAGTTCTTGCACCACCGCCACCAGACGTTCTGAATCTTGCACGTGGCGGGCAACATCGCCCGCTTCAGTTGCGCTTGTTTGGGAAGTTAACACCCGAGAAATCACCGAAGCCGCCTGCCAGAGTTGTGTTTTGAAGATATTAGCATCGACACCGGCGGCATAGAACCGCTCCAGAGTGCGCAGGTCGTACGCGTCGGAAACGATAATGAAGGGAACCTGCGAGTGTTGCGCGCGGGCCGCAGCGAGCGCGGACATTACGTCGAGGCCCGGTACATAGTCGTCCGCAAGGATGACGTCGTAGTCATCACGTTCGATTTCCGCCAAATAATGCGGGAGCGTTCGAACCATACATAATTCCGACTCCATACCGTGAACCAACAGCGCGTCTTTAAGCGGCTCGGCGGCGCTATCGTTCAAATACAAAATACGCGGAGTCTTGTTCATGCGACCTCCTTCAAGGAAGGTGTGAACGTGAATCCCTGATTAACACCGGTGGGTTCCAGAGCAACCAAATTAAGGGGCGCTATGCAGGTATCGCTCGCGCAGACAAAGTTTGGGGTGCTATTAATTATAGTTCTTCTTTCACCGCTGTCCGGTTTATTTGCAGCGCGCGTTTAACCTGCGTCAATTTTGCAGCAACTTATCCACAACCCTCCCGGTGCAAGTACCCCTCCGCGACCGTAGGCAGTAACTGCGCTGCCACTTTGAAGTGGGGTCGCATGCCCCATTCCAGCTTGTTACCGACGACATAGAGCCGCTGCTTGGCACGGCTCGCCGCGACATTGAGCAGGTTGGGTTTCTGTGCAGCCCAATCCTTGGCGCCAGGTTTTTTGGGGTCCCCGCCCAGCACCAGGAACACCACCTCGGCTTCTTTACCTTGGGCGCGATGCACCGTGCCGACCTTGTGTTCAACATCCAAGTGACGTTTTTTGCCTATTGCTTTGAGCATTCGCGCCACCTGTCGAAACGGTGAGATCAAGAAAATATCCTTGGGTGAAACGTGATGCCCGTCGATCAGATGCTCAAGCCAGTCATCAACCGCCGTGCCTTCATCGGCAATCCAGTGGCCATCGGTGCAGGTGCCGCGAATATCGATCCAGCCGCTCGGCGGCAATCGGCCCGCGCCGGCGGTCGGCTTGCCGTAGATCATCTGGCTGTCGTAGGCCACTTGATTGCTGATGGAAAACATTGGCTCGTCGCAGCGGCGATGCACACGCAACGGCGCGCCTACCCAAATCGGGTCGCTGCCGCTGGCTCCCGGCAAGTAAGTGCCGATGGTGCTTGCCTGATCGGCCATGACTTGTACGGAGGTTTGTGACGGCCACCAAGGCGGCTTGATTCGATAATGCTTGGCGAGCGCCGCTTCGATGCTCGCCGGGATGACGACCACCGGCTCAAGTTGCAAGGGGTCGCCCACCACCAGGGTGCGCTGTGCGCGCCAAATTGCCCCGGCGGCTTGTTGCGGCATCGCCTGACCAGCTTCATCAATCAGCAGCCAGCCGATGCCTTCTTTGCCGATGTCGGCGAACATTCGCGCGACCGACGCAAACGTGGTCGAAAGCACCGGCACGACCAGCGTTAAACTGTCGAACGCCAGTTGACAGAGCTGCGCCGGAAGCTTTTTTCCTTGCAGCCACTGGACCGCAAGTGTCAGGTTGTGACTCATTGTCTCGGCATGAATTTCGATAAAAGCGCGATGCAGTTCAAGCGCGGCAAGAAACGTTTCGGTCCTGGCGTCACACCACGCTTGCGTGGCCCAGGGCGCGGAGGGTTCGCGCTCTGCTTCGGGTAGTTCTTGCTGCGGCCAGTGCTTGCCCAATTGGATACGCGCCGTCGTAAATATTGCCGCCAACGTGTTGCGCTGCCTTACACCTTCCGAAAGCAGCCTTTCGGCGTGCGTAATTTCGCGTTTCAGGCACGCAATTTCCTGCGCAGTTTTTTCAAGCACGGCGGCTTGGTTGCGCAGTGCACGGCGATAGCCGGCTTGCTGTTGTTGAAACACTTCGAGTTGCTCGCGAAAACGGCGATGGGATTTGCCCAGGCTTGCAAGCCACTCAAGAAATCCCGGTTTGCAGCGGATGTGGCTTTCAAACTGGCGCTCGGTCTCGGTGAGATCGAGGCGCAGCTCGGCCGTGTCCACTTCAAGTTGCTGGATCGCGGCATTCGCATCGTCGACCACGGTGTGTTTTGCTTCTAAACTTGCCGCCTGCTGCTGAAGGCTATGCTCGGCCTGCGCAAGGCGTTGCGGTAGCGTCGACAGGTGATCAAGGTAGTCCCGGATGCCGCGTTCTTTTTCCAGGGCGGCGCGGAATCTGGCCACCGATTCTTCCCACACATAACGGGTTTCAATGCTGCCTTTTTTGAGCGCGTCCAACCAACCCTTCATACCGAGTTGCATGGCATCGCGCGCTGTTTCCGTCTTCGGCCCGAACCAGAACTTGGCTAGAAAATCATTGCGGTTAGTCTTGTTGCCAAGTCTGGCGGCAATCAGTGCCCAGGCGTTTTTACCCAAAACAGTCGAGGCAATCTCCTGGAAATAATCGACGCTTTGCGCGCCCTGCCAAGCGCTGGAGATGGCGTCGATGGAGGGCAATTCGAGGGAAACATTCTCGACTGCGCCGTTATTGCAGGAGGCCACCACGATGCCGGTGCCACGGACGATCTCGCCAATGCGGTGAAACCAGATGAACATGTCACCCACCTTGATAGATTCTTTTTTTCCAAACACCTCGGCGGGCCTGACAACGTCGGCCAGCCGCATTGCACGCTCAACCACCACGGCGGCCACCACGTCGCGCAGCAGGGTGGTTTTGCCGGTTCCCGGGGGACCATTCACGGCGAAGATTCCGCTTGCGGCTTTGAGGTTATTCCAAAGGGCATTGACCGCCACTTGTTGACTGAACACCAACGCATGCTGCGACGGCCAGCGACCAACGGGTGAGTGGGCTGGAGCGAGAAGTTCGCCAGCGTGACGCAGCCCCGCCGGCGTGCGCAGATCGCAATGAGCGCGCGCCTCGCTGCCCGCAATCACAAAATTCCTGAGCCCTGCGCCTAAGCCTGGGTGGGCAAATTCAGCCAGTTTTCCCAGGTCGGAAATGAAAAAACTGTTGAGCAAATCGTCTTCTTGTTTCTCTACCTGCGCTTGCGCGGACGGCTGCTTTTTCTTGACCTGATAACACCGGCAGCGGTGTTCCAGCGTTTTGGAAAACAAGGTCGCTCTTGGCAACCGGCATTGGGCAATCACCCGCTCGGCAAATTCATCAAGCCACGCGCGGTCAGGTCGTTTAATGACGACACCGGCCGCATCCTTAAATGTCGCAACCCGGCTGGCAAGCTCTGCACGCAGCCGGTCCTGGAGCATATCGAAGCCCGAAAAACCACTATTGGTTTGCACTTCAGCCGCCGGCAGGTCGGCACGCTTCGAACTCGTTCCGTGCTCCAACCCGGCGATGCCCTGCTGCAACACCACTCCCACCGCCCAGCCCGCCATCGACAACGCAAAGGTGTCTGGGTTCGGACTACCGTGCTCGTCGATGCCAACATCGAACAAGCGGCTGAATTTGTACGCGCGCGCTTCGAATACATTTTCATCGCGGCTAAGCAGGTCTTCGAGACAACCCATCAGGCGATTAGCGTCATACACCACACACTGGGCGGTGTAGCGCCACATCTTGTCAGCCGCAATACGGCGAGCCTGCTGCGGATGCCCGGCTTCCCACGGCATCAGCTCTTCGGTTTTGACATTTCGGTACACCGGACGCGTCGTATCCGCAGGCGCGGCTTTGGCCACGTCCTGTGGCGTCAACGCTTCGATGGCGCGCCAGAAACGGAACAGACTTTGGTGATCCGGAAGATTCTTGGTGGACATTGCTTCCCTGCATTATTTTTGTATGAGCGGCCGTGCCAAAAATCGCCGCCAAGCTGCATAATCCGGTGCAATTTGCGGTAGCGCAAGCTTCTTGAAATCGGGCCGCTACGCTGGTGTAAGTGGGGCGAGATACCCGGATAAACCGCCGTGTGTTTCACCCAGTACGCCATGATAGGATACCAGTCCGAATGACGTCTTCGAATCCACCCTCACCGTCCTTGGCCCCAGCCTCCACCGAACCCCGCAACGCGCGCGTGCTGGTGATTGCGCCCAATGGCAGTTACCGCACGGCACCGTTTGTGGCTGCAGCGCAGCGCGTGCATGCCGAGGCGTTTATTATTTCGCATGGAAAATATGCGTTGACTGGCGCATCCGCGCAAGGCTTGCACGTCGACTTCGAACAACTGGACGCGGCGCTGGCGACGATTTTACACGCGCACCAAGCACAGCCGTTTCGTGCGGTGCTGGGCACCGACGATGCGACCACCGAACTTGCGGCGCGCGTTGCGCAGGCCATCGGCCTACCGCACAACGACCCGGCGGCCGCGCAAATTTCCAGACGCAAAGACCTGGCACGCGAATGCTTGCGCGCGGCCGGTGTGCCGGCGCCGCACAGCCGGCGCATCGATATGACCCAGCCGCTGGAACCACAAGCCGCCACCGTGCGCTACCCCTGCGTTGTCAAACCGCTGGCCTTGTCGGCCAGCCGCGGCGTGATCCGCGCCGACAACGCCGCTGAATTCGTGCGCGCCTGCCGGCGCAGCGCGGCCCTGGTGCACGAAGCCGAAATCGAGGACGAACGCAGCACCTTGCTGGCAGAAGATTTTATTCCCGGCGTGGAAGTCGCCGTGGAGGGCTTGTTGACGCGTGGCGCCTTGCAACTGCTGGCGATCTTCGACAAACCCGACCCGCTCGACGGGCCGTTTTTCGAAGAGACTTACTACATCACGCCGTCACGCCTAACGTCGGAAGTACAACAGAATATTCAACAGTGCGTGCAAGCCGCTTGTGCCGCCTATGGACTGCGTGAAGGACCAATCCACGCCGAGTGCCGCGTCAACGCACACGGCGCATGGATTCTGGAAGTGGCGTCACGCACCATCGGCGGCCTGTGCGGTCGCCTGCTGCGCTTTGGCACCGGCTACAGCCTGGAAGAAATCGTGATCGCGCACGCCTTGGGCCAACCCATCGATACGCAGGCAAGCGACGGCGCCGGCGGCGTGTTAATGATCCCGGTGAGTCACGGCGGCATCTTGCGGCGTGTCGAAGGCGTGCTGGCGGCACAAAATGTCCAGTTCATCGAAGAAGTCACCATCCAGATGCGCGCCGGCTACGAAGTGGTGCCGTGGCCGGAAGGCTCAAGCTATCTGGGCTTTATTTTTGCGCGCGCACCCACGCCGCAACAAGCCGAAGCCGCACTGCGCGCCGCGCATGCGTGTTTGAACATTGTCACCGTGCCGGTCTGGCACGGCCTGGACCAGCGAAATTTAGAGGCATCATCATGAAAGTCGTCCTGATTAATCCTTACGAACTTGGCCGTCAACCCTTCGGTCTGGCTGAGCCGGCCGCGTGGCTGAAACGCGCAGGCTGCGAAGTGCAGTGTCTCGACCTTTCGCTGCAAATGCTCGAAACCGAGGTGTTGGCCGGCGCCGATCTGGTGGCCATCTATGTCGCGATGCACACCGCCACGCGTATTGCGGTCGCCGCGCTACCGCGCATCAAGCAACTTGCACCGCAAGCGCATCTGTGCGTCTACGGGTTATACGCGCCGATGAATGAAATGATGCTGCGCAATCTTGGTGTCAAGACCGTGCTCGGCGGCGAAGTGGAGCCGGCGCTGGTGTCGTTGGTGCGGCGTTTAAAACAAGGCGAAGACAATATCCAAACCGAACCGGTCGTGAGTCTGGCAAAAATTGATTTCGTCATGCCGGATCGCACCGGCCTGCCGGCGCTGGCGCGCTACGCGCATTTGCTGGTAGGAGAAAACGAAACCCGCGTGGTCGGTTTTGCTGAAGGTTCGCGCGGCTGCAAACACCTGTGCCGTCATTGCCCGGTGGTGCCGGTCTATCAGGGGAAATTCCGTATTTTGCCGGTGGACGTGGTGATGCAGGATATCCGTCAACAAGTGGCGCTTGGTGCGCAGCACATCTCGTTCGGCGATCCGGATTTTTTTAATGGGCCGACGCATGCGCAGAAATTAATGCGCGCGCTGCACGCTGAATTTCCGCACGTGACCTATGACGCCACTATCAAAATCCAGCACTTGCTGGCGCATGCCGACCTACTGCCATTACTAAAAGAAACCGGCTGCCTGTTCATCACCGCAGCGGTCGAGTCCGTGAATGACGAGATTCTGCTGCACCTCGACAAAAACCACACCAATGCCGACTTCGGCCGCGCGGTGCAGTTGGTGCGCGCTGCTGGCATCGCACTCGCGCCGACCTTCGTACCATTTTCACCCTGGACCACGTTAGAAGGCTACGTAGCGTTACTGGCGCGCTTGGTCGAACTGGAGCTGATCGAGAGCGTACCGCCGATTCAACTTGCCATCCGCCTGCTGGTGCCGCAGGGTTCGGAGCTACTGAAATTGCCGGGATTTATGCAGTATCTGGACGCCTTCGATCCGACCTTGCTGGGTTACCCGTGGCACCATACCGATGCGCACGTCGACGCCTTGCACAAGGAAATTCAAGCCTGGGTGATGGAGGCGGAAAGCAAAAATATGCCACGTCGCGACATTTTTTCGTACATCTGGAAGGTTGCGCATGCCGCTGCCGGATTGCCGGCCCCGGCGTTGCCGCTGGGCGGCACGCACGCGCCCGGTCCGCGCTTGTCTGAGCCGTGGTATTGCTGCGCCGAACCGACGGATCAGCAATTACAGAGTTTTTAAGCGTTAAGTGGATACATCCGGAAACAGGTGCGCATATTTTGTGATCCATTCCAGCGCAGCTTCTTCGCCGTTTAAGCGCCGGCCCTCGGTTTTGAAAACTTCGCGTTTGTAGTGCTCGATGTGGCACACCTGCTCAACCATGCGGGTGCGGAAAAATTCTTCGTGATCGCTCAGCTCCACACCGATGTCGTAACCCATACCGCTGCGCTTGCACCACGCAATTTGGCCACGGGCTTCAAATCCTGGACTAATGAACGGCACGCGGATGGTCACCGGGGTTCCCAACGGCAAGGATGTTTTAGACTGAAATGATAGCCCCCCGAGGCTTACATTATTCAGTCGCTCGCGCCGCTCGCCCAACGCTTCGCCAACATCGAATTCGATGGGAATGTCCGAAGGATGGCGAATGTACTTGCGCATATTCAACCCAGTGTAGACAACGAATTCGCCGTAAACAAACGGTGTAGATGCTACCTAGTCACTGTAATGGAGTACGAGAAAATTACCAGCCAAACAATGCCACAATTGTTCACACAAGAATTTTTGCAAATTGTCTTCTAGCCGACTATATTTTCTACAGCCGCAAGGCTGGCTGCGCGATGCGACCCTTCCAACGGCCCCCCAGCTGAAAGTTACATCGCGCAGTCGCTGTCGACCCAATTGAGCCCGCTTTCGAGCGGGCTTTTTTTATTCTCTTGCAGTTACCTCAGCCCCTTATAGCTCTGATGTATCGTTCCTCTTGAGCGCGTATACACGTTCGTCCAAGCGCGTTAAGCCACGTTCTTTAAGCCGTGGATTATCGTCAAGCGTATTACGCACCAACAGGCTGCTTACGGTAAACCGGTCGTCATACAACGTGTGAACTTCCGCGTCGCTGACGGCAAACGGAGGGCCTTGCATCTGCTGTGCGGGGTAATCCAATGCCACTAGCAAGGCGGGTACGTTCGGGACTAACAACCGCGTCATGTGCTGCACATAGCGCGTGCGCAGCAGGGGCGGCAACGCCACCAGCGATGCACGATCATAAACGGCACGCACCTGCGACAAGTGCTGCAACTTAAGCGCGAAATAATCTCCACAATATATTTTGTAACCTTGTGATTCGAACAAGATCAGCCCATCAATTTCGCGACGTGTCGGCACCATGCGCTGTTCATCAAAAAAATTCTCCACCGCAATCAAGCTGAGCTCCACGCCCACTACCGTATGGCCGCGCGCGCGCAACCACACCATGTCTTGGCTCTTTCCACACAAGGGGACAAATACTTGGGACTGACTGTCGGTAATCAAAGCGCCCCAAAACTGTTCGAGGTAAGGATTGATCCGGTCTTGGTGAAAACCAATTTCATTCCGCTGCCATCGTTCAATCCAAAATTCAGGTTCCATAACACTCCTTGGTCTGATAAAAATTTGGAACCGCATGCCGATTTAGTAATCGTATGGGGGTGTTACACTAGATGCATCATTATTGATACAGACATGATAAGTACAACGGTAACAGGAATAATTAACTTTCACGATTCCAGGTCCGGTTCTAAACTACCTTGGCCTGTGAAACTTTCCCGCGCGTGCCAACGCGGTTTTACCATAGCTTAAGCGTGATGCGCACCGCTGGTTACCCAAAAAGATGACGAACCTGTCCACAAAAATCACCATAAAAGGCCTGACCAACGACGGGAAGAAGTTTCGTCCCAGCGATTGGGCTGAGCGACTGACCGCATCAGTGGCCACTTTTGGCCGTGGACGGCGCATGATCTTCCACCCGAGTGTGCACATGGTGACCATTGAGGGTGTCAGTTGCGTCGTTGTGAATTCTGAATTAGAACAGCAAGATCCAATGTTGTTCGGCTTTTTAATGGACTTTGGTAAAGGCAATAATCTACAGATTGTTCGCAATGAGAACGAAATCCCCCCAGTAGTGCCACAGAAAGAGACCACTCAGCGGCGCTGACAATAGTACGCTATGCGCTCTCTTCGTCCGGCCAGTGCTTGATGTAATTTTTCAGCAACTTGTTTTCGAACTCAGTCTTGGTCATCAGCGCATGCACGATGTCGCCGATGGAAATCAAGCCGATGAGTTTCCCGTCGCCGATGACCGGTAAGTGACGAATACGTTGTTTAGTCGGATTACGCGTCATCAAATCCATCGCATGTTCGAGGCTGTCCTCGCCGGTGCAGGTCACCAATGTTTTTGCCATGATGTCATGCACGGTCATGTTGATTAGATTCACGCTGTGCTGGCCTGCTGCCCACACCACGTCGCGTTCGGTTACAATCCCGACAATTTTCTCGCGCTGCATTACCACCAGCGAACCAATTCGGTTATGAATCATCAAGCGAACCGCTTCGGCCACCGGCTGTTCCGGCGCAATTGAGTGGCATTGCTGCCCTTTCTTTTCGAGGATGTGGGAAATTTTCATGGGCGTTTTAACCTTTTGCGGAGCAGCGCTGGGTTTTACAAAGCACCACCATCATAGAGATAGGCCCTGAGCGACGTCAACGTGCTGTCTGCGCGCCCCTGAAAGCAGATAGAATACCGGTCAACTTTCGCATTCTGATACCTATGAAAAACCCTTCTCCTGCTCTAAAAACCAATACCTCATCGCGCAAGCAACCACGCACTGTACCGAAGGTCGGATTTGTAAGCTTGGGCTGCCCCAAGGCTCTGGTTGATTCCGAACACATCATTACTCAACTTCGCGCGGAAGGATACGAGATCAGCCCAAACTATACCGATGCTGATTTGGTCGTTATTAACACCTGCGGCTTTATCGATGCCGCTGTGGAAGAGTCATTGGAAACCATCGGCGAAGCGTTGGCCGAAAACGGCAAAGTAATCGTCACAGGTTGTTTGGGTGCCAAAGATAACGTGGTGCTTGACCATTATCCGCAGGTACTGGCAGTGACTGGACCACACGCGCTGCAAGAAGTCATGTCAGCGGTACACACACACCTGCCACCACGACACGATCCGTTCACCAGCCTGATTCCGCCGCAGGGAATAAAGCTCACGCCCAAGCACTATGCCTACCTGAAAATTTCAGAAGGCTGTAATCATCGCTGCACCTTCTGCATTATTCCGTCGTTACGCGGCGACTTAGTCAGCCGCCCCGTCGGCGACGTGTTACGCGAAGCCGAGAATTTAGTCAAGGCCGGCACCAAAGAGTTGTTGGTCATCTCGCAAGACACTAGTGCCTACGGCGTGGACGTTAAATACCGCACCGGATTTTGGGGCGGGCGCCCGGTAAAAGCACATATCACCGATCTGGCACGCGAGCTGGGTGAACTCGGGGCATGGGTGCGCTTGCATTACGTCTACCCCTATCCGCATGTTGACGACATTATTCCTCTGATGGCCGACGGTAAAATACTTCCGTACTTGGACGTGCCGTTTCAACATGCCAGCCCATGCATTCTCAAAGCGATGAAACGCCCGGCGAGCTCTGCGAACACCTTGCAACGCATCCGTCGCTGGCGTGAGATCTGCCCCGAATTGGTCATCCGCAGCACGTTCATCGTTGGCTTTCCCGGTGAAACCGACGCGGACTTTGAAATGCTGCTTGAATTTTTGCATGAAGCGCAAATTGATCACGCCGGCTGCTTCGCCTACTCGGCGGTGGACGGCGCGAACGCGAATCGCCTGGATAATCCGGTACCCGAAGCAATCAAGCACGACCGTCTTGAGCAGTTCATGGCAACGCAAGCGGAAATCAGCGCCGCGCGCTTGGCCAGACTCATCGGCACCCGCATGACCGTCGTAGTCGACGCGCTCGGCGAGAACGGACAAGTCATCGCACGTAGTAAAGGTCAGGCACCTGAAATCGATGGTGTGGTTTACGTTCAAGCGGCGACACCCGCGCGTGCCGCATCACCGCACAAAGTCAGCGCAGCAGGAAACATCGGTGACCACTTGGTCGTAGAAGTCGTGCACACCGATGAACACGATTTAATCGCCTGCGCGCTTCCCAGTACCTCCTAATCGCAAACAACCTCGCCGACCTGCGTCGGCTGCGTTATACGCGCTCCTAAATACCAAAATCAAAATACGCCCTGAATCAGGTAATTCCGAGAACTTAATCGCAAACCAAGTCACCATTGGGTCACGGAAGGTGCCTGTCAGCAATGTAATGATTATTTTGTTGGATCTAGATCCAATTAGGCTGAACACTCAACGGGGGCAGTAATGAACGCACGGGTACATGTCGCAGTCTCGCAGCAAGCCAATATGCATGCAGACACGCCTCCGGTAACAGCATCTAACACCGCCGCGACACTCATCAAAACCCGAACAACAGAATTTATTGAACAACGTCTGAGCTTTTTCCAAAACAACGTCGATGATTTTTTGTTTGAGCTGGCGGGAAAAACACGCGACGAAGACCTTAATTATCTGTACCTGGATACCATTAGCCGGCTACGCAACAAACGCGATGCGTTGAAAAATATTTTTGTCGCCAACTTCGAACAGCTCTGTCAAGACGCGACGCCTTACCAACCTACCAAGGTTGTTGCTGTCGCTACGGACAGCGCCGCAATCGACAAATTGTTACTTCGAGGCAACGACGATCTTGAAGCAGCGATTGCAATGAAAAACATCGTTGAGCAAGCGCAACGACGTTATGCCAGCCAATTGTCTGCGTTGCATGCAGCGACACCGGTTGCTCAGCATCCATGCCTCACGGCGGTGTCGCCGGTATTATTGTGTGTTGCCTGGAAACAGGCGGTTGATACTCTCAAACTGTCATTGAAAGCAAAGTTTGTGGTTTATAAGCTGTTTTCAAAATTTGTCCTCGACGATCTAGCCAATCTGTACCGCGATTTGCTTGCTGATCTCGGCAGCGGGATACCCACGGCGACGGCAAGCCAAGTAGTTACCGAACAGAGTGCGGAGGACTCGATTGAAACATCCGAGCCACCTCCCGTAGTTTCCATGCCTGCAGCTACTACGACGACGGATATTCCCATTGTGCAGAAGCTACACGGCCGCAAACTCCCCGATGCAATTCACCAATTTTTATTTACGGTCTGGTCTGAGGTGTTGGTACAGATCAAAACCCAGAAAGGAACCGACAGCTCCGCGTGGACTGGGGCAATGCAGGTCATCGATGACCTCGCAGTAGTCACTCAATTCAAACAAACAGCGCTAAATTCGGCGCGGCTCCTGGAAATTATCCCCAGACTACTCTGCAACTTGCAAAACGGATTGAGCTTGGTTACTTACGAAAAGCAAAAGAAAGAACAACTGTTTAATCAATTGCTGACGTTGCATGCCCGTGCGATTCAAAGCCGTAAAACAAGCCCGTTAAGCGGGTAGTCGACCGCTTCGCTGAAGGATTATTGCTGCCGCAGGTGCTGCCATGATCCCGGTGGCATTTGCAGGTAGTAGCCTTGTTGCTGTAATCGTTCCATCACTTGCATTACGTCCACCTGCGCCAGTTTGCGCTGTGGGTGCAATTCCAACGACATCACCCACGAAAGCGAGCCAAGCATATCGAGCAACGCTTGCGGTACGCGCGCAAAATCGCTTTCTCGCTCCACGTAGAGATAACTGTCCGCTTTCTTGGCACTGCGGTAGATCGCGCACGGTACGCACGTAGAGCTCACGACGAGCTTTCCTCCTCCTTCTTCCCTAGCAACTGATCGAGCTGCTGCCGGAGATCCGATACTTCGCTACGCAATACCGCGACCTCTTGTTCCAAGGCCGTGACGCGATCAGCAGCGGATGCGGGCACTGCCTCAACCTGAGGTTCCTGCGTTATGTCTTCTGTCGGAAGTTCTGTAAACAGTTGTGCGTGGCGGACATCACGCCGTCCCAGCTGACGCGGCAATTCCGTGACGAAGGGGCCGTCCTCGCGAGTACGCAATTTTTGCACGGTGGCTTCCACTTGGGCGACATCGGCGAACTCGGTCAGGCGACCCGCGTGCGTGCGCAACTCGCCAAGAGTTTGCGGCCCACGCACCAGCAGCTCGCACAATACGGCCAATTCCTGCACAGAAAAATCCATGGCGTTGGTAATCGGATTGCTGAGACGATGGGCAAATTTAGAGACGCGGCTGCCGGATGAACTCTTGGGCACGACCAGACGTTTTTTTATCAAGGCATCGAGCGTGTCCTGCACGCTGGACTCGCCCAGCTCCATCACCGGATTCCGGTTCGACTTCTGGTTACACGCATTGGTCAATGCGTTAAGCGACAACGGGTAATAGTCGGGCGTGCTCATTTCCTTTTCAATCAGGCATCCGAGTACGCGCGCTTCAAGCAGATTCAAGGCAATTTTCAATCATTTGCTCCATGCCATGGTTTGAATGCAACTTGAGAATTAACGAATTTTTTTCCAATCCGGCGAGCGTGCGTTGATAGCATGCGTCGACAGCTCGTCCCAGGATTTGCGCACGGCTTCCGGGATTTCCTTGTTGTCGAGCAGCAACGCGAGCTCTTCGCTTAATGTCGAGACATGCGACACGCCTTCCGGTATACCTTTGGGAAATTGGCTGACGGACGAAAACACTACCTTGCCGATCAGCGGCGCGTCTTTCACTAAAGAGCGGATTATTTGCAGGCGCCACGCATTCTGATGCAAAGGATTTTCAAATTTATACCCGCGCTGCCGCACCATCTGAGTCCACTGGTCGATGTTAGGACCGCCGAAAATGAAGCCGTTGTAGTCCTGCAAATCGAGCACCACGATACCGGTGGGGGTCAGCAACAGGTAATCGATAAATACATAGCCCTCCATGCTGTCTGGGAACGCAAGGTTTTTTACCGAGACAATACGGAGATTCTTGATAATTTTTGCGACACGTCGCTGCTCGGCATCGCGCCGATAGCGTCGCAATGCCATCGGCAACAACATTATGAGCGCAACCACGATGGCTATCGCGACCACCGTCACTAACCAGTCCTGTCCAACGAGAGCGTTGAGTTCTTGCATACGAGCTATTTAATCGTTAATCAGGCGCTCAGCGCGTGACGTGTTTCATGATTGCCGCTTTCACCGCAGCCAGGGTCGCGTCCACAGTCGCGACGGCGGTCGTGCTCTGCTTGATGGCCGTGTCGGGATCTTTCAAGCCATGACCCGTCAGTGTGCATACAACTTTGCTGCCGTTGCGAATTTTGCCGCTGGCAATATCGCGCAGCGCACCAGCCACCGACGTTGCCGATGCCGGTTCGCAAAAGATGCCTTCTTTGTGTGACAGCAAACGCTGCGCGGCTAGGATTTCTTCGTCGGTGCATTCGTCGAACCAACCCGCCGATTCGCGCTGCACATTCCACGCCTTGTCCCACGACTGCGGATGGCCGATGCGAATTGCGGTGGCGACGGTCTCAGGGTTATCAACCATTTTTCCGCGCAGGAATGGCGCCGAGCCGGCCGCCTGATAACCAACCATTACGGGCCTATTATTGACAATTCCGTGGTCGTGATATTCCGAATAGCCCATCCAGTGCGCCGTGATGTTGCCGGCATTGCCCACGGGGATGCAGTGGTAGTCCGGCGCTGCGCCTAACTCTTCGACGATCTCAAACGCGGCGGTCTTCTGCCCTTGCAAGCGATACGGATTAATGGAATTCACGATGGTCACCGGCGCCTCCAAACCCACTTGCTTCACCAGCTCCATGCCAGCGTCGAAATTGCCTTTGATCTGGATCACCACCGCGCCGTGAATCATCGCCTGCGCCAACTTGCCCATGGCGATCTTGCCGTCGGGAATCAACACAAAAGCGGTAATGCCGGCGCGCGCTGCGTAGGCTGCCGCAGACGCCGAAGTATTACCGGTGGAGGCGCAAATAATAGCCTTGCTGCCTTCTTCCACCGCCTTGGTAACCGCCATGGTCATGCCGCGATCTTTAAACGAGCCGGTCGGATTCAAGCCTTCGAATTTAATGTAAATATCGACGTCTTTTTTCAGATCACGCGGAATATTATTCAAGCGGATGAGCGGCGTATCGCCTTCGCCTAAGCTGATAATGCGCGTGTCATCGTGGATAGGTAGCCGGTCACGATATTTTTCGATCAAGCCGGTATAGCGGGAACGAAAGGTCATAACAAACTCCTAAAGGTATGCAGGGTGGCGTCGCCCACCGACCGCTTAATTCGCGTTCAACTGCTCCATGCGAATGCGCATGATATCGCCGGTAATTGTCGGCAGTTCTTGGATGCGCTTGATCGCTTGATTCATATTTTTTTCGAAGACCCGATGCGTGAGCAATATCACCGTGGCAATGCCGTCGGTCGTGCCCTTTTGAATCATGGCTTCGATGCTGATGCTCAAGTCACTCAAAATGCGCGTGACATCGGCCAATACACCCGGCCGGTCTTGCGCACGCAGACGCAGGTAATACGAAGTTTCAACGTCAGCCATTGCCAGGATCGGCAAGTCGGACAAGGCATCCGGCTGAAACGCAAGATGCGGCACGCGGTTGTCGGGGTCGGCAGTCAACATGCGCACCACGTCGACCAAGTCCGCCACCACCGCCGAAGCGGTCGGCTCGGCGCCAGCGCCCGGGCCGTAATACAACGTCGAACCCGCAGCATCGCCTTTCACCAGCACCGCGTTCATCACTCCGTCCACATTGGCAAGCAAGCGGCGATACGGCACCAGCGTCGGATGCACACGCAGCTCCACGCCCGCTGCGGCACGGCGAGCGATGCCGAGCATCTTGATGCGGTAGCCCAGTTGTTCGGCGTAACTCACATCTTCGCTGGTCAGCTTGGAAATGCCTTCGGTGTAGACCTTGGAGAATTGCAGCGGAATGCCGAACGCAATCGCCGCCAGAATAGTAAGCTTGTGCGCGGCGTCGATGCCTTCCACATCGAACGTCGGATCGGCCTCGGCGTAACCCAGCTTCTGCGCTTCTTTGAGCACATCGGCAAAGTCACGCCCTCGATCCCGCATCTCGGTCAGAATAAAATTGGTGGTGCCGTTGATGATGCCGGCCAGCCATTCGATGCGGTTGCCCGCCAGACCTTCGCGGATCGCTTTGATGATCGGAATGCCACCGGCCACCGCCGCCTCAAACGCGACCATTACGCCCTGGCGTTGCGCCTGGGCAAAAATTTCATTGCCGTGTTTGGCGATCAAGGCTTTATTCGCCGTGACCACGTGTTTGCCATTGGCGATGGCTTGAGTGACCAGCTCGCGCGCCACACCGTCGCCGCCGATCAACTCGACCACGATGTCAAGCTCGGGATTATTGACTACCTCGAACGGATCGGTGGTCAGCGTGATGCCCTGTAGATCGGCGATGCGTTGCTTGCCCAGATCGCGCGCCGCCGCGTGCACCACCTCGATACCACGCCCCGCGCGCCGGGAAATTTCCTGCGCGTTGCGCTTCAATACGCGCACAGTGCCGCCGCCGACGGTCCCGATGCCCAACACACCTACTTTTACCGGCTGCACTATTTGGCTCCTTTTTTTGCCATTTTTTCGTCCTTGCGGAACATCTCGCGGATGCCACGGATCGCTTGGCGGGTGCGATGCTCGTTTTCGATCAACGCAAAACGCACATGGTCGTCGCCATATTGTCCAAATCCGACCCCCGGCGACACCGCCACCTTGGCTTCTTCCAGCAAGCGCTTGGAAAACTCCAGCGAACCCAGCGCGCGGTAACGCTCCGGAATCGGCGCCCAGACAAACATAGTGGCCTTGGGTTTCTCGACTTTCCAACCGATTGAATTCAAGCCTTTGCACAACACATCGCGGCGCTTGCGGTACATCTCACAAATTTCTTTGACACATTCCTGCGGGCCTTCCAGCGCGGCAATTGCCGCCACCTGCACCGGCGTGAACATGCCGTAATCCAGATAGGACTTAATGCGCCCCAATGCTCCAACCAGTGTGGAATTGCCGACCATAAACCCGATGCGCCAACCCGGCATATTGTAACTTTTTGACAGCGTGTAGAACTCCACAGCGACCTCCTTGGCGCCCGGGATTTGCAAAATCGACGGCGCGACATAACCGTCGAACACGATGTCGGTGTAAGCGATGTCATGAATCACCCAAATCTGGTGTTCGCGCGCAATCGCGACAACCTTCTCGAAAAAGTCCAGATCCACGCACTGTGTGGTGGGGTTGCCGGGGAAATTCAGCACCAGAAATTTCGGCTTGGGCCAGCACTCGCGGATCGCGCGCTGCAATTCCTCAAAAAAGTCTACTCCAGGCACCAGCGGCACGTGGCGAATGTCGGCGCCGGCAATCACGAAGCCATACGGATGAATCGGATACGCGGGATTGGGCACCAGCACCACATCGCCCGGGCCCACCGTAGCCAAGGCCAGATGCGCCAAGCCTTCTTTGGAACCGATAGTGACAATGGCTTCGCTGTCCATGTCCAGGTCGACATTGAAGCGTTGCTTGTACCAGTTGCAAATAGCGCGGCGCAGACGCGGCACACCCTTCGACACCGAGTAACGATGCGTGTCGGGCCGCTGCGCCGCCTCCACCAGCTTGTCGACGATATGTTGCGGCGTCGGCTGATCCGGGTTGCCCATACCGAAATCAATAATGTCCTCGCCGCGTGCCCGCGCTTTTTTCTTCAGCTCGGTGACGATGGCAAATACATACGGCGGCAGCCGTTTAATACGTGGAAAGTCGGTGATCAAGCCTGAAATCCATAAGTGACTGATGGGCGCCGTAAGTCAGGCGCTAAAAGCTGTGTAACTTACTGGCAGGCACCCGCACTGTCAATGCAAGTGTTAGCCCATGCAGGATACCCAAAGAGCTCCAGAAAGCATTTGACGCCGCACGGCGCGCTCGGCAAAGTTACTGCGTATGAAATTCACTCAGGATTCCGGCCCCGCCGGTTACATCATTCGCGCCTGCGCACCGGGTCGTATTACGGTCGCCTACCCGCCGCCGCGCGCCGCCGCGAACGTGCTGGTGTTGCCACCAACTGATCCGGAACGACCCGTATTGCTTGAGGAACATCTGAGCGCGAGCTTTGTGATCTCTCCGCAGCAGTTGCTGCGTGACTGGCCACCGCAACGCTTTGAAGAACTGAACGAAGATCACCTGCGTTTAATTTCAACACTTGACCCAGAGGTCGTCCTGCTCGGCACTGGCCCGAAGATCCGCTTTCCAAACCATAACTGGCTGCGCGCATTTCACCAACACGGTGTGGGCGTGGAAATCATGGACAACGGTGCGGCTTGCCGAACCTATAACATCCTGATGACGGAAGGCCGAAACGTAGTGGCAGGGTTTATCGCCGGTTAAAGCCGCCAACCCCACACACCCGCTACTTCAATAATACGTCCATCGAAAAACCATCGCGCTCCAGAATTTCGCGCAGGCGCCTGAGGGCTTCCATCTGGATTTGACGCACGCGTTCACGCGTGACCCCCAGCTCGTAACCGACCTGTTCGAGTGTGCAGACATCGCGGCCTCTCAAACCGAAGCGGCGCTCGACCACTTCGCGTTGTTTGTCGTTGAGCTGGTTAAGCCACTCTTCGATGTTGGTGCGGATATCGCTGTCTTGCAGCAAGGTGGCGGGATCAACATTCTGTTCGTCGGGAATGGCGTCAAGTAACGACTTATCGGTGTCCTTGATCACGGGCACGTCCACCGATGCGACGCGCTCGTTCAACCCGAGCATGCGCTTCACGTCGCTGATCGGCTTATCGAGCATTGCGGCAATCTCTTCGGCGCTTGGCTCGTGGTCCTGCGTCTGGGCAAGATGGCGCGCGGCACGCAAATAAATGTTGATCTCTTTGACGACGTGAATCGGCAAGCGAATGGTGCGCGTCTGGTTCATCAAACCGCGCTCGATGGTCTGGCGTATCCACCAGGTGGCGTAAGTCGAAAAACGGAAGCCGCGCTCAGGGTCGAACTTTTCCACGGCGCGGATCAGGCCGAGATTGCCTTCTTCGATTAAGTCAAGCAGGGCGAGACCGCGATTCAGATAACGCCGCGCGATCTTCACCACCAAGCGCAAGTTGCTGACGATCATCACGCGCCGCGCGTCTTTGTCGCCCTTCAGCGAACGCCGCGAGTAGTACACTTCTTCTTTGGCCGTTAATAACGAAGAGAAGCCGATTTCGTTGAGGTACATGCGCGTCGCATCGAGCTCGCCCTCAGACACGTCATTCGCGGCGTAGGCCGTCGGACGTCTTGGTTTCTCTTCTTCAGGCCCATCTTCGCTGCTGCTTTCGTCAAGACCCGCTTCGAGTACCAACTCGTCGTCGAGCATGACGGGGATATCTTCAATTTCAGAAATACGTTCGATTTTTTCTGTGTGCTCCAACATCGCTAGCCCCTTTACTGCGACCGCCGACTGGGAAGATATTCAATGGGATCCACGGGAACCCCATCGCGCCTGATTTCAAAATGCAGCATCACGACGTTAGCGCCGCTACTGCCCATCCCTGCGATTTGCTTCCCTACTTCGACGACCTCTCCTTCGGAGACGAGGAGATCTTTATTATGTGCGTATGCGCTAAGTAGCGTCTCGTTATGCTTGAGGATAATAAGCTTACCGTAACCGATTAGTCCACTCCCGCTGTAAACAACTTTTCCCGCCGCAGCGGCACGCACCGGTTGCCCCAGTTCGCCGCCGATATTAATGCCTTTTTTCAGCGGATCGGTTGCGTCGAAGCGCCCGATGATCGCACCCTCGGCCGGCCAATGCCAAGTTATGGCGCCGGAAAATTTTTCCTTTGGCACCGCATGCGACGAATGCGGTGCACGCGTCACCATTGGGGGCTCGGGCTCGACAATTAGCTTCTTTGGCGGCGCCGCAAGTTTGTTACCGGCCTGCGGAACGAAACTGATGCGCTGACCGGGCGTCAATTCATACGGTGGTTGCAAGCCGTTCCAACGTGCCACGTCTTTGTAATCGTAGCCGTACGACCAACTGACGCTGTACAAACTGTCGCCGCGCTGCACCAGATGATAGGTGTGCGTGCCACACCCGCCCAGCAACACCAACAGCAGCGCGTGCAGCCAACGCAAGCGCTGCTTACTCCCGTCCACCACGCAACGCGACAAACCGGACCTTGTGCAATTCTTCGCGCTCAAAACCCTCGCGGGTGCGAACGTAAAGCAACAATTGCTGTTCGCGCGCGCCACCGGTCGGAATCACCAAGCGCCCGCCGAGCGCGAGTTGTTCCAGCAACGACAACGGCGTTTCCAGCGGCGCGGCGGTGACGATAATGCCATCGTAGGGCGCCTCTTCCGGCCAGCCCCAACTGCCGTCGCTGTATTTGTAGTGCACGTTATTCAAGCGCAGTGAGATCAGCCGCGTGCGTGCCTGGGATTGCAATGCGCGGATGCGTTCGACGCTATAAACCTCGCCGACCAACTGCGCCAGCACCGCCGTTTGGTAACCCGAGCCGGTGCCCACTTCGAGCACCTTGCGCAGCGGACCCGCAGCGAGCAGCGCTTCGGTCATGCGCGCCACCGTGTAGGGTTGCGAAATCGTCTGACCGTGGCCGATGGGCAATGACACGTCTTCGTAGGCACGGCTCGCCAGCGCCTCGTCCATGAAAATATGGCGCGGCGTGTTACGTATCGCCTGCAGCACGTCGCCGCTTGCGATGCCTTCCTGCGCCAAACGCTGCACCAGACGTTCGCGTGTGCGCTGCGAAGTCATGCCGATGCCACGCATATCCGGCGTTGACATCAAACGAAGCCTCGCACCCAACGCGCGACTTGGTCGAGCGCGGCATAATGTGTCAAGTCCACCTGCAACGGGGTGATGGAAACGCGATTGCTCTTAACGGCATTAAAGTCGGTACCTGGCCCTGCATCTTGTTCCGGCCCGGCCGGGCCGACCCAATAAATGGGCCGTCCGCGCGGATCGGCGGATTTCACCACGCTTTCGGATTTATGCCGACGCCCCAGCCGCGTCGCCTCAAAACCGGCCAAGGTTTCCCACGCGACGTCGGGTACATTGACGTTCAAAATCGTATCTGCCGGCAAGGGATCATCGCGCAAGCGTTGTACCAAAGACTTAGCCACGCGCGCAGCGGTCGCGTAATGCTGCGGCGAATGCCCGGCCAGCGAAACAGCAATCGCCGGCAATCCCAGGAAGCGCCCTTCCACCGCTGCGGCGACCGTGCCGGAATACAGAGTGTCGTCGCCCAGATTCGCGCCTGCGTTAATACCCGACACCACGATGTCGGGTTCGAAGTCGAGCAAGCCGGTGATGGCCAGATGCACGCAGTCGGTCGGCGTGCCATCAACGCGCGTGAAGCCGTTTTCGCCGAGCGTGGCGCGGATCGGATGTTCCAGGGTGAGAGAGTTGCTGGCGCCGCTGCGATTGCGGTCGGGGGCGACCACGAAGATTTGCGCGATCTGCGCCAACTCGTGCGCGAGTGCCACAATCCCGGGGGCTTGGTAGCCGTCGTCGTTGCTGATGAGTATACGCATAGGATTCCAGATCCACGAACTGCGCCTGTTTTACTCGAAGGCTCGCCTGGGTGCAAGAAGGCAACTCAAATACTCCAGCATCGGTGCGCCGCTCGATTACCGACTCATTTGTTTTTGTATCTTGCCGATACACCGGCATAGGTAATGTTCGCTGCGGATCTTGGCGATGTTTTCGACTGCGCAGCGACATCTCACTTCGCTCGACCGCGCGCGCAATCCAAGCGTGCAGTGAGCGATCTTCAGGGCCGCATGAATCATGACCAACGTTCTGCAACAAGTCGACGAGCGCACCAAACTCGCGGGCACCAACAAGCTCGAAGTGCTGCTGTTCAGTTTGGGTGTGGACGAGCGCAGCGGTCGCGACGAGGTGTTCGGCATCAACGTTTTCAAGGTACGCGAAGTTATGCAAGTGCCTGACATTACTCACGCGCCGGACATGCCGCCCGGCGTGGAGGGCATGATCAGTCTGCGCGGTTCGATGATCCCGGTGCTGAATCTGGCGCATTTCTGCAACGTGCAAATCAAGGAAAAACCCAAGGTGCTGATGGTGACGGAGTACAACCGCACCATTCAGGGCTTCCTGGTGCAAGCGGTCGACCATATTTTGCGCTTGGAGTGGGGGCAACTGAAGTCACCGCCGTCGTTGATGTCACACCAATTGGGCGGCCTCATCACCGCCGTCTGCGAGATTCCCGACGGCCGTATCGTGATGGTGCTGGATGTTGAAAAATTACTGTCGGCCGCCGTCGGCGGCGAAGACATCAAGGAAGATTTGTCCGAAGTGGTGCGCTCGAAAGAGCCGGGCATGGTGGTGTTCGCGGACGATTCTTCGGTGGCGCGCAAACGCATTTCCGCACTGCTGGATCAAATGGGCGTGAAGTATGTCAGCGCCAACAATGGCGCCGAGGCATGGCAAAAATTGCAAGACATGGCCGAACGTGCCAGCGCGAGCAACGCGGTGCTGGCCGACCAGATCAGCGTGGTGCTCACCGACGTGGAAATGCCGGAAATGGACGGCTATGTGCTCACCATGAAGATCAAACAAGACCCGCGTTTCAAGGGCATTCCGGTGGTGATGCACTCGTCGCTGTCGGCCGCGACCAACGTGGCGATGGGCAAGCGCATCGGCGCGGATGGCTATGTCGCCAAGTTCGATCCGATGGAGTTGTCGAAGTCGTTGACGCCGTTTTTGGAGCAGGACAAAAAAACCAAGGCGGCGTTGTAACTGCTAGGGCATTGAGTCAAGCTCAGCGCCTTCTTTCTTCACCGGCATCAAGTTCTCGCGCGAAATACCCAGCCACATCACGATGGGGCTCGCCACCAATACTGACGAATAGATGCCGAATAAAATTCCGATGGTCAACGCCAGCGCGAAGTAAAACAACACGTCACCGCCCAGCAGCAACATCGAGAACACCATCGTCTGCGTCATGGCGTGCGTCATGATGGTTCGCGACATGGTGCGCGTGATGGCGTTATTGATCACTTCCGGCACCGACGCTTTGCGCATCTTGCGGAAATTTTCGCGGATCCGGTCGAACACCACGACCGACTCATTCACCGAGTAACCCAGCACTGCCAGCAGCGCCGCGACCACCGTCAGCGAAAACTCCCATTGGAAGAACGCGAAGAATCCCAGGATGATAACCACGTCATGCAGGTTGGCGATGATGGCGGCCACCGAGAAACGCCATTCGAAGCGAACCGCCAGATATACCATGATGCCGAACACGACCAGCAACAGGGCCAAACCGCCGTAGTTATACAGCTCCTCACCGACCTGCGGACCGACAAACTCCACGCGCCGCACTTCCAGCGCTGCATCTTGCTGGCGTAACGCGGCGATGACGGTATCACTCAGTTTCGACGCGGAGGCATCGTGCTTGACCGGCAAGCGAATCAACACATCGAGCGCGGTGCCGAAATTCTGCACCGTCGCGTCCTTGAGCTCCAGGCCTTCTAAGATCGTGCGAATCTTGCCTAAATCAGCTGGCTGCCGGTAGCTGAGTTCCAGCAGCGTGCCGCCGGTGAAGTCGATGCCCAAATTCAGTCCGCGGATGGCGAGGAACAGGACCGCCAACAAAAACGTGACGGCGGAAATAGTCGTCGTCAGCCGTCCATAACTCATGAACGGAATATCACCTTTGATTTTGAATAACTCCATAACCGACTCCTGTTAAATTTTGTGCGGGGCGCGCAGCTTTACATCTGCGGGCGCGTCGACTCAGCCGATGGCAAGCTTGGACACCTTGCGGCCGCCGTAAATCAGATTGATCAATGCACGTGACACCAATACGGCGCTGAACATGGAGGTGATGATGCCGATGCACAACACCACCGCGAAGCCGCGAATCGGGCCTGAACCCAGCAGAAACAGCGCAAAACCTGCGATCAGAATCGTGATGTTGGAGTCGAGAATCGTCGCCCAAGCGCGCTCATAGCCGGCATGAATCGACGCCTGCGGGGTGTTGCCGTTGCGCAATTCCTCGCGGATGCGTTCGAAGATCAGCACGTTGGAGTCGATGGCCATACCCACCGTCAACGCGATACCCGCCATCCCCGGCAAGGTCAATGTGGCTTGCATCATCGACAGCACCGCGATCAGCAGCATCAGGTTGATGCTGAGTGCGAGCACCGAAACAAAGCCGAACACGAGGTAGTAAATCGTCATGAAAATCGCGATTGCACAGAACCCGTACAAGGTTGAATTAAACCCCTTGCTGATGTTCTCCGCACCCAAGCTCGGCCCGACGGTGCGCTCCTCGACAATCTGGATCGGCGCCGCCAACGCGCCCGCACGCAGCAGCAAGGCCAGCGTGTGTGCCTCGGTGGTGCTGTCCAGGCCGGTGGTTTGAAAGCGTTTACTGAACGAGTCGCGAATCGTCGCGGTGTTGATAACCTCTTCGATACGCTTGGTGGTTTTGACCGGCTGGCCATCCACCATTTTGGTTTCTATGACATTCTCGATGTAAACCACCGCCATCGGTTTACCGATGTTTTCCTTGGTGGTCTCTCCCATTTTGCGCGCACCCTTGCTGTCCAACGTGACATACACTGCGGGTTGACCATTTTGCTGATCGACCCCAGAGGACGCGTCGGTGATTTGATCACCGGTCACAATCACACTGCGCTTGAGTAACACCGGCGTACCTTTACGTTCGCGGTAGAGCTGCGACCCCGCCGGCACCCGGCCTTCAATCGCCGCCTGCACATCGTGCTCGGTGTCGACAAGGCGATATTCCAGCGTCGCGGTCGCGCCCAGCAATTCCTTGGCATGCGCCGTGTCTTGCACGCCGGGCAACTGCACCACGATGCGGTCCTGGCCCTGCTGCTGAATCACCGGCTCGGCGACGCCCAAGCCGTTGACGCGATTGCGCAACGTCACGATGTTCTGTTTGATGGCGAAGCTGCGCACTTCACGCTCTTCGGCCTCGCTCAAGCGCGCGATCAGCAGCGCCTTGCCGTTGCTGTCGTCTTCGGATAATTCCAACCGGTTATATTCCTTGGCGATGATGGAGCGCGCCGCGCTGCGCTCTTCGGAGGTGCTCAAGGTGATTTCAACCATGCCGCGCTGGCCTGCAACATAGGGGCGCCGCTCAACGCTGACGTAACGCACTTTCTTTTCGCGCAACAGCGAGCGCAGGTCGCCGGTGTAACGTTCCACGGCTTGACTGATCGCCGCCTTCATGTCGACTTCCATTAGAAAGTGCACGCCGCCGCGCAAGTCCAGACCGAGATACATGGGCATGGCGCTCACGGCGCTCATCCAGTGCGGTGTCGACGGCGCCAGATTCAGTGCCACGGAGAATGCACGCTTCTCGCTGTCTTTAAACAGCTCTTCGTCGATGTGCGTCTTGGCTTTAATCTGATCGTCGGTGCTATTGAAGCGCGCCAGCAACCTTCCTTCTTCGATCACGATGGACTTGTACGCAATCGAATAGCGCTGCAACAGCGCTTCGAGATCGCCCTGCACCGACAACTCGACCTTGGCGGTGCGTGTCGAGGTAATCTGAATGGCCGGATCTTCGCCGAATAAATTCGGCGCCGAATAGAACGCTCCCGCCACTACCACCAGCGCGATGAACAGGTACTTCCACAAGGGATATTGGTTTTGCATGCAGCGTCACCCGGAATACGGAATTGCGTTTTAGGAAGCGGCTTTGATCGTGCCCTTGGGCACTAAGGCTGTGACAGCATGACGCTGCACTTTGACTCGCACATTATCGGCAATTTCGACCGTGATAAAGCCTTCATCCAAGTCTGCGACGCGACCCAGTATACCGCCGCTGATGACGACCTCATCGCCTTTGGCCAAGGACTCGACCATCTTCTTGTGTTCCTTGGCGCGCTTGACTTGCGGACGCACCATCAAAAAATAGAACAGCGCGAAGATGCCGCCCAGAAACGCTAACTGCGTCAGCATGTCGCCGCCCTGCGGCGCGGCCGCGCCTTCGGCGAATGCATCGGAAATGAAAAAGCTCATGAGAGTTCCTTTATGAATTAGGTATCCAGACCATCACCACGGGCCATTGAAGCGCGCCATTATTACACAGGCGCGCCGATTTGCGAGCGCAACTGCGCGCTCTGATTAAATTTTAAAACGTGGCTTAACTGCGGTCTGCATGACTCCTAGAGCCATTACCACCCGATCATGCCCGAGTGCGAACCCATCCGCGCGTTGCGCCACGCCCGCGTCGCATGCAGTTCAGTCGCTCGGAAATTTACGCACGACATCATAGTCGGCATCAGCGATGGGCACGAAGCCGCTGAGCTGAATACCCAGCCCTTCCGAAGTCTTGGGCCACGCCAGGATCGCGTTCAATAATTGTTTTCGCTCCGCTTCCGCGACGCGCGAGTGCACTACGAACAATGCCGGTGGGATCACGTCGGTCTCGGCGATGCCGCGCAGCCGTTCGCTGGCGGGATTCTTCAAATGGTACATGGCCGAGGGCGTGGTGCCACAGGCGTCGACCAAGCCGTTCAAGACATGCTGCAAGCATGAAGTATGCGAACGTAAGTACACGAATTCGACATTTTTCCCCGCTACCAACCCATGCTTTTTCAAATGGACGCGCATCAAACGGCTGATCGCGGCGTCGCGTGGTGGTAAGGCAATATGCTTGCCCTTGAGGTCGGCGACACTCTGGATGGAGCTGCCTGCCATTGTGACGAGCAGCGCGTAGAGTTTTTCGGGCCCCGCCGCCAGAGGTAAATAGCCGGACCGATCCGCTGCGCGTACGTAGTCGAAGGGCTGCACAAACGCGATGTCGTAGGCTTGCTCGTCAAGCAAGGTTTTTGCAAACACCTCGTAGCTGGTCTTCGACACAAACTGGATTTCGCGTCCCAAGGCACGCTTGAAATCAGCCGCGATGGGCGCAAACCGGCTTTCCAATTCGTGCGGCGGCAAGTACGGAAAAACACCGAAAACAAAAGGACGCGGCGGCTCGGCTGACTCTTGCGCGTGCGCGGAAAACCCCGCAACCAGCCAAAATATCGCGATGATCGCCGCAAACTTTATTTGCCGCGCGTTCTTGCTGCTATTAAGAGTAGGCACCTAAGACTCCTGACGTGGTGTCGCATTCCGTTTGGAATTTGATTTTGGCTATTGCATGCTTGCTTGATCCGGATCGTTCTTTCTTCTCATCGGGAAGGGCCACTTCGATGCCGCGCGGCGCAACTACACCGGCATAATCTGCGCGAAACTGCGCAGCGCGACGAACTCGCCCACCTCTTTTTCCGGTCGGCGCGTGTCCGGTTGATACACCGCCAGCAGGTGTGCGATGCCGTAGTGTTGCGCCGAGCGTAATACCGGCAGACTGTCGTCGATCAGTAAGGTGTGCTGCACTTCGAACGGAACGTGATGCTGCAACTTGCTCCAGAAGCGCACGTCTTCTTTGGGCAAACCCAGTTCGTGGGCGCTGATGATGCGGTCGAAATGCGCGCCGAGTTGCGTGCGGCGCATTTTGATCTGCAAACTTTTACCGTGCGCGTTGGTCACCAGTGCCGTGTGTTTACCGGTGCGTTGCAAGGCGGTGAGAAACTCCACCACCTGCGGATGCACCGCGATCAGGTGCTCGACTTCCTGTTTGAGCAGCGGAATATCCAAGCCTAACTGCTCGCTCCAGTAGTCCACGCAATACCAGTTCAAAGTGCCTTCGGCGGCTTTGAATCTGGCGGCGAGCAAGCGGCGGGATTCTTTAATGTCGAGCCCGTACTTCTCAGCATAGCGTTGCGGCACATGCTCCTGCCAGAAATGATTGTCGTAGTGCAAGTCGAGCAAGGTGCCGTCCATATCGAGCAGCACGGTGTGGATGGCGGACCAGTTGATCATGCTTGCCGGCCTCGACCACAGCTTGACCGCGTCACTTGGCGGCTCCGACCGCAAGTGCACAGTCGCGACTTTTTGTATGCTGCGCGTGCTGATCGCTGCTGTTCCACAACGCATCGCTTTCCTGCCAGCCGTGGGTGTGGCGCATGATCAGCGACATGAGCAGATGCAGATGGTCGGCGCGTTCGTTGAGCGCGGGAATATAATGGAATGTTTCGCCGCCGGCTTTCATGAAGGCGTGGCGATTTTCACCGTCGATTTCTTCCAGCGTTTCCAGGCAATCGGCGGAAAATCCCGGGCATGCCACCTGCACATGCTTCACGCCTTTACGCGCCAATTCGGCCAGGGTTTGCAAGGTGTAGGGCTTGAGCCATTCGGCGCGACCGAAGCGCGATTGAAAGGTGAGCTGCCACTGCTCTGGCGTAAGGCCAAGTTGCTCGGCGACTAGACGTGCCGTCTTTTGACATTGGCAATGATAAGGATCACCCAGCAGTAAATTACGTTTGGGAATGCCATGAAACGAAAACACCAATTTTTCCGGCGCGCCCTGTTGCACCCCGGCTTCGCGGATGGAATTGGCCAGCGCCTGAATGTAGGCCGGGTCGTCGTGATACTGATTGATGCAGCGCAATTCGGGAATCCAGCGCCAGGTTTTTAAAACCTGCACCACCGCGTCGAAGGTCGACGCGGTGGTGGTGGCGGAATATTGCGGATACAACGGCAACACCAGCAGCCGCCGCACGCGTGCTGCACGCAACTTTTCCAGACCGGCGGTGATCGACGGGTTGCCGTAACGCATCGCCAGTTCGATATGCACCGGTCCCTTGATGCGCTGTTTAATAAGATCACGCAGCGCCTGAGCCTGACGTTTGGCAATCGCAAGCAACGGCGAGCCGTCTTTCTGCCAAATTTTGGCATACAGTTTTGCGCTACGCGCCGGGCGCGTGCGCAGAATCCAGCCGTGCAATATCAGCCACCACAGCGGGCGCGGAATTTCCACCACGCGCGGATCCCACAAAAACTCGGCGAGATAACGCCGCAGCGCCGCCGGCGTGGGCGCATCGGGCGTGCCCAGATTCACCAGCAGCACCCCCAAGGCGTCACCGCTACCGTGTGCGTATTCCGTTTCGCCGACAAATGCCATGTTCGTTCGCTCCACCAATTTATAATTTTAAGTTTGCTTCGACAGTCTCCGCATCTTTAGAATGCGGTCTCTTCCCACCACTGCCGTTTCCTACGATGTTCTTGCTCACTGCACGCACCAAAAAAAATCTCCGCTATGCGCTTGCGTTGGGCACTATTGCCGCCGCAGCGTGGTGGTTTGCGCCGCGCGCTGAGCATGCGGGAGGTGGCGAGCGCGTGCAACCCCCGCGCATACTCGCCGATTTTCAATTGCTGGATGGCGATAATCAAGCTTTCACCCGCGCTCAATTACAGGGACGCTGGTCGCTGCTGTTTTTTGGCTACACTCATTGCCCCGACGTGTGTCCGACCACGATGAGCGAACTTGCCAAAGTCTATCCGCTGTTGCAACGTACTGATGACCGCGCGGTGCAGGTGGTGTTTATTTCGGTCGACCCGGCGCGGGATACGCCGGCATTGATAAAAACTTTTGCACATTACTTCAATGAGCAGTTCATCGCCGCGACCGGCCCGGTGGAACAACTGACGGCGCTGACGGATTCCATCGGCGCGCGCCATCGCCGTCTCACCGAGCAGGGCGCGGAGTATCGCGTGGAGCACAGCGCCGACGTGTGGCTGATCGATCCGCAGGCGCGTTTATACGCAAAATTTCCCGCGCCGCAGCGCGCGCCGGAGCTCGCGCGTGCCGTTAAAAACGCCTTGCACAACAAGGCGGGGGCGTGATGAAACGCCTGCTCGCAATGGCCTGGGTAGCCGGACTTACCGGGTTTTATGCGGTGCTTGGCGCTGCCGATAACACGCCGATGGTACGCGACGCCTGGGTACGCGAAGCGCCACCCAATGCGCCGGTTCTCGCCGGCTACGCGCAGATCGAGAACATGAGCGCGCAGGCGGATGCGATCATCGCCGTCAGCAGCGCGGCATTCGAGAAAGCGGAAATTCACCGCAGCGAAGTGCAAGACGGCATGGCGCGCATGGCGCCGCTAAAAACCCTAGACTTGCCCCCTCATCAGCTTGTAAAACTCGAACCCGGCGGAGCGCACCTGATGTTGTTCAAGCCCACAGCACCGTTGCGCGCGGGGCAACATGTGCAGTTGCAATTTACGCTGGGCAGCGGCAAGACCTTGC
>JANLTU010000191.1:0-3148 GCA_031363085.1 Gammaproteobacteria bacterium
GCTGAAAAGCGGCACAGCGGTGCTCGCGGCGTTGCAGCGGCGCGGCGTCAACGCGCACGGCATCGACGCGCAAGACTACGCGGCGGTGTTGACACAATTACGCAGTGAAAAATTTGCGCGCGTATTTATCGCGCTGCACGGGCGCGGCGGCGAAGACGGCACCTTGCAGGGCGCGCTGGAATTGCTCGGCCTGCCTTACACCGGCAGCGGCGTGCTGGCCTCGTCGCTGGCGATGGACAAGTGGCGCACCAGGCTGGTGTGGCAGACGGCCGGCATTCCCATCGGCGATTATCTGGTGTTGGACGCAAGCAGCGATGCGGCCGAGGTGGTGGCGCGGCTGGGGCTGCCGTTGTTCGTCAAGCCGGCGCGTGAGGGGTCGAGTATTGGCGTCACCAAGGTGAAGCGTGCCGACGCGTTGCTGGCCGCCTATCACGAGGCGGCCAAGTACGACGAGCTGGTGCTTGCTGAACGCCTGCTTGAAGGCAAGGAAGTCAATTTCCCGATCCTGGGCGATCAAGTGCTGCCGTCCATCCACATCGAACCGGCCACCGAATTTTATGATTATCAGGCGAAGTACTTCCGCGACGACACACGCTACCACTGCCCCGGTTTGCCGCCCGCCGACGAGCAACGGCTGCATGCGCAGGTGTTGCAGGGATTCCGCGTGCTGGGCTGTAGCGGCTGGGGACGCATGGACGTGTTCGTGGGCCACGACGGCAAGGTGTGTTTCCTGGAGTTGAACACGGTGCCGGGCATGACAGACCACAGCCTCGTGCCGATGGGCGCGCGTGCCGCCGGCATGGACTTCGACGAATTGGTGTGGCGCATTTTGTTAACTAGTGTCAAGGCGTGACTTAATGGCGATGAGCGCAATCATCGAGCGTCCGCGTTCCGGCCCCAGGCACCGGCCGCGTTGGCGTGTGCCGCTGTTGCTGGTCTGGATGCTGATTATCCCGCCGGCGCTGTGGTGGCTGTTCGACACGCTGAGTGATCCGCGTTTCATGCCGGTGACGGCGGTGCGCGTGGACGGCGAATTCAGGCATCAAACGCGCGCGCAATTGCATGCGGCGATTGCCGCATACAGCGCCGGTGGATTTTTCAGTGTGGACGCGGATGCGGTGCGGCGCGCGGCATTGCGTTTGCCGTGGGTGGCGTCGGCCTCGGTGCGGCGCGTGTGGCCGGATACATTGCAAGTGGCGGTGACCGAACACAAGGTGCTGGCGCGTTGGGGCGCGAACGCGCTGCTGAACGAGCACGGCGGGGTGTTCGCGCCGGCGCTCGAATCGTTTCCGCCCGGGTTGCCGCTGCTGGTTGGACCGGCGGGGCAGGAAACCGCCGTGCTGGCGCGCCTGGCCAAGATCAACACCCTGTTGCAGCCGCTGCGGCAGCAGGCACAACGCGTGAGTGTGGACGAACGCCGGGCGTGGAGCGTGACATTAAATAACGGCGTGGAGCTGTTGCTCGGACACGAAGAGGTCGACGCGCGCATGCAGCGCTACGTCGATGCCTATCCCGCCGCGTTGGCGGCGCGGGTGGCACAGCTTGCAAGCGTGGATTTGCGTTATACGAACGGCTTTGCGGCGCGTTGGATGCCTGCGGTCACAACCGGTTTGAAGTGAGGTTCGTGTATGGCGAAAAAGACAGAGCGCAATTTGCTGGTCGGGCTCGATATCGGCACCTCCAAGGTGGTGGCGATTGTCGGCAAGATCACCAGCGACCGGCGCGTCGAAATTGTCGGCATCGGTTCGCATCCGTCGCGCGGTCTGAAAAAAGGCGTGGTGGTGAACATCGAGTCGACGGTGCAGTCGATCCAGCGCGCGATTGAAGAAGCGGAGCTGATGGCCGGCTGCCAGATTCATTCGGTTTACGCCGGCATCGCCGGCAGCCATATCCGCAGCCTGAACTCGCACGGCATCGTGGCGATTCGCGATAAAGAAGTCACGCAGGGCGACATGGATCGCGTCATCGACGCGGCGCGCGCGGTGGCGATTCCGGCCGATCAGAAAATTCTGCACGTGCTGCCGCAGGAGTTCGTCATCGACAACCAGGAAGGCATACGCGAACCGGTTGGCATGGCGGGCGTGCGCCTCGAAGCGAAAGTGCATCTGGTGACCGGCGCGGTGAGCGCGGCGCAGAACATCGTGAAGTGCGTGCGGCGCTGCGGGCTGGACGTGGAAGACATCATTTTGGAACAACTGGCATCGAGTTACGCGGTGTTGACCGAAGACGAAAAAGACTTGGGTGTGTGCATCGTCGACATCGGCGGCGGCACCACCGACATTGCGATTTTTACCGAGGGCTCGATCAAGCACACGGCGGTGATCCCGATTGCCGGCGATCAAGTCACCAACGACATTGCGGTGGCGCTGCGCACGCCCACGCAATACGCCGAGGACATCAAAATCAAATACGCCTGCGCGCTGACGCAACTGGCAAGCCCCGATGAAAGCATCGAGGTGCCCAGTGTTGGCGACCGGCCACCGCGGCGTCTGGCGCGCCAGACCTTGGCCGAAGTGGTCGAGCCGCGTTACGAGGAATTGCTGAGTTTGATTCAAGCCGAACTGCGCCGCAGCGGCTTCGAAGATTTATGCGCCGCCGGCGTGGTGCTGACCGGCGGCAGCGCCAAGATGGAAGGCGCAATCGAATTGGCGGAGGAGATTTTTCACATGCCGGTGCGTTTGGGCGTACCGCAGCACGTGGCAGGTCTGGTGGATGTGGTGCGCAATCCCATCTATTCCACCGGCGTGGGTTTGTTGTTGTACGGATTGCGCCACGGTAACGAGCGGCGCGGCGAAGTACGTCTTAACGCCGGCGCGCGCGGCATCTGGGAACGAATGAAAGGGTGGTTTCAGATTTGATTTCAGGAAGCGGGCCTACGGAGCTTTCCAAGGGTTAATTATCACATTCAATTAAGTACTGACGAGGAGACGCAAACATGTTCGAGCTGATGGATTCATTTACACAAAACGCGGTGATCAAAGTCATCGGTGTCGGCGGCGGTGGCGGTAATGCCGTGCAGCACATGGTGACGCAGAACATCGAAGGCGTGGATTTCATTATCGCCAACACCGATGACTTTGATCACCGCGTTTTGTGTAGCAGATTTTACGAAAGTAGAAATACAATTACGCAAGCCTGACTCGCCTCT
>JANLTU010000209.1:0-12949 GCA_031363085.1 Gammaproteobacteria bacterium
GCAGTCATGGCGCGCCGCTGTGTGGCGTGTCGTGACGGACGCAGGACGGCTCGGGCTGCCGCAGGCCTACCCGCCGCCGAGCGCAGGCGTTTTGGGACTTGGATGTCCCAAAAATGTATACCGAGCACGGCGGCGCAATCGATTTATTAACCTGTATGCGCTATATCGAGTTGAACCCGGTCAGGGCGCAAGGCATGGCGGAACATCCGGCGGACTATCCCTGGTCAAGCTATCACTGCAATGCCCTGGGAAAAGACAACCCCGTCATTACACCTCGCCGGGAATACCAGCGTTTAGGTGCAACCGATCAAGACCGGCAAGCCGCCTATCGCCAACTGTTTCGTGCGCTCATTCCGGAGACGACATTAGCCGCGATACGCGAAGCAACCAACAAGGCTTGGGCGCTGGGTGATGATCGTTTTAAAGCGAAAGTCGCCAAACAAATTGACAGGCCACTGCAATCCAGGGGGCATGGCGGGGATCGGAAATCGAAGGAATTTTATGATGGGTAGAAATCAACGAGTCTGACCCCGGGTTCTCTTGGTTCTATATTGATGTCATTTATAGTAGTATGATAGCATTGACTGCATCTAATTCGAGATGAAATCAAATGCCTGTAGTCACCGTTCGTAATTTGCCCGAAGAAACTCATCGTGCCCTCAAACTGCGTGCAGCCCAGCATGGGCGTAGCACGGAGGCTGAAATCCGGGAAATTCTGGAAGAAACAGTACGTCCCAAGATACGCGTCAAAATCGGGTCGGAACTCGCGGCTTTTGGCCAGCGCTATGGGTGGCTTGATCTTGATATCGTTCGCGATCAGGCGCCGACTGAACCGGCAATATTCGAATGATCATTCTGGATACGAACGTCGTTTCGGAGCCGATGAAGTTCAGCGCCAATCCCGCCATCCGGGCGTGGCTTGATCAACAGGTGGCAGAGACACTTTATCTGACGGCGACCAGCCTTTCGGAGCTGTTGGTCGGTATTGAAGTCCTGCCGGACGGCAAGCGAAAAGACGGGCTTGGTGCCGCCTTGGCCGAGCTGGTGGAAAGGTTGTTCGGGTCACGCGTTCTAGCATTCGATCAACAGGCCGCGCTGGCGTATGCCCCGTTAGTCAACCGCGCCCGGACCGGCGGCCGCATTATCTCGGTGGCGGACGGACAAATTGCCGCCATTGCGGCTGTGCATGGATATACCGTCGCGACACGCGATACCGAGCCTTTTGTGGCGACTGGCGTGCCGGTCATCAATCCGTGGCAAGCGTAGGGGCGCTTGGGGTCAGACACGAATTAATTCCACGACTGGGGAAAAGCTGCAAAAAATGATTTTGGCGATGGGGGAGTTTGAGGCGGGTGCAACTCGAACTTGATCAGCCCAGCCTTTTAGAAGAGCGAGCCGCTACGGCGGGAATCGAGGATTACCACCGTAGCGCTTAATGCCGCCTGCTATTCTTTCACCGGATTTCCGTCAACGACTTTTACTTTGTCGCCCGCCGCGTAAGCCGGCGGGGATGGCAGTGTGAAGGTTTCGGTGCGGCCGTCGGCCATCGACAATGTCACGACATATTCGATTTTCTTGCGCACATTTTTCTCGATCGCGTTGCCTGCCAACGCACCGCCTACAACACCGATTACAGTCGCCAAGTCTTTGCCACGACCTTCGCCCATTTGGTGAGCGGCCACACCGCCGACTAACGCGCCGGCCACTGCGCCGCCGCCGGATGCGTCCGTTTTCTTCGTCACTTCCTCAATTGATTTCACCACACCGCAGTTGCCACAAACCGGTCGTGGGGTTGCAACGACCACATGAGCTGGCGCGGGTTTGGCATGTTGCTCCACATGCTTGGGCTCAGCCTTGGGGGCCGGTTCAACACTGCGAGGTGCTGCTTCGACACTGCGCACGACCGGTGCGGTGGTGGGTTCCACAGCCACCGGAGCAGGCGCAATTACAGCTTGGGCTACGCTGGGTGCCGCTTCCTTTTTTAAAACACCCGTCATGACAGCCGCGACGACGCCACCGCCGATTGCGGCCGCCGCGACTAAGAGTGCTATCGATGATTTGGATGATGTTGCTACGCTAGTCATGCTGTTTGCCTTCCTGATATTTAGATTGGCGCGAGTATATAGGGTATAGCGAAATATAGGCAGAATAAGCGCTTTTATTTCAATACGGCGGAGAAAAAGTTAAGGGATTTAGACGCACGGAATAATAAAATCCATCGGCTCCCATTTTCAAAGAAAGCGGCTATTGGTGTCTGACCCGAATATTACTGCGGCGCAAGGCGCGACCTGCCATGACGTGAATATTTCATATTCCGCCAAGCCCGTGGCGACTACCCTGAAGTTCGCTCGGCCGGCGTAAGCTTTTGGAAGATGTACTCCGGCCCTTGAACCTAGAAACGGCAGTTGACCGCTCCAAGGCAGAAGCAAGTGCATGTGGCAATTGAGGTTTACGTTCGAGTAGGCGTCACACTATCGGGTGAGGCCCGCTGCGACGTGCGAAGCACGCCCTGTTTTGTGCGCATGGCGGCATTGCACCCAACGGGGCGCACTCCGCACGCCGTTCAACTGCCGTTTCTAGGTTGAATGTCGGGAGAATGATCATGGCCGACGCATTAAACAATTCAAGCAAGGCAGCGCCACCCGTTGAAACCACGCACAGCAATGCGACGAAAGATCACGACCCGCTTGCGCATGCTGATGCTTTGTTAAAGGTCGGGGATGAGCCAAGAGCATTGCAGTCTTTTGCGCAGGCATTGGCGCTGGGAAAGCAGCACGGAGATGTAGCACGGCTTTGGAGCGGAGCGCACAAGGAGATGATGCCGGCGCTGTGCGTTCTTGCGTTGATGCATCAGCTCGAAGTCGAGTACGTCACCGAGATTCTTCGTCAACACCCGTTGTTACCGCTGCATGATGTCGGTAGCCCGGAGGCGTGGCCTTGGCCGGTAAAAATCCATACCTTGGGCCAGTTCTCGGTGACGCTGGGCGATGTGCCGCTTGAAACCCGCAGCAAAGCCGCAGGTAAACCGCTGGAGTTGCTCAAGACTCTCATCGCGTTTGGCGGGCGCAACGTGAATCAGCAGAAACTCATTCAAGCCCTGTGGCCGGATGGCGACGTCGGCCGCAAAACCTTCGAAATCACGTTGCACCGCCTGCGCAGATTATTTGGCAGCGACGCGCCGCTGATCCTCAAAAACAAAGCGCTGTCGCTCGATGAGCGTTTGTGTTGGGTGGACTGTTGGGCGCTGGAGCGCGTTATGTCAAAACTTGACTCCGCAGAAAGTGCGTCAGCAGTCGATGCGTCGCTCGATCAAGTGTTCAACTTGTATCAAGGCCCCTTTTTCGGACACGGCGAGGAGCTGTCCTGTGCCGTGCAATTGCAGGAGCGCTTGCGCAGTCGATTGCTGCGCAGCGTGTTACGCCTCGCGCAACGCAGCGAAGACGCGGGGCTTAATGATCGGGCGTTGCAATGTTATGAACGTCTGCTGGAAGTCGAGCCGAGCGTGGAAGAAGGATACCGCCGTTTGGTTCGCCTTTATGAACGGCAAGGCCGCCACGCTGATGCAAAAACATGCTACCACCGCTGTGAACGGGTATTACGCAGAGCGCTGGACGTCGCGCCATCATTCTCGCTGAATGTGTCTAGCGATGAAATCAGTTTGGGGTTTTCATCCAAGTCTGCCGATCTCGACTTTAAACGCCCGCTGCAATAAAGCCAGTTACCACCGTGTTTCCAACAGTGAATATTCACGCGTCCATGTAGGCCGTCTGTAGGCCGGCGCCCCGCATGATGGCTTTCAGTTCGGTTGATTCGTCTTTGCAAGATGCAGCCGTGTTGCTTAGGTGATTTCAGCAGTAACAATCGACCCGACCCCTAAATTTTATGGAGGCATTTACTATGGTCACTAGCAAGAACAAGCCGAATATCAAAGCCGCTTTTGTTGGCGCTGCAATATTTTTTTTCAGCAGTGTGTGTGTTGCTAACCAGTGGGTTAGCAACACTACAGTTTATCAGCTAGGAACTTACCAGCACAGTTCTGCGCATTTTGTTTGGCTGTCTACCGGAGTTGTTGCCGATTGCCAACGTGCGAATCCTGGAAATCCGTCGCTTATTTTCTTTGATGATCAGCCAGGGGGGAAGTCATTGATGGCAACACTGACAACGGCACTGGTTGCAAACCGCAAAGTTGTTGTGCAAGTAAACGGCTGCGATATTGTTGAAGTCTATTTGCAATGACTGCGTATTAACGAGTTAGGAAGGAGATGACTATGAGACAGTTTTACGATAGTTATTCAATAGCCCATACCAAAACTGTACTCGCCCTAGTAGTTGTTGGTTTCGCTGTGTTGGTACGCCCGGCTTACGCAGTGGATACGCCCTATATGGCCCAGTGCCGTGCGCAAGGCGTACCCATTCCACCTGACTGGGCGGAAACGGGAACACCGTGGGTATTGCAGGGCAACCTGCGCACTGGCACTAACCTTCTACAACCAGGGCAAGACGCCTTTGTGTGGACGTACTCCGACCCTACGGTTCGAGGCGCTTGTATCGCACTGCCAAGAGGGAATGGCGGCTCTGGATCCCTTGCTGGATTCATCTGTCAGAGTGCCACGACGGGTGCCGCCTGCTTCTGGGACAATATGCCTAAGAATAATCAAAGGCCGGGCATTCTCGGGTGGAGAAATCAAACGCTCAGGATCGCTGATTTAGCCGACGGATCAAATCTAACGGGAGTCACTGGGGTTTGCACTAATTGTCATCGGGGAAACAACGCCTTTTTGATCTCCCCTGACGATTCAACCTGGGCAAAGGTATTAAGGGGTCCGTTGGTAACAAGCTTTGGAAGCACCTTTACCACCCGAGTTGAAGCATCTTCAGATAATACTGGCGGTCACCCGCGTTACGTGTCAATAACACAGCCGGGTTGGAGCAATACTCTTCTAGCAGTGGGATGCGCAGGAGCTTGCCATGAACAACCGACCGTCAATGCGCCTCCCATGCCACCCATATGTGCCGCCGGTGGGGTAGAAAATTGTTACGGTCACCCTACCAATTTAGGATGGTTACCATCCGTGCTTGATTTAGTTTTGAGTCCATAAGGAGTCAGTATCCCGTAATAGGGTCAGGTTTGCATAATTGTATTTTTTACATTGGAGGATTTTTAAATCTAACAACACAAGCCGGACTGTAAAGCGAGCGCGAATGACGGATAACGGCCGCTGCTTATAGGTCCGGCTTTTTTCTGCACTCGTGTTGAGTCGACAGTTTTTTCCCGCAAATAAATCTTCGAGGGCAGGCATCATTATTGATGCCGTCTGTGAGCGTCTTATGCAAGTACGCTGACACGCTCTTGCGTGCATTTAACACGCTGAGCAGGTGCTCGCATGCCCTGTTGGATGAGACTTTAACTTGACCTAATCACCTCGCCCGCCGCAAGATTCTTGCTCGCCTTCAGGCCACAGTATGGAGTTGGAGAAATTGCGATGGAACCGCTGGTTGTAGATGATCTTTGCCTGCGCCCCTATGAGTCGCGCGATATCCCGGCCTTTGTCGAAGCAGTGCGCGAATCGCACGGCAGCGTCGGCCGCTGGATGAACTGGTACCACGTCGATTACTCAAACACCGATGCCGAAACCTGGTTCGCGCTGGCCAACAAGGAGCTGCACGAGCGTGTGGCCTATGAACTGGGCATCTTCGCGTCGGATGGAACAAGCTTGCTGGGCGGCGTGGGTCTGAACCTGTTCAATCACGCACATAATTTCTGTAACCTTGGCTACTGGGTGCGCGAGTCCAGGCAGGGGCGCGGAATTGCGACGCGTGCGGCGCAAGCGCTGGTCGAGTTTGAATTCCGCGAGTTGAAATTGGCGCGTATCGAAATCGTGGTGGCGCGGGGCAATCTGCCCAGTCAACGCGTGGCGCAAAAAGTGGGCGCCACCTTCGAGTGTGTGGCGCGCAACCGCTTGCTCGTCAGGGGTCATTCACAAGCGGCGGCAGTTTACGCATTGATTCCTGAATGAGGATGTACGTGTGTCAGTTATTGTCATTTTGCAGGTTGGGAAATTTACGGGGAACACGCCGTGATCGACAAGGTGTGCCGCGACACCGCCGAGCATTACACCTGGGGAACCGTGTGCGACGGCTGGCATCTGTTAAAGTCTCCGGGTCTGAGTGTCATCCAGGAGCGTGTTCCACCCGGCGGTGCGGAGGTGCGACATTATCACCGGCACGCACAACAATTCTTTTTTGTGCTCGCGGGCGAAGCCACCTTGGAGATTGCCGGCTCGCCGTTGCGGTTGACAGCGCAGCAAGGTGTTGCAGTGCCGGCGAACGTGGCCCACCGCTTGTCCAACGCAACCGAACACGAGCTGTTATTTCTCGTCATCTCGGCGCCGCCGAGCCATGGCGACCGGGTGCGGGTGGATGGCTGAAGGAGTGTTTGACATTTGAATAAGCTGCTGAAAAAAGCGCTGCACAAACACCAAAAGGGTGACGTGCGCAGCGCGGAAGAACTGTACAAAAAAATCCTGCGCGACGATGTCAACGACGTGGACGGCAATTACCTGCTGGGCGCGTTGTACGCCGAAAACGGTGACATGGAACGCGCGCTGAAGTTTACCCAACGCGCCGCACAGCAGGCGCCGCATTCGCCGTTTGTGCAAAACAATCTGGGCAATATTTATCGCTTCAGCGGCGCGCTCGATCTGGCCTGTCAGTGTTATCAGCGCGCGATTGACATCGATTCGAGCATCATGGAGCCGTACAACAATCTTGGCATCGTGATGAAGCGCTTGGGTGACAACGCCGCCGCGATTGAACTGTATCAGCAGGCGCTTGATCGCAATCCGCTGTTTATGCCGGCGCATCACAACCTGGGTAAGGCGTTCTGGGATGCCGGCCAGCACGACGACGCAGCAGCGTGTTATCGGCGCGTGTTGGAGTTGCAGCCGCAGTATGCGCAGGCGCTGGAAGGCTTGGGCAGTTATCACTTGGCACGTGCCGAGCACGAGCAGGCGCGCGAGTATTTCGAACAGTGTGCGCAGGTTGATCCCGGCGACGCCTGTGGTGCGCGTTTGAAACTGGCCTACCTGAAGGCACTGCCGCTGCCAGATCAATATTCCGACGAACTGGTGCGACAAACCTATGAAACCAAGGCGGCGAACTGGGACGCGGATGCACAGCGCGCCGAGTATCGTTTCCTGGGACCGGACCATGTGCACGCTGCGTTTTTGCCGTGGGTCGGTGAGCGTCGTGAGCTCGACATTTTAGATTTGGGTTGCGGCACCGGCGCCTGCGGGGTGTTGCTGCGGCCGTTTGCACGGCACATCACCGGGGTGGACCTGTCTGCGCCGATGTTGGCCGTCGCCCGGCAAAAACACTGTTACGACGACTTGCACAATGTCGAGATCGGCGCGTTTGTCGCGCAGGCCGCGCAGCGCTACGACGCCATCGTCGCCTCCGGCGTGTTGATTTTCATCGGCGACTTGGCCGCCCTTCTGGGCGCGGCCCGGCGGGTGCTGCGGGCCGGCGGCGCGTTTATTTTTACCTGCTACCGCAGCGATGCCGACGACGTCATGGTGCGCAGTAATTTTCATTTCGCACACAGCGAAACCCACTTGCGCACGCGTGCGCAAGCAGCCGGATTTAGCGTGGCAGGCATTGATCCGGTGGTGCACGAATACGACCAGGGTGTGGAGCAGGCGGGCTATCGGGTGACGTTGATCGCTGCGGAATAAGTGGTTGTTGGGACATTCGTCGTTACGTACATCCCTGGACATAAAAAAGGGCAGACCCGAAAGAGGCGTCTGCCCAACTGTGTTAACTCCCTGGAGTAAATCGGATTCTTGACTTAGCGATGGTGCGAGTGCTCAAGGCTGTGCTCGATATCGCTGCTGGGGATGGGGTGATGTCCAAGTGCGGCGTCGATTTCATACGGAAAGGTTCCGCAGGGATTCCGATCCGAAGTGTCGCAGGTGCGGATGACAAACTGCTCGTAAATCGGATCAAAACCGACGATCCCAGTCAGCCACGGATAAATCGACAACAGCATTGAATACAACAACCAAGGCGACTGTTCGGTCTCGCTCGTCAAAATCATGACTGCGGGATAGACCAGCATGGCCATACCCACCAAGACGCGTACCACCCGATCCAGCCAACCTACGTTTTGGATGACACCCAGTTGTGCTCTGATCTGTTTCATATACGGTTACCTCGCAAGGTTTGGAGAGCAGGTATCGTCTTGGTTTTAAGAACCGCCGGTCCGATATCGCTGCTATTAACTACGACGCTAGGCCAATGCGCGTCAGACAGCAATCCCTGACGCATTGCCGCCCCAAACGAAATTAATATCGACACCTGAGCAAAATGGGCTTTCAGTCGCAGCAACAAGCGGATGTGATTTTCGTGGGGGATATTAGCCGCCCGGCGATCAAAACATTCTATCTGCGGTCTGGGCGGGGCGATAAAATCCAAATTTGTGTCAAGAGAATTTCTTGATTATCCAAGTGGAAACACGCGTTTTTTGATGTGTAGCATAAGCGCACAAAAAGCAAGTCTTGCATCCCCCGCAGCCACCCCCGAAACTTATGCGATGACGAAACCTTTCATCCATTTGCATCTGCATTCTGAATATTCACTGGTCGATGGCATCGTGCGCGTGGACGCCTTGGTAAAGGCGGCGGCGCAAGCCGGCATGCCGGCGGTGGCGGTGACTGATCAGTGCAACCTGTTCGCGCTGGTGAAGTTTTATAAGGCGGCGCTGGCGGCGGGGGTGAAGCCGATCATCGGCGTGGATGTGTGGATACGCAATCCGCAGGATGCCAATCAACCCACGCGCTTGGTGTTGCTGTGCCAGAACCGCGTGGGTTATCTGAACCTCACGCGGCTGGTGTCGCGCAGTTATCAGGAAGGTCAGCATTTAGGTCGGCCGATGTTGGATAAAGCCTGGCTGGTGGGCAGCACCGACGGCTTGCTGGCGCTGTCGGCGGCGCGTGCGGGCGATATCGGGCTGGCGTTGCTGGCCGGTCATATCGAGACCGCGCACCAACTGCTCGACGCTTATCGAAAGTTATTCCCGGAACGCTTTTATCTTGAGGTGCAGCGCACCGGGCGCGAGCGCGACGAAGACCATGTCGCACTCGCTGTGGAGTTAGCCTTGGCCAGCAACACGCCGGTGGTCGCCACCAACGACGTGCGTTTTCTCGCCAAAGACGAATTCGATGCGCACGAGGCGCGCGTGTGCATTCACGACGGACGCACGCTCGACGATCCGCGGCGTGCGCGGGTGTATTCGGAGCAGCAATACCTGCGCACACCACAAGAGATGGCAGAGCTGTTCGCCGATCTGCCCGAAGCGCTGGAAAACAGCGTTGAAATCGCCAAGCGCTGCAACATCGAACTGACGCTCGGCAAAAACTTTCTGCCGGATTTCCCGGTTCCCGCGGGCAAAACCATCACGGAATTTTTCTGCGACGAATCCAATGTGGGTTTGGAACAGCGCTTGAACCTGTTGCTGGATCGCAGCGCGCCCGATTTCACTGACAAACGCAAACCCTACGACGAACGTTTGAAGTTCGAACTCGACGTCATCACCAAGATGGATTTCGCCGGGTACTTTTTGATCGTCGCGGATTTCATCCGCTGGGCACGCAACAACGGCGTGCCGGTGGGACCAGGGCGTGGCTCCGGCGCCGGGTCGCTGGTCGCCTATGCATTGGGCATCACCGATCTCGATCCGCTCAAATACGAATTATTGTTCGAGCGCTTTTTGAATCCCGAACGCGTCTCGATGCCTGACTTCGACGTGGACTTTTGCATGGAAGGCCGCGACCGCGTCATCGATTATGTGGCGCAGCGTTACGGGCGTGACAAGGTGTCGCAAATCATCACCTACGGTTCGATGGCGGCCAAGGCGGTGGTGCGCGACGTCGGCCGCGTGCTCGGCCACCCCTATGGCTTCGTCGACAAAATCGCCAAGCTGGTTCCGTTCGCGCTCGACATGACGCTGGCACTGGCGCTGGAACAAGAGCCGCAGCTCAAGAAGATTTACAACGACGAAGACGAGGTGCGCACGCTCATCGACTTGGCACGTTCTCTCGAAGGTTTGGCGCGCAATGCCGGCAAACATGCGGGCGGCGTGGTGATCGCGCCGTCGCAGCTCACCGATTTTTCGCCGCTGTATTGCGAAGAGGGCGGCGCCAATCTGGTCACGCAGTTCGACAAAGACGACGTCGAAGCGGTGGGCTTGGTGAAGTTCGACTTCCTCGGCCTACGCACGCTGACCATCATCGATTGGGCGGTGCGGAATATTAATGCGTCGCGGATAAATACAAATCCCCCCAACCCCCCTTTTTCAAAGGGGGAAAATTCCGGTGAGTCATTCCCCCCTTTGAAAAAGGGGGGCGAGGGGGGATTTACCTCAGGTGACACACCGCTCGACATCACCTTGCTCCCAACCAACGACAAGCCCACCTTCGATCTGCTCAAAGCCTGCGCCACCACCGCGATCTTTCAGCTCGAATCGCGCGGCATGAAAGATTTAATCAAGCGCCTGCAACCGGATTGTTTCGAAGACATTATCGCGCTGGTCGCCTTGTTTCGACCCGGCCCCTTGCAGTCGGGCATGGTGGATGACTTCATCAACCGCAAGCACGGCCGCGCCAAGGTGAACTACCCGCATCCGGCGCTGGAAACGATTTTAAAACCGACCTACGGCGTGATTTTGTATCAGGAACAGGTGATGCAGATCGCGCAGGTGCTGTCCGGCTACACGCTGGGTGCCGCCGATTTGTTGCGCCGCGCGATGGGCAAAAAGAAAGCCGAAGAGATGGCGCAGCAGCGCGAAATTTTCACCCAGGGCGCGATGGAGCGGGGCGTCAAAGAACAAGTCGCCACCCACATCTTCGACTTGATGGAAAAGTTCGCCGGTTACGGCTTCAACAAATCGCACTCGGCTGCCTACGCGCTGGTCTCGTACCAAACCGCCTGGCTCAAGGCACATTACCCGGCAGCCTTCATGGCGGCGGTGTTGTCGGCGGATATGGACAACACCGACAAAGTCGTCACGCTGATCGACGAGTGCCGCGACATGAAATTAAAAATGTTGGCGCCGGAGATCAACCTGTGCGCCTACCGCTTTACGGTGCTGGACGATCACACGGTGGTGTACGGCTTGGGCGCAATCAAGGGTGCCGGTGAGTCGGCCATCGCGAGCATCATTGACGAGCGTAACGCAAACGGGCCGTATAAAGACATTTTCGATTTCTGCAAACGCATCGACTTGCGCAAGGCCAATCGCCGCGTACTCGACGCGCTGATTCGCTCCGGTGCGCTGGATAAAGTCGGCCCCAACCGCGCCACACTGGCCGCGTCGCTCGACACTGCAATCAAGCTCGCCGAGCAAACCACGCAGAATCGCGAGCGCGGCCAAACCGACTTGTTCGGCGCCGCGCACGCAGTCAATGAACCCGCCAGCAACTACGTCGTCGAAAAAGACTGGAGCGAAGAGCAGCGCCTGAACGGCGAGAAAGAAACCCTCGGCCTGTGGCTCACCGGCCATCCCATCACGCGCTACGAAGACGAGCTGCGCAAGTTCACCAGTTGCCGCATCGTCGACGTGCAACCCAAACGCGATGCCACACTGGTAATCGCCGGATTAGTGTTGGCGCTGCGCACCATGAAAACCAAGAAGGGCGACACCATGGCCTTCGTGACGCTGGACGACCGCAGCGCGCGCATTGAAATGGCGGTTTTTTCAGATGTCTACACCCGCTGCCGCGACTTGCTGGCCAAGGACAAACTCATCGTCATCGAAGGCGAAGTGAGCGTCGACGAATACAGCGGCTCGTACAAAATGAGCGCGCGCGAAATCTACGATATCGACAAAGCGCGTGAAATCTACGGACGGCGGCTGGTGCTGCAAATCGACGGCAAAAAATTCACCACCGACTTCGCGCCCGCGCTGGCCAAAGTGCTCACCCCATTTCGCGAAGGCCCATGCCCGATCCGGGTACAGTTCGTCGGCGACGGCGTGAAAGTGAATCTCAGCTTCGGCAAAGAATGGCGCGTGCGGCCGACGGGGGAATTAATGCATCGTTTGGAAGAATTACTTGGCCCGCGCCACGTGGAACTCGACTATCAAACTCGCGCAAGCGCCGCTCCGCGTAATCCTGCAGTTCACTAACTAAATAAGTACGGCTCGCGCATCGATAATGCGATAGCGCAATCCTGCCCCGGGTTTCGGTTTAAGGGTTACCGAGCAAGGCTTCCAGTAGAGCGAGGGTTAGGTCTGACTTGGCGGTGTTGACGCAAAAAGGTGCCCCATCAAACCTGCGCGACAAGGGCGGCTACAGATGGTGAGAACGGCGCGCAGCAACTACAGTTTGGGTTAGCCGCTACCTGAGCAAGCAGTGCGATAGCGACTTTTTCGCCTGCGGAATTCGTTTTTGCGTCTGGGGTCTTAGGTATGCTTTCGAGGTGCTTCTGCAGAACGTGATGCAACCATTCTCCCTTAAAGTATTGAAGCGGTTGCCCAGCCTTGAGCGTTGCGTCAATTTTCTTTTCGACGGCTGTGAATAGCTTGTCAAAGTCAGCGCGTGAGATCGTCAGAGTGGATGCAAGATGCGACTTAAATGCTGATCTTGCCCCAACCTTACGGACACATAGTTAAGCGCGCTAGCCCGCCAACACCGGGATCAAAATGAAATACGCGTTGAGCATGTACAGGCCGGCGACGATCAGCGTGATGCCGCCTGCGATTTCAAAGCGGCGCCGATAACGCGCGATGAATTGAACGTGCTCTAACCAGCCCAGGGAGAGTGCGCCCAGCGCGATGGGGAGGCTGCGGCCGAGGGCAAAGGCGCCGAGCAAGCCAACGCCAAGCGACGGCGATCCCGACGCGGCGGCAACGCCAAGCAGCACCACCAACGCGGGTGTGCAGACCGGGCAGATC
>JANLTU010000228.1:0-33040 GCA_031363085.1 Gammaproteobacteria bacterium
GCCGGTCGGCTCGCTGCCGCAAGGCCGTTCGCCTTATGGTGCGTACGACATGGCCGGCAATGTTCTGGAATGGGTGGACGACTGGTTCGACGCGTATCCGGGTGCCGATTACAAAAGCCCGAAATACGGCCAGCAAAACAAAGTGGCGCGCGGCGGCAGTTGGGGCGGCGTCGGCCACTACGTGATCCCGCATTATTTCCGCAGCGCGTACCGCTACAACTTCCCGCCTACCGTCGGCTATAACGACGTGGGTTTTCGCTGCGCGCAAGACCTGCCCTAGCCAATGCCAACGCAGACAGGGCAGTTGCACGGCAAGGCGGGGCAACAACGTATCGTTTTAAATTGGCAATGGAATTACCGGCGAACACCTTAACGTATCGCGGTAAACACCGCTAATGCACTCGGTTTTGCGCCGCTGGGAAGGGTGCCGGTTTCCTTCAGCATACCGCTGCTGGGATCAATGGTGAACATTGAAATAGTATTGGACTCCTCGTTCGTTACATAGGCATAGCGGCCCGAGCCTTCAACCGAGATCGCCACCGGTGCGGCGCCGGTTTTGACTTGGCCCACGCGCGTGAAACGGCTCTGCGCGGTGTCGGTGTGGTACACCGTGATGTCGTTGGAACCTTTGTTGGCTACGTACACAAATTGTCCGCCGGGATGTACTGCGACTGCCGCCGGTGCGGTGCCGGCCGGAAAGGGCGAACCGGGCACTGCCTTGACTTCGCCAGTAAAGACGTCGATTGAATAAATACCCAGTGCGTTGATACTGCCGTGCGCCATGTAGAGGAACTTACCGCGCGGGTCGGGCGCCAGGGCGACAGGATTTTTTGCCACATCAAACGCAACATATTGCGGACTGGGATCAACGGCGAGTGGGCCATCGCCGTAATAGCTGAACACAATAATCTTGCTCAGCGTTGCATCCACTACATAAGCGAAGCGGGATTCTGGGTGTATTGCCACCGCGCGCGGATCCGAACCCGCCGGGCGCGGGAATTCAAGGTAGGGGATGTCCGCCTTGCTCAGCTCCCTCAACAGCCCGGATTGCGCGTCCACCGCGTAAACTGACATGGTTTTTGCCGCGCTATTGGTCACATAGGCATATTGATCGTTGTAGTCGATGGCGATGGCTTGCGGCCGCTCACGGGTCTTGACCGGCGAGCCAGGAATTTCTTTGGGGATTCCGGAAACCGGGTCGACTCGATAACTTGAAATTGTGTTGGACCCCGCATTGGTCACATATAGAAAGCGCCCCGCTGTGCTGATGGCCAGTGCGCTGGGATTAGTCCCTGTGGGCAAGGTTGTAAGCGCCTTCAATTTACCGCTGGCGGAATCTATTTGATAGACCGAAACAGTGTTGTCGGCGGCGTTCGCCGTGTAGAGCCATTGCGGCTGAAACTCGACTGGGCGCTCACCACTGATTATCGCCATCGTACGCGGACCCGGTCGTGACCACGTCGTGTCGAGCGCCGTTAGCGCCCCGGAATCAGGGTCGACCGCGTAACTCGTGATGTCGTGCGAATCATAGTTGGGCGTAAAAGCAAACTGCCCGGAAGACTCCAGCACAATCTGGGCGGGGAGCTTGCCCTTGGCATTAAATGGGGATTCGGCAATCGCAGTCAGGGCGCCATCATCGGCGTTCACGGCAAATCCCAAGACCCCGCCAAACCAATCCGTTGCATACAGGTGACGGCCGGCCGGATCGAATCCAATGCCGAAAGGGTAGACTTTTGCTTTCAATATCAGTTCGGCTTCGCGCCGCAAAGCGCCGCTGACCGGATCGATTTTGTAGGTAAGGATGCTGCGGCTATTCCAGTTGGTAAGAAAGGCAAATTTCCCGTTCGGGTGCATCGCCATGAATTGCGGCGAATCACCGGCCACAAACGGTGAGCCCGGCAGGGCGGACAATGCGCCTGTGTTGGTATCGATGCGGTAACCGGAGACCGTGTCGTCATTGATGTTGGTCATGTACACAAACTGTCCTGACGGCGTTACGGTAACCGAGCGCGGCAGAAATCCGCCAGGAAATGGCGCGCCCTTGATCGCCGTGAGCGAGCCAGTATTTGGATTGATCGCCATCGCGCCAATGTTGTTGGAGTTGCGCCCGGCAAAATATAAAAACTTGCCGACCGCATCGGTGGCCAGCCAAAACGGCGATGTCACTTTTGGCTCAAACGGAGAATCAGGTAACGGAGTTAAACGACCGCTCACCGGATCGACGGAAAAACCAACAATTTTCATTCCGGTTTGCTGCGCAACATACAGATATTTTCCGGACGGGTGCGCCAGCACCGAGGAGGGAAATTTACCGGTGGGAACGTGCCCATTGGGGCGTAGTTGGGCCGAATGACTGTCGACAATAAATAGCGAAAGCGTGCTGTCAAACGAATTGGCAACGTAAGCAAAGCGTGGCACTTCAGCGTAAGCAGCGGAAGCTAGCCAACATGCCACCGCCATGCTCACAGCGACTCGCAGCGCGAACGCACGCTTGAAAATTATCGACATGCATCGGAAAGTGGAGAATCGGATCATGATCATCAGATGCAGGTTGCCGCGCTAGCCAACGAGCAAGGTATCGCGGCGCGGACAGCAAAAAGTTACATCAGCACCGCCATGCTGATGCTGCGGGAATGCGGATTAAATCCACGTGTTCCTAAGCGCCTGTTCAAGAACTCCCGACCGCATTGCGGCGTTAAAATCAGACTCAAAATACTCACATACTTGCGCGTATGCGGCGTTTTTGAGTTCGACTTTGCCTTGCACCGCATCGCTCCAAAAAGATCTTGAACAAGGCTCTAAGGAACCTGTACGCACGCTTCAGAGCTCATAGCCATCCACATCACGCCCACTACACCGCTACCCGGGGGACCGGCAGACCCGCAAAACTGATCCTGCCAAAGGCCACTTTGGCCGAAAGTCACGACCTTTAAAGCAGCGCGATTGTAATAGGGGCCTTGGAAGTAGCCACTGGTGGTATTTAACCGGACTTGGGTGCCCGCAGTTAAGCCCGCCTCGGGGCCAACGTCATTGAGATTGGCTAGAAATACTTTATTTTTCCACCCGTGCGGCACTGCGATATGACACAAATTGCAGCGGAATGTATCAACGGCATTGGCGTGAAAAATATGTAAATTGTTCATGGCCATACCCATGCCCGCGCCCATTCCGCCCGGTCCACCCATGCACATCATGCCGCCGCCCATTGCACCACCGCCTGCTGCACCACCCATGCCTCCCCCGGCGCCACCCATCCCTCCAGCAGCACCACCCATGCCGCCTCCGGCAGCGCCGCCGCCGGCGCCACCCGCACCACCGCCGCCGCCCATCATGCACATACCCCCACCCGCAGGGTTGAGCGCAAATCCACTGTTTTGAATATTGGTGGTCCCGGGATTTCCATACTGGTTGAAGTCGTGACATTTGAAACAAATATGCGTTGGTGCGTCCGGCGTGCAGCCTCGATTGCCTGCATTGCAGCCGATTTCACCGGTGCCACCATTCAAATCACCCGCCCATTTTCCTTTTAATAGGAAGTTATTCGAAGATCCATGTGGTCCCCAAACACTACCGTTTTCGCTCGTGGCAATAGGCTGGGCGGTGCTGGCGCCATTCCCGTCAGGAACCGCTGTGCCCGCTTGGGTGTTGGAACCATGACAATCAGTGCAATACATCGTTTGCGTACCCACCGCCAAGTTAAACGGGTTAACCCAGTTATTGGCATTGGCGTTACGTACTGCGGGCGTGCGTCCAGTCGGTACCCGTACCGGGTGCCAACTGCGGTGATTGGCGTTCGCCGTAAACGTGGCGCCACTGTCGGTCGCTTGCACCTCGCCTTGGTGACTCAGTGGTGAGTTGTACTCATTCGCCTGATTGGTGTACTGAGTCATTTGATTGGTGCCTGAAGCCGTGCCGCCACGGAACGAACCCAGCATCGGCGGAGTTGCACCGTAGGCGTAATTCGAATGGCACTTTAAACAGATTTGATACTCACGCGTGACGTACGGCTGCCCCACATCGGTCGGACTGTTGATGGTGGGGTCACCACGCTTGAGCGTAAACGTAATATTGGTTTCAGGCGCGGCAAAAAAATTGTTAGATCCGTAGGAGGGCTCCACGCCCCACATGCCCTTCAACACACCCGAGGCAATATTGGTGTGCGGAGCGCCACCGTGTTGATGGGTGGGACCGGCATCTGGCGTATTCGGATTTGCATTGAATATGCGATTCCGGATAACGCGGTGTGGGTTGTGACAGTCGGTGCACTCGACATGTCGGTTTTCGAGCTTGCCATAGCCCAAGTTAACGCGGGCCTCAATGAAGTCTTTACCCGCCTGCGTTACGCTGGTTTCGGTACCGATATTGTGCACTTCAGTGGGGTAGTTAACGCCGTTCGCCTGATCGACTGTGGCTATCGGCATATGCGTGTTGCCAGGCGTTACGAAGTCTATCTTGATGTCGGGCACCGGCGTATTCAAGCCCTGCGCATTAAGGGTGCCGCCATCGGAGGAGTGACACGCAAAACAGTTTTGTTCGATGGCAGGCGCGCCCCCCTGCTTGATTGGATAGCCACTTGAACTGACCTTGGTTGGGCCATCGGTCCCCTCGCGCAACAAGCGTCGCGAGCCCTGCACCGTGTGTATATCGTGACAAGCCAAGCAAGCAGTTTCCCACACCTGTTTGCCCGGCGGGAAATCACGCACGGTACCGGCAGCGATGGTGTATGTTCCGGTGGCTACCTGACTGTTCGCGTGCGCGGAACCGACCCAACCCTGCTTGTCATGACAGGCAAGGCAAATGATATCTTGCGCCGGATTGAAGGCTGTCGCCGTCGGCGCGCTCAGTTGAAAACGCGAGGCGCGCAAGAATTTTATGTTTTCGTTATTCAGCGGATTATTGTCGCGAATATGCGGGTCGTGGCAGGTATTGCACTGCACCATCCCTTCTGCCGGATTGGTCGGCGAGGCCTCCAATGGCAACAGCGGTTTTACTCCCCTCTTACGTACCCCGACGTACTGAGACGTAGCCGGATCGCGCATATCACCGTCTTTCAGCGACAGCGCCGTATTGAAGGTCAGTGAAATGGGGTGGTCGTTTTTAAGATCGGTGCCGATGAAGCGGGTAAATCCGGTATCTCTTCCTTCACCTGGCGCCATGACGCCGCCCGGACCGGTGCCTTGCGTTGCGATGTCCGGAGTTAATGGATCACGGTCCGTGAATGCTCCGGTCAGTACGTTCACGGCACCAATGGCCATCGTACCGTCGTGACATGACAGACATAATTTTGAGATGCCGCTCGGCTGACCTAACGGAACATCGGGTCCGGAGGTGGCGTCGATTGAACCTGAGCGATAGGTGTCGTAAGTCGCTGTGGAAAGCTTGCGATTCCATAACGGCGCCAGCACCGCTTCGGCCGCGTGCGGCGTATGGCAAAACACGCAAATTTGTTTTTCGGTGGTCGCGGAGACCACGCGACTTGCACCACCGGCGAGATTCGGCGTGATTCCTGCGGAAAAATTATGCTTGGTGTTGCGAATATCCGCGATACGCGCCGCATAAGACTGGCTCAACGGGAGCACTGCCAATCCAACATAGAACGCGATGGCAACAATTTTAAACCAGTTTGTCCCCATAGATTCCCTCGTCGCACACACTAGCGAATTGAACTGCGAGCGGGTACAACCGAGCATCCGCTGCTTGCATGAATTCATGCACAGCCAAAGCATTTACTTCAACGCGCCGCCGATATATTCAAAAATCATTACTCGGCTATTAAACATGTCCGCAACGTAGACACGCTCCTGAGCGTCGGTCCAAACCCCGGACGGTAAATAAAACTCCCCCACTTCAGAACCTGTACCGCCGATGGGCAATAGTAACTGACCATCCGGCGAATATACTAACAAATGATCATAATACGATTCCACCACGTAAATTCTCCCAGCGCGGTCGACTGAAACGCCCTTGGGACGCGGTAAGTCGCCGATGTAGAGTCCGCGGCGGCCAAACTTGAACACATATTTTCCCACCCCATTGAGCACCTGGATGCGTGAGTTGAGTGTGTCAGTGACATACAACTTGCCATTGGTAAAGGCCAGGAAGGTCGGGAAATTGAACTCGCCAATACCTTCGCCGCGTTGACCGATCACCTCTTTCAGCTTGCCGTCATCGTCGAAGACTTTAATGTTATGAGCGTGCGTGTCGGACACATAGATGCGCCCGGTCTGTGGGTCGCGCGCGATTCCTGTCGGCCGTTTTAATAGCCCCTCGCCGAATGTCCCCAACGGTTCGCCGTTGGGGCCCAGCCGAACTACTTGAGCTAAATCCGCATCCGCGACCAGCAACTGCCCCTTCACTCCCAGCGCGATGCCCGACGGCGTGATAAACCGCTGCGACTGACCGACATTGTCCCAGAAAAATATCTGGCCTTTAGGCTCGTCAAATACAAATACACCACGACGCCCGACGTCAGTGACGTACACACGCCCGCGCACATCATCAACGACGCCCGACTGGGGGCGCTGCAACATCAACCGATCCGGCGCCGAACTTGCCAGCCCCACCAACCAGCGCAAGGCTTTTTCAAACCCGCCACCTTCTTCTTTGAAGATGTTGTCCTCGCCGGTAAATTGACCTACATAGCGGTAACGCGCTGGTTCTGGAAGTTGCGGCCAGACCATGCGCTCGCCTTTTGCTTCGTAGCGCAAAAACGATTTTGTCTCACCGCAGGCAACCAGCATGGCCAATATACAAAGAGTAACCACGATCCGCATGAATTGGGGCTCGCTCTACGGCACAATAATCGGAAGGGGGTCGTTGTTGTCAGAAACTACGCGGAACACTTGAATACGGTGATTTAGGCTGTCGGCAACATATAATACGTTTTGTTCTGACAGCCACATGCCGGTCACTTGCCTAAATCGACCAGGAGCATAACCATTACCACCAATCGTGGCGATGAGCCGGATGTCGTCGAACACCTTGATGGTATTGTCAAAGCGGTCGCTCACAAAGATGCGGTTGCGCTTATCCAGGACAATCGCAGTTGGCCAGATAATTTGCCCGCGCGCGATGGAAAATCGAAATGCGCCGGTGTTAATGTCGATTTCCTGTAACGGCAATTCCAAGCGATCAGCAACAAAAAGGCTATCTTTGCCCTTGGCAATTGCCGTGATTGCACGAAATTTACCCGGGCCTTGGCCGCGTGAGCCGATTGCGGACATGGCTTGGCCGGTTTTACTAAAAATAATAATGTGGCTATAGCTGCCGTCGGCGACATACAGCAATCCGCGCGTTTCATCCACAGCGATATCAATCGGCCGGGCGAGGTTAGCCGCGTCAGCAAAGCGTCGGATTAAATTACCGTTGGCATCGAAATACAGCACCTGCTTACCGACTGGGTCGGCAACATAAAAGCTGAGGTCCTGCTCGACGGCAATACCTGCGGGGTCACCCGCAAATTGCCCACCTGCCTGCGCAAGATTGCGAATTTCTTTGCTGGTCAAATTGTAGCGATATACCGCGCGTGCACCGGCATCTACGACCAGCATCTGGTCTTTTATTCCGCCCACCGCCACGGGGTTCATGAACCTCACCGTGTTTTCATCGCCCACTACAATGCGTGCAAATTCACTGATTACGCCATTGGCCAAAACTTGCTGGGCGCCGGTAATGGGTTCCATGACCACCAATATTTCTGGATCCCCAGGGCGGGTGTAATTTGTCGGCGGAGTCACCGCAGGTGTCGTTGATGCGTTTTTTTCTGGAGAAGTGACCGACGACTTCAATTCCGCAATGCTACAACTTGCAAGCACGAGCATTGCGCAGACGGCCGTGAACATTTGCCGCGCCGAGCAAAGACAGCACGGGGTCACGGCGAATGCGAGACGCGAAGAGCGACCGGTATCGGCATAGCGATCCGGAATGGCGCGTGAATTTTTCGGTTTAACGCAAGCCCATGCTGTCGCGTGGCACGCTGTGACAGCGGTTGCACTCCAATGGCGGAAACGCGACCTTCCCATGACACACCCCACAAAATTCCCCCTCAATGATGGCCGCCATGGTGACAAAATTTCCGCCGCGTTGCGGCAAGAAAATTTCCGGATGGCAGTTTTTGCACGTCAACCACTTGGTGTGCGGTAAATGCGGAAAGCGCACATAGGGCATCGACGCCGTATTTTTAAAGATTACATCAAAATCCACCGAGTGCATTTTCTCGGTGCCGGTCAGCCCGGTGCGTGGATTGACCATGCCCTTGTCCAGTGTGTCGACCCAATTGATAACACCGCGTTGATCACGCGGAAAATTCGCCATGGCCTCGGAGGGGGGTTGTAAGATTCTTACGGCGTCGTTGGTCGCGTCGTGTATCCCATCTTCCGCAATCGGGACAACATGCCCGTTCAACTGAAAATGTCCGGCACCTTCGTCGGCCACTGCGGGCACGACAAATAGGCCCAGCACCAACGTGATTCGTACGCCACTTGATATAGAACTACGCATAGATATCTTTCGACTCCCTCAACTTGGCTACTGACTGACCCCGGCCAACCGCAGCGCGCGCTGAATTTCCTCTGTTGCCACTAACATTAGACTAATCGCTTCAGGATAGCTTCCGGCCTTGGCTTTTGCTTCAGCTTCAGACTTACGCGCACGTCCTTTTACTACATAGGTGTCCATTAATTTCACCACGGCCTCGGCAGGCTTTTTCTCCTCAATGGCGACGGGGATCAGCTCCTCGTAACTGACAAACCGCTTGCGCTCATATTCATACTCGTCCGCCGGGGTCTCAAAATTTAAATCATAAACGATGGTTTGCGCATTCAGCATCGCCTGGATCGCTTGTGTAACCAAGCGCTCGGCCCTGGTCAGTGCTTGCGTCGCTTTCTCATGCTGGCCCTTATCGCTCAACACGCGCGCCTCGCTGACCAAGCCGTCGACCTTGACGTGATCGTAATCTACTGCGGCGGCAGCGCCACGCTTTTTCACTGTGCGCTCGAAATTCTGTTTATGCGATTCCTGGAAATTCTTTAAAACCTCCAATGCTTCATTGTAACGTCCACGCTGCAGTTTGGCGGCTTCTTCGTTAGAAGTCGATTGGGTAGCCACAGTGACGAGCTTTAACGCCTCATCTGCCAAGGTCAGCGCTTGGCTGGTACGTCCGCTTCCCAACTCCTGGCGTGCGCTTTGCAGCTTATCATTTGCGCTAACCAGAATTTTTCTTACTACCTCGCCACCACTTTCGGTCACCGCTTTGGCAGACTTCGATTGCAACATGAGCTCCACCAACATGATCTTCTGCTTGGCAGCATTCATCGGGTTATTTTTTTGATCACCGCCACTCTCGACCTGCCCCCCGGATGCAGGAGTCCCTGCGACCATTAACCGATCAATGTCAGCCTTCGATGCAGTCTTGTTCACGACCACGACTTTACCGCCCATGGAGCTATGATTTCGGCATTGGTAGTAGATAATTTCCGGCGTGTTTTCTGTAGGCGACACAACGATCAAACCACGATAAGTGAATTGTCCCTTGATCCCTTCCGTTACCGTTCCACCGCCCCACCCTATCGGACTAGTAGAAAAATAAACATCGTGCAGCGGATTAGTTTGTACATCGAACTCGTAGGTTTCACCACGCTTTAAAACTGCCGACTTGCCCGGAACGTCGTCGAGCAAAAAGCCCAGATGATGCCCTTTGCCGAAGTTTGGATGAGCAGGCGTTTTTTCAGCGACAGTAATCACGAAATAATTCGGATCTTTTTTCCTAATCGGCACGGGGAGCGGGGTCGGCGCTGCCACGACAGGCATGGCGGGAGCTTTATCTACCGGGACAGTAGGGGCGGGCGACGATGCCGCCTCCGTAGCCTGCGATGGGTCTGGCTGGCGCGTTTCAGACGCAACTACTTTTTCTGAAGTGGTAGTTGATTTGTCGGCAGGCACCGGCGGAGTGAGGTCTGGCTTCGGCGACACAATAACCGGCGCTTCGGCTGCAGCAGGCGACGCAGTCGAAATTTCTTTCTTCGTCGTAGAGAACCCGCAACCGGTAATCGCTGCCGTAGACATCGCTATCAACAAAAAATAACCATGGATTCGATGCATCGATTCACACCCTGGACAAACCCTTGCTCTGCGGTTTGAATTGAGCAATTACATAACCACCTGCAACCCAGTCAATTCACAATTACGCACTCATAACGCAGTACGGGTGCGAATTCGCACCCGTACTGGCGCACTAAACACAGAACAAAGTTACCGCCATGGATTTTTCACACTCGCGGAGCTGAGTGGCGGCTTCCAGTCATCCGGCTTCGGCTTGGAGTGACATTTTTTGCATGACAACGTAGTGATCGGAAACGATACCTTGCCATGACAAACACCGCATTTTTGCCCCAGCAAAATAGCCGACATATTGATCTGATTAGCGCCTTTTTGCGGAATAAAAATCTTTGGGTGGCAATTAGAACAATGCAGCCATTGGGTATGCGGCTTGTGCGGGAAAACCACGTCGGGCATCGACGCCTTCACCTCGCGAACGATGTCCATATCCATCACCAGCGCTTCGACACTCGGATCAACGCGGTCATAACGCGGATTTAAAAAGCCTTTCTGCAATGCCTGCACCCAGTCGACATAGTTGCCGAATTCCGTCGTTGGCAGACCCTCATAGGACACCAGCGGCGGCTGCAGCACATGGCTACCTTCGTTATCCGGATCATGGATGCCATCTTCCGGCGGCGGCGCGTTTTTCTGCTTGGGCTTCTTCAGTAAGCGATTAAACACATTTGCACTACTGACCTTGTTCGCATCCGAATCAACTTCCTTTAACTCCATGGACTTCTTGGTCGCTTGCGTCTCAGCCGCAACTAAGCTTGCAGCGGGTACCATTACGGCGACCAACATCGCAACAACTTTTACAGTGCTGTTCATGACATTTCCCTTCCCCGAATTCTATAATGCTACCGAACGATTACTTGGCTGGTTTAGCGTCTTTAGCGTCGGCCTTATCAGCAGGTTTTTCCTGCGCATCGGCCGGCTTGCCGTCCTGCAACGATTTATATGCAGGAGCCACCAAACGCTGCACCGTGCTGCCGTGAATCTGCGTCGGCGTGCCCGGAACACCCGAATGACACATCCCGCAGTTTTCCACCGACCAGGAAATCTCACCGTTATGGCAGGCCCCGCAGAATTGGCCGTCGATGATCTTAGCCATCGTGATCTTGTTGCCGCCGGCCTTAAACTGAAAACCTAAATCCGCGTGACACACCTTGCAGCGAAAACGAATGCGGTGATACCAATGCGGAAACACCACCGGCCGCATCCCTGCCGCATCAGCATAGTTATTAATGACAACATCCGCATATTCGGCCTGCGCTGGCGCGGGCAAAAATAGCACTAAAATGCCAGCGAAACTCGCAAGCACCAACCACTGACTTAACAACTCCATCGTTCTTTTGATCTTCATATCACTCTCTCTCCCCGAAAAAACACCCTTTAAGAATATAATGCGCATCGATAGTACAACAGCTCAAAAACTTCGTACAGCGCTGAACGCCATCGAGTAAGCACGCTGCCCGGGGCCAGACTCGGATACGTGCGCCGACAAGCCTAGCCCTAACCTCCCGATTGAATATCCAAACGTGTTATCCCAATTTTTGCCGGATGTTGACTGCGTGCCATCCCCTTTCAACAAAGACGGAATCGATAGAGTCGAGTTGTACGTCAACCCATAGATGCCCAGAAAGCGTCCATGCGAATAATTGAAGGCGGCGGATGCTGATTTCGTTATACCGCTGCTGCCCTGCTGCACCGATGGATTGTCTTTTGACACGCCGTTACTGGACCGCTGAGACCGGCTGGCTTGAAAATTGAGACTGCCGGAAAGACTGCTTAAGCGGGATAATTCTTGGCTACGCGCTAGCTGCCCACTGACTACTTGGGATGCCACGCCGTCTTTACTAAAAGATCGCGAATAGGAGCTGGAGACGTTGGCTGACGTATTGCCGCCAAATCCATAGTTGCTCCACCCGACAGAGGCTGAGTTTCCCAGCGAACTTGTGGGCGCACTGTTGCTGGACTTACTGGTCGACGCACTTTGGCTAAAGTTTAAACTGGTCGTGGTAGATCGGCCCAAATTCCACGCATGCCCCAAATTATGCGAAGCGCCGACGTTTACGGACTGCTGATTTTGTTTTGTTTTACCGCCATTTAGTTCACCGTCTAGCGCGTTTGCCGCGCGATCCATGCGCTGCACGTTGTTGCTCACACCTAAGCCTACATTCCAACCGTAGTCGAGACCAAAGAGCACGTATCGATCAGACGGAAGACTCGTCGAAAGCGATTGCGATGCACTGAGAGTTTGACTGCCCGCAGCATCGGCAACACTAACCGAAAGTCCGGCATTGACACTTATATTTCGCGCGATTTGATACGAGGCACTGGCATTAGTCGCTACGCCCCGCGACACCGAACCCGATTGCACCGAGTACACCATGACACCGCCACTGACAAAGTAGGGACGGTGTTCCGGTCGCCAATAAAACGAGCTCGATACTTGTTCATAGCTCGAGCTAAAATCAGAATTTACCCCGCCCGTGGTCTTTGCGCTTGAATAACTTGCCGATGACGAAACGCCCACCTCGCCCGTGGGGAAATAATTGTGCGACGCCGCTAAATTCGAGCTTATGCCCTTGCTATCATACGTGGCCGGAATATTTTCAAACAGTCCACCGCCGAATTGAACGTCGTGATACCCAAATCTTTTGTGCAACTGAAATCCAAATGATCGGTCTATCGACACTCCTGATGCATAACTGGTCGACCCGGAACTTTGATCGAACCACGCACTGGAATTCAAGCCACCCGGTGAATTATAGATTTGCCGAAGATAGAAGCGTCGCGATTGGGATCCCTGTCCGCGCAATAGTACGTTGTCTTTAACTTCTTGACGGCTATCGCTCACTGCAAACCCAAAATTGGTTGGAAAACGACTATCGGGGAACAGGGTAAAATCCATGTTGCCGCTGATACTCTTCCCGGCGCTACCGGCAGAACCACCGTTGCTCTTGGCGCTGCTTACACCTAAACCAACACCAGCGCCCAGGGTCATGAACCAAGGCTCCCAAATATAACCGCCGCCGCCGAGGCTCAACGTCATGCTTGTTCCTTCCGACTCGGCATCTGCGACGCGCGAATAGCCATAGCCGTACGTCAAGCTGCCGCCAAGACTGGTAGGAATAAAATATTCGGCATGCGCGCTGTTTGAACCGATTGCGCAGATCAATGCAATAAAAAGCGCAGTCGCATACGACGACGCATGGAAAATATTTGCGGAGTGACGGCGCACTTGATGTGGCAACAACACTGAACCCCCGACCCCTGAAACCGACGTTATTCGGAACACTGCACGCTCACGGGGAACCCAAGCGCAGTACCGGAGTTTTATGACGTCGCAACCGACTCATGGAAATCAACATGACGTGTTGAATCCTCCCACTACCCCATCCCCGAATTTACGCATAGTGAATAACGATTTTTCTGGAGTGTAAGCCACCGCTGTTCGCGGTGTAAACCGTTGGCAGATTCAAGCAGCGGTTCGCGCGCCCTTTCTAACAACTAACAAGAGCATCGTCACCAGCAACACAAGCGTAGTAATCAACGCGCTATTGCCCACGCGAACATAGGGTGTCGTGCCCTGCATCGGCTGCACGGCGGCCCGCAGCACCGCCGCTGCAAATTGCGGCGCCTGAGCGATCACCTTACCACGATGATCGATCACCGCCGTCACGCCGGTGTTGGTTGCGCGCAGCATCGGGCGTTGCGTTTCGATGGAGCGCATGCGCGCAATCTGTAGATGTTGGTGCGGTGCCATCGAGTTGCCAAACCATGCGTCGTTGCTGGTGTTGATCAGCACCCGCGCCTCGGGCAAGGCGTTGATCACCTCCTCGCCGAACGCGTCTTCGTAACAAATCGACACGCCCATCGGATAACCCGCCAGCTTCACCACCGGCGCGCTGGTTTCGGTGCTGAAGTCAGGCAGTGGCACCTGCATGAATTCCATCAAGCCGCCGAGTAACGTGGCAAGGGGAATATACTCACCAAACGGCACCAGGTGTTGCTTGGAATAGCTCTGCGCCGTGCCGCCCACGCTCACCATGCTGTTGTAATATTGCTGGGTGCGCGGGTTCATCACCGGCACGCCGATAAACAAGTCGGTATTGGCGTTGTGCGCCTCGCGGCCGAGCTCCGTCAAAAACTCCTGAGCTTGGTGGTAAAAAACCGGCAACGCGGTTTCCGGCCAGATGATCAAGTCGCTGCCCCAGCTCAAACGGGTATTCTCAACATACCAATCGATGGTCGGCTGGCGTTGTTCGGGGCGCCATTTGAGATCCTGCGACACATTGCCTTGCAGTAGTGCAACCTTGATCGGCGCCCCTGCGGGCGTCGCCCACTCGATCAAGGCCAGCGCAGATGCGCCCGTAATCACAGCCGCGACGGCCGGCAGTGCCACTTTCCAGACATTAGCGCGCTGCGCGCACACCAGCAGCGCCGCCAATAGTGTCACGACCCACGATACCCCATACACACCGACGACCGGGGCGACGCTCGACAAGGGCGAGTCCACCTGGCTATAGCCCACCGCCAGCCAAGGAAAACCGGTAAATATCCAGCCCCGGCACCATTCGCCCAAAGTCCATAACGCCGACAACGCCAACGTGTTGCGCCACAACGCGTCCGGCTGTTGAAAATAGCGGACGTACAATCCGCCCACAGCGGCCGGAAACAGGGCCAGAAACAGCACGAACAACAACGTTAGAAATACACCCAGCGGCGCTGCGACGCCGCCAAAATCGTGCATGCTGACGTACACCCAACTGACGCCCACGCCAAACATGCCAACGCCGAACAGAAAGCCGCTGCGAAACGCCACTCGCGCCGATACGCGACGCCACACCGCAAATAGCGCTGCGAGACTGACAAAAATGACCGGGATAAAATTAAACGGCGCAAACGCCAAAGGGACCAACAGCCCCGCGACGCTTGCCAGAACATAACACCGTTGCGATGTCGAAAGCAGTGTTGCGAGTTTCACGCGCGTGACTTACGACGCGCCATCTGCGGAATTCGCGCGCGTAACTTGCAACAATTGAATACGCCGGCTGTCGGCACGCAGCACTTTGAACTGAAACGTTCCAAACGTCACCGCCTCGCCGCGCTTAGGCACACGGCCAAATTCATTGGTCACTAGGCCACCGACCGTGTCGAATTCGTCATCGCTAAACCCGGAGCCGACTTCCAGATTGAAATCTTCAATCGACGTGATGCCTTTGACGGTGAAGCGCGCATCGCTGACTTTTACGATGTTTGCGTCATCGTCGATGTCGTGCTCGTCTTCGATCTCGCCGACAATTTCTTCCAGCACGTCTTCAATCGTGACCAGCCCCGCCACACCGCCGTACTCGTCGACCACAATCGCCATGTGATTGCGGCTGGTGCGAAACTCACGCAGCAGCATGTTGAGCCGTTTGCTTTCGGGAATGAACACTGCCGGGCGCAACACATCGCGCAGATTGAAATCGGTTTTGACCGGGGCCGCGAAATAGTTGAGTAGATCTTTGGCCAGCAAGATTCCAATCACTTCATCTTTGTTGTCGCCGATCACCGGGAAGCGCGAATGCGCCGATTCCACGACTATCGGAACGATTTCTTCCGGCGTTTTGTCGTGTTCGATGATCACAATTTGCGCGCGCGGAATCATCACATCGCGCACCTGCATTTCCGAAACTTCCAATACCCCCTCGATCATCACCAAGGCGTACGGGTCCAGCAGTTGGCGTTGCTCGGCATCACGCAGCAGCTCCATGAGTTGATCGCGATCTTTAGGCTCGCGCGAGAGCCTGTCGCTGATGCGCTCCAGCCACGAGCGCCGCGTTTTCTCGCCATGACTGGTGTTGGTTTCGGATGCGTCGTCGCTCATTTTTTCTTTAGGTTTTTTTCTTCACGTTGCGTTTTTTCAACTCGGCGTAGGGATTGGCAAATCCCAACTGTTTCAAAATTTCGATTTCGAGCGCTTCCATCGCGTTCGCCGTTCGCGTGGTCTGGTGGTCGTAGCCCAGCAAATGTAAACACCCGTGCACGGTCATGTGTGCCCAATGCGCTTGCGCCGGTTTTTGTTGCTCGCGCGCTTCGCGCGTCACGACCGGAGCGCAGATCACCACGTCACCCAGCAACGGAACCGGCGCATTCGGACCGAGCTGCGCGGCGAACGACAACACATTGGTCGGCCCGCGCTTGCCGCGATAGGTGTGATTCAAGTGCGCACCTTCGCCCTCGCCGACCACGCGCAATGCCAGCTCCGCGTCGCGGCAATGGGGCGTTACTGCCGCCCGTGCCCAGGCGCGGAATTCACGCGCAAGCGGCACATCGGTGGCCACAACGTCGGCGGCGCGTTGGACAGCCACTTTAATGCTCATCGATCCGGCGTGGTATCGGAACCCGCACCCTGCGCGTAATGATCGTAGGCATCGACGATGCGCTGAATCAGCGGATGACGCACCACGTCGCGCGAATTGAAAAATGTAAAGCTAATACCCTCAACCTGCCGCAATACCTTGGTGACTTGCAACAAACCCGACGGCGTTGCGCGCGGCAAATCAACCTGGGTGACATCGCCGGTGACCACCGCCGTGGAATTAAAACCGATGCGCGTCAAAAACATTTTCATTTGCTCAACAGTCGTGTTTTGCGCTTCGTCCAAAATAATAAACGCATCGTTCAAGGTGCGGCCACGCATATACGCCAACGGTGCGACCTCAATGACATTGCGCTCGATCAGTTTGGCGACGTGCTCGAAGCCCAGCAACTCATACAGCGCGTCGTACAGCGGCCGTAAATAGGGATCGATTTTTTGCGTCAGATCGCCGGGTAAGAATCCCAAGCGCTCGCCGGCTTCGACTGCCGGACGCACCAGCACCAACCGTTGCACTTGATCGCGTTGCAACGCGTCGACCGCACAGGCCACCGCCAGATAAGTTTTGCCGGTGCCGGCCGGACCGATGCCGAAGTTGATATCGTGCGCGCGGATGCTATGCAAGTACCGGTTTTGCGCCGCACCGCGCCCCGTCACCAGCCCATGTTTCGTTTGTATAATCACCGGCTCGTCAACCGCCGCGTCGTTCGCCTTGCTCATCCCCGCCTCCTGCAAATGCAGATGCACCATGTTGGATGTGAGCTGTTGACTCGAAGACTGGTCATAGAGCGTGCTGAGAATATGCGCTGCGACGCGCACCGACTCGCGCGCGCCGCTCACCCGCAGCGCATCTTCGCGCAATTGTATTTTCACTCCCAGCCGATGCTCGATTTGCCGCAAGTGCTCGTCGAATTTGCCGCACAGATTCGCCAAGCGACGATTGTCGGTTGGTGTCAAGACCAGGTCGTTTGAGATGGCGGTGTGCGGCAAGGGGGTTAACACACTCCGCAGGCGGCACGCTCGCCGCCAACAGTGGCGACGAGTTCCCCACGCATCGAATTGGTCAAGGCTTCGGTGATGCGCACCGTGACGAACGCGCCGGTCAACGTCGCAGCGCCATCGAAATTAACTACGCGATTATTTTCGGTGCGCCCGGCCATTTGACTCGGATTTTTGCGCGACGGGCCTTCCACTAGAATTTGCTGCAACGACCCGAGCATCGACGCGCTGATCGCCTGCGCGTGCGTCAGCAAACGTGCTTGTAAAATCGCCAGACGTTGCTTTTTGGTATCCATGCTCACGTCGTCAGGCAGGCTCGCGGCCGGCGTGCCGGGACGTGCACTATAGATAAAGCTATACGAGGTATCGAACTTGATGTCGTCCACCAACGCCAGCAGCGCAGCGAAATCGGTGTCGGTTTCGCCGGGAAAACCGACGATGAAATCGGTCGAGATGCTGATATCCGGGCGCAGCGCACGCAGGCGTCGGATCTTGGCTTTGTATTCCAGCACGGTGTGGCCGCGCTTCATTAAAGTCAAGATGCGGTCCGAGCCATGCTGCACCGGAAGATGCACGTTGCTCACCAACTGCGGCACCTCGGCATACACGTCGATCAACGCGTCGGAAAATTCCAGCGGGTGCGAGGTGGTGTAGCGGATGCGTCCGACGCCGTCAATGGCGGCGAGGTAACGAATCAGCAGCGCCAAGTCGGCGACGTCGCCGTCGTGCATCGCGCCGCGATAGGCGTTCACGTTCTGACCCAGTAAATGGATTTCGCGCACGCCTTGTTCAGCCAGTTGCACGATTTCGGCGAGCACATCGTCGAACGGCCGGCTGATTTCCTCACCGCGCGTGTACGGCACCACGCAAAACGTGCAGTACTTGCTACACCCTTCCATGATCGACACGTAGGCTTTGGGCCCGTCCGCACGCGGCTGCGGCAGGCAGTCGAATTTTTCGATCTCGGGAAACGACACGTCGACCTTCGGCCGCTGCGTGGCGCGCGCGGCATCCAGCAGGGCGGGCAAACGATGAATGGTTTGCGGCCCAAAAATAAGGTCAACATAGGGCGCCCGCTTCAGGATCGCATCACCCTCTTGGCTGGCGACACAACCGCCCACGCCGATGACCAGCCCGGGGCGTTGTTGTTTCAACTCATGCCAGCGGCCCAACTGCGAAAACACTTTTTCTTGCGGCTTCTCGCGCACCGAGCAGGTGTTGAGCAGCAGCACGTCGGCCTGCAACGCGTCGTTGACGATTTCAAACCCATGCGAGGCGGCGAGTATGTCGGCCATCTTGCCCGAATCGTACTCGTTCATCTGACAACCGTGCGTCTGAATGAAAAGCTTGCCGCCCATATTTCGCCTGCGAAAAAAGGGGGTCAGGCTACACGTTTTCGCGGCTTTTTTCTACCGTACCCCGATGACAGCAGCAGACGCGGTGCGTGTTTCGCGCAGCGGTTGCGCCACGCACCGTTAACCCACAATTTTCACGTCGTGTTGCTCACGCCAAGCGTTCACATTCCAGCGCCGCTTACCGATACAGGCACAAGCCCACTATCCGCAGGCGTGCTTCGCCATGGCTGAATCTTCTGAAAAACCGCACGTCATCATCATCGACGATTCGAAACTCATGCGCGTGTCGATCAAGAATGTATTGAAAGACGAGTTCCGCTTAACCGAGGCGGTCGATGGCGAACAAGGCTGGGCGCTACTGTGTGGCGACCCGAGCTTGCAGGTGGTCATCACCGACGCGCAAATGCCGGGCATCGACGGCTATGAGCTGATCGCGCGCATTCGTGCCAGCGAAAATGCCACCGTGCGCGCCGTGCCGATCATCATGATCACCGGCGCCGACGACCAATCGGCGCGCGAACGCGCATTGCAAACCGGCGCGACCGACTTCATCACCAAGCCGTTTGACAAAACCCAGTTGCTGGCACGCACACGCGCGCTTGCCAAGTCGGACCAAACCACGCGCAAGCTGGCACAGACTTCCGAAGCGCTGGCCGAGCAAGGTGCGATTGATCCGCTCACCGGGATCAGCAGCCGACGTTTTTTTGTGGAACGCGGCGCGCAGGAGTTGGCGCTGAGCACGCGACGTCACCAGGATTTATCGGTAATCGCGCTGCACGTGGATCGGTTTGCGGAGCTGCACCACCAGGGGCAGGCGCAGGCCGATGCCTTGCTGCTGTGGGTCGCAAAGAAATTAAAAGACACCGTGCGCACCGAAGACACGCTCGCACGCATCGACGGCGCAGCGTTCGCCATCATCGCGGCCGGCGCCGGGCGGCTCGAAGGTGCAGTGTTGTGTGATCGCGCCCGTAAGGCGCTCAACGCAACCGCTTTTATCAGCGCAAGCGGAGCCCCCATCCCCGTCACCGCAAGCGTCGGTTTAGTGTGCCTGAGCTTCGACAAGCTCGACCATATCGAACAACTGCTTGCACTGGCCGACCAACGCGCAGCACGCGCCTACCGCGAGGGCGGCAATCGCACCGTCGCCAGCAACCTACCAGAAAAGAAACCACCCGCCGCTGCGGAACCTGCGCCCAGCATCGAAGCAGCGCTGCAATTAGTCGCAACCGGCAATATCGAACGCCTGCAGCCGCACTTCATCAGCTTGATGCGACGCCTGCTGCCGTTGTTTGAAACGGCGGATCGCCGCCTACAACTTGGGATCGGCGATGCACTCGCGGCCATCAGGAAAAGGCTGGAAAAATAGCGTTAATCCTAGAATGCGTGTGATGAGACGCAATACGTCCTCGGGCAGTGTCGGCGCGTCCTCGCCGCTGCTTCTTTTGTTCGGCATGCGGCCGCTGCGCTCGCTTTGGTAGGATTGAATCGGACTCTATTGTACATTGCAGCACTTTTTCAACGTTGCCACCGAGAGTCAGACTAACCATGCAGTGGATCGCACCTTCCGAAAAAGCCACCGCTGCCGCCACGCTGGAAAAGCGCCTGTGGGATACCGCCGACCAGTTTCGCGCCAACTCAGGGCTCAAGGCGCAGGAATACTCCGGCCCCATCCTCGGCTTAATCTTCCTGCGCTTTGCTGAAGTGCGCTTTGCCATCCAGCGCACTAAGCTCGAAGGCGCTGGCGCGTCGTCACGGCGCGGCAGTCGGATGGATGAACCCGCCGCTTACCATGCGGAAGGAACTTTGTATCTGAGCTCCGAAGCACGCTTCGACTCTCTGCTCACGCTGCCCGAGGTGGCCAACATCGGCGCCAAGGTCAACGCCGCGATGCGCGAGATCGAGAAGCACAACCCGCAGCTCGCGGGTGTGTTGCCCAAGACTTACAACTTGTTCACCAGCACCCTGCTCAAGGAGCTGCTGAAGAAAGTTTCCGAGATTCCGGCCAGCGCGGATTACGACGCCTTCGGCCGCATCTATGAATATTTCCTCGGCGAGTTCGCGCGCACCGAAGGGCAGAAGGGCGGCGAGTTCTACACGCCGAGCGGCATCGTGCGCCTGCTTACCGAAATCATTGAACCGTTCCACGGTCGCATTCTCGACCCCGCCTGCGGTTCCGGCGGTATGTTCGTGCAGTCGGCGCGCTTCGTCGCCGAGCACCAGAAAAACCCCGCCGCCGAGCTCGCCATTTGTGGCGTGGAAAAAACCGACGAAACCGGCCGCCTGTGTCGCCTCAACTTGGCCGTGCATGGGCTGGAAGGCGACATCCGCCACGGCGGCAACGTCAACAGCTACTACGACGACCCGCACAGCGCCACCGGTCAGTTCGACTTCGTGCTCGCCAATCCGCCGTTCAATGTCAATGCGGTGGACAAGGAACGGCTCAAGGATATGGTCGGCGCCGGTCGCCGCTTTCCGTTCGGCCTGCCGCGCACTGACAACGCCAACTACCTGTGGATTCAGTTGTTCTACTCGTCGTTAAACGCGAAAGGTCGCGCCGGTTTCGTCATGGCCAACTCGGCCTCCGACGCCCGTTCTTCCGAACAGGAACTGCGGCAAAAACTCATCGAAGCGAAAGCCGTGGATGTGATGGTCGCCGTCGGACCCAACATGTTCTACACCGTCACGTTGCCCTGCACACTGTGGTTCCTCGACAAGGGCAAGGCAAATAAGACATCCGTTCGCCCTGAGCCTGTCGAAGGGCATCCCGACCGCGCCGACACCGTGCTCTTCATCGACGCCCGCCACATCTACCGGCAGGTGGATCGTGCCCACCGCGACTGGACAGCCGCGCAGATCGGCTTCATCGCCAACCTCGTGCGCCTCTATCGCGGCGAGGCGCTCGACCTCACCCTCGGCGGCAAAGATGCTGAAGCCAAGCTCAAGGAAATCTTCGGCAAAAAGCCCACCTACGCCGACGTGCCCGGGCTGTGCAAAGCGGCGACGCTGGCGGAGATCGAAGCACAGGGCTGGTCGCTCAACCCCGGCCGCTACGTCGGCGTCGCGCCGGGCGAGGATGTCAGCGACGAGGATTTCAAGGAACAGCTCGAAACCCTGAACGAGGAACTGGAATCGCTGAACGCCCAGGCGCGGGAACTGGAACAGACCATTGCTGCGAATGTGGCGGGGATTTTGGGGGCGTGAAAATGGCGACCGCGTTGCAAACAGGAAAGCTTGGCGAGCTAGTCACTTTCAAGACGGGCAAGCTTGACTCAAATGCCGCTGTCCCCGATGGCGACTACCCTTTCTTTACTTGCTCGCAGGAAACACTCCGGACGAACACACACAGTTTCGATACTGAGTGCGTGCTGCTGGCTGGGAACAACGCCAACGGCATTTTCCCTTTGAAGTACTTCAAAGGGAAATTTGACGCGTATCAACGGACGTATGTCGTTAGGCCCCGTGACACGAATGTACTCACCACAAAGTTTCTTTACTACGCACTACGGCTAAAGCTTTCTGAGTTCCGCAGCTTTTCAACCGGGGCCGCTACAAAGTTTCTGACACTGACAATTCTCAACGAGACCGAGATTCAAGCTCCCCCGCTCTCCGTCCAGCAACGCATCGCGGGCATTCTGTCGGCCTACGACGAACTCATCGAGAACAGCCAGCGGCGTATCAAGATTCTGGAGGCTATGGCCCGCGCCCTCTACCGCGAGTGGTTCGTCCACTTCCGCTTCCCCGGCCACGAACACCACCCCCGCGTCGCTTCCCCCCTCGGCGAGATTCCGCAGGGGTGGGAGGTGAAGCGCGTTACGGACGTAGTCCAAGTCAATCCAAGAGTGGTAGTTCCGCGCGACGGCGAAAAGCCATTTGTCCCGATGAGCTGCCTCTCGAACGACTCCATGCTCATCGCGGACATTGAGTCTCGGGGCGGTAACAGTGGAGCCAAGTTCCAGTACGGCGATACACTCTTCGCACGCATAACGCCTTGTCTCGAAAACGGCAAGACGGGCTACGTCCAGTTCCTGCCTGACGCAAATGCGGTTGCGTTTGGTTCAACAGAGTTCATCGTGCTGCGGTCCGTCTCGCTAACGCCGGAATTCGTTTACTGCCTCGCGCGCAGTGCCGAGTTTCGCGGCGTGGCAATCAAGAGCATGTCCGGCGCCACCGGACGGCAACGGGTGCAGGAAAAATGCTTCAACGATTTTCAGATTACGCAGCCTCCGCAGGCGCTGCTTGAAAGATTCTCGGCGATTGTTGCGCCGAGCTTCCGCCTCATCTACAGCCTCCACCTGCAAATCCAAAACCTCCGCCGCACCCGCGACCTGCTGCTGCCGCGCCTGCTCTCCGGCCAGATCGCGATCGGCGCCGCCTGAGTATCCTTTCCGCCGTTGCCAAGCACTCCCCAAATGCATATATTCGCTATTCGCGAATAGCGAATGAGGGAGTCGCACGGTGCCGCGCCAAAAATCAAATCCGCAAGTCGTATTGCGTCCGCAGGACCTGGTGGTATTGCTGCGCCTGGCGCTGGAGCGCGGCCCGGCACCGACCTATGCGGCGCTGGCGGCCGAGCTGGGTATGACGGCTTCAGAGATTCATGGTGCGGTGGACCGGGCCGTCGCTGCGCAACTTGCGCACAAGGATGCGAGCGGCAAGGCGACGGTGATCCTTGCCGCGTTGCGCCTGTTTGTCCAGCATGGCGCACGCTACTGTTTTCCGGCCGTCCGGGGCGGCCTGACGCGCGGCCTGCCGACCGGCTATGCGGCGGCGCCGCTCAAAAAATTGATCGTCGCGGGCACCGACCCGGTTCCGGTGTGGCCACACAAGAGTGGCACGGTGCGCGGCGTGGCCTTATACCCGCTCTACCCGAGTGTGCCGGAGGCGGCGGGCCGCAACCCGGCGCTTTATGAAATGCTGGCGCTGTTCGATGCGGTGCGCGGCGGCAGCGCCCGCGAACGCGCGCTGGCGGTCGATCTGCTGGAAAAGCGCTTGCAGGCATGAACCCCAACGATCCCAATGTCGCAATGATTGAAATCGTTGCCGAGCGACTGGGCGACGACTTGCGCGAGAACGTGGTGTTTGTCGGTGGCGCAGTGGCCGGATTGTTGATTACCGATTCGGCGATGCCGGCGATTCGTCCGACGGAAGACGTGGACCTGGTCTGTCAGGCTGCGGTGTTGTCTGACTACTATCGGGTTGAGAATGCGCTACGCACCCGGGGCTTTGTGCAGGTCCTGCGCACACAGGCGCCGATTTGTCGCTGGCAGATTAGCTCTGTGGTGGTCGATGTGATGCCGCCGCTGGAAGAAGTTCTTGGCTTTGCCAATCGCTGGTATCCACATGCGCTCGAAACAGCCCAGTGGGTGACGCTGCCCAGTGGTCGCCCCATCAAGCTGATTGCCGCGCCGGTGTTTGTGGCGACCAAACTGGAAGCATTTGACGGACGTGGCAAAAGCGATTTCCTGTTCAGCCATGACCTGGAAGATCTTCTGGCGGTGGTCGATGGCCGCGACGCGCTGTTGGAAGAGTGCCGGACCAGCGCGCCCGAACTGCGCGGCTATCTGGCTGCCCACTTCCAAGCGCTGCTGGCGTTGCCTGCCTTCATTGATGCACTGCCTGGCCATTTGCCGGGCGATGCGGCAAGCCAGGAACGATTGCCCGATTTGCTCGCCAAACTGCGCGAGATTGCCGGAGTTCACTTCCCATGAGTCCCCACGCCTACTCCGAAGACCAGCTCGTCGAACAGCCCGCCATCGGGCTGTTTGCAGCGCTTGGCTGGCAGACGGTGTCGGCGCTGGAAGAAACCTTCGGTGCTAGTGGCACGCTGGGGCGCGAGACCAAGGGCGAGGTGGTGCTGGTGGAACGCCTGCGCGCTGCACTGTGCAAGTTCAATCCTGCGCTGCCGCCGGAAGCGATCAGCAACGCCGTCGATGAGCTGGCCCGTGACCGCTCGGCGATGAGTTTGGAAGCCGCCAACCGCGAGGTGTATCGGCTGCTCAAGGAAGGCATCACGGTGTCGGTGCCAGATCGTGAATACAGCGGACAGAAGACCGAGCGCCTGCGCGTGGTGGATTGGGAGCATCCCGACAACAACGATTTTTTGCTGGTCAGCCAGTTCAGCGTGACTGGCGCGCTCTACACCTGTCGGCCCGATCTGGTCGGCTTCGTCAATGGCTTGCCCTGGGTGGTGATCGAGCTGAAGAAACCCGGCGTGCCAGCACGGGCCGCCTTCGACGAAAACCTCACCCACTACAAGCAACAGATTCCGGCGCTGTTCTGGAGCAACGCGCTGCTTATCGCTTCAAACGGCACGGACAGTCGTGTGGGTTCGCTGACGGCCGACTGGGATCGCTTTTTTGAGTGGAAGCGCATCGCGCGTGAAGACGAACCACGGCGGGTGTCATTGGAAGTAATGCTGCGTGGCACCTGTGATTGCACGCGCCTGCTCGATCTGGTGGAGAACTTCACGTTGTTTTCCGAACACAAGGCCGGGCTGGTGAAGATTCTTGGCCAGAACCACCAATTCCTCGGCGTGAACAATGCCATCGCTTCGATGCTTGAAGCGCGCAAGCTGGGCCACGGACGCGGCGGCGTGTTCTGGCAAACGCAGGGCAGCGGCAAGAGCTTCTCAATGGTGTTCTTCGCGCAGAAGGTGCTGCGCAAACTCGCGGGTAACTGGACGTTCGTGGTCGTGACTGATCGCGTAGAACTGGACGAGCAGATTGCCAAGACCTTCAAGGCCAGCGGCGCGGTGAGCGCGGCCGAAGGTGAGGAGTGCCATGCTGCGAGTGGCGCACATTTGCGCGAATTGTTACGCGGCAATCACCGCTACGTCTTCACGCTGGTGCACAAGTTCCAGACACCGGAGCTGCTGTGCGACCGTTCCGACGTGATCGTGCTCACTGACGAGGCGCACCGCAGCCAGTACGACACGCTGGCGTTGAACATGCGCGCCGCACTGCCTAAGGCGATGTTCCTGGCCTTTACCGGCACACCGTTGATCGCCGGTGAAGAACGCACCAAGGACGTGTTCGGCGACTACGTTTCGATCTACGACTTCCAGCAGTCCATCGAAGACGGCGCCACCGTGCCGCTGTTCTACGAAAACCGCACGCCGGAATTGCAGCTCATCAACCCAGACCTCAACGAAGACATTTACCGCCTGATCGAGGAAGCGGAGCTTGACGCAGAACAGGAAGCCAAGCTCGAACGTGAACTGGGCCGCCAGTACCACTTGCTGACGCGCGATGACCGACTGGAAACCGTGGCGCAGGACATCGTGCGGCATTTTCTCGGGCGAGGTTTTGTCGGCAAGGCGATGGTGGTCTCCATCGACAAGGCCACCGCGCTCAAGGTGCATGACAAGGTGAAGAAGCACTGGACGGTGGAAGCGGCGCAGGCACAGAAGGAGCTTGGCGAACTAGCCTATTTGCCGCGCGGTGGCGAAATGACGCCCGAACAGGCGCGCCGCGATCTGCGCATGGCCGAGCTGAAACAGCGCTTGAATGTGCTGACCACCACCGACATGGCGGTGATCGTTTCGCCGGGACAAAACGAAATCCAACAGATGCAGAAGCTGGGTCTCGACATCGAGCCGCACCGCAGGCGAATGAACGATTCGCAACCGGGGCTGGACGAAAAATTCAAGGACACCGACGACCCGCTGCGGCTGGTGTTCGTCTGCGCCATGTGGCTGACCGGCTTCGACGCGCCGAGCTGCTCTACGGTGTATCTGGACAAGCCGATGCGCAATCACTCGCTGATGCAGACCATCGCCCGCGCCAACCGTGTATTCCCCGGCAAGCACAGCGGCGTGATCGTGGATTACTCCAACGTCTTCGCCTCACTGGAAAAAGCGTTGGCCATCTACGGGGCGGGCAAAGACGGCAAGAGCCCGGTCAAGGACAAGCAGCAACTGGTGGAGGAGCTGCGCACGGCGGTTGCGGATGCGACGGCTTTCTGCGCTGCGCACGGCGTGATGCTGACCGAGATCGAAGCGCTGGCCACCGGCAATCTGGAACGCTTGCAGAAAATCGAAGACGGTATAAACGCGCTGATCTCCCCAGAAGACCCACTACGCCGCGACTTCTTTGCCCATGAACGGCTGGTGAACACGCTTTACCGGGCTGTGAAACCCGACCCGTCGGCACTCGAATTTGCTGGTCGTGTCGCCTGCATTACAACGCTGGCCGAAGCGATTCGCGCCAAGTTGAACCCGAACCCGCTCGACATCTCGCAGGTGATGAACGCGATCAACGGCCTACTCGATGAATCCATCACCGGCCATGAAATCCGCGAACAGGGACCGCCGCCACTCGACCTCTCCAAGATCAACTTCGAGGCGCTGGCGAAACGTTTTAAAAAATCAAAACACAAGAATACTGAACTCGAAGTGCTCAAGGCCGCGATCCGCGCCCAACTGGAAAAGATGATCCAGCTCAATCGCACCCGCGCCGACTTTGCCGAGAAATTCGAAGAGCTGATCGAAAGCTACAACGCGGGCAGCCGCAACATCGAAGAACTGTTCGACGAACTGGTCAAGCTGAGCAATGGCCTCAACGATGAACAGCAACGGCATGTGCGCGAGAACATGAGTGAGGAGGAGCTGGTCATCTTCGACATTCTCACGCGCCCGGCACCCGCGCTTAGTAGCGAAGAGCGCGGCGAAGTGAAAAAGGTAGCCCGCGAACTGCTGGCCCGGCTCAAGGCGCTACTGGTGTTGAACTGGCGGCAGAAACAATCCGCTCGCGCGATGCTGATAGAGTCCATTAAGGAGACGCTCGACACCGGCCTGCCACGTGCCTATACGCCAGAGCTTTACAATCAGAAATGCTCAGCGGTGTTTGAGCATGTGTATGAAAGCTACCCAGAGCAGAATGAGGGGGTGTATTCGTGACTATCTGCGGTAGATGTGTCGATGCCCATATGGCAACCATCCACCCCGCTGACCTGCGAGACTGCGAGCGGGACAATGTGTTGTGTGTCCGTCTTGGTGACGTTGTAACGCCACTCGTCGGCATCAAGGTCGATGTCTTCCCAGCGGGCGCCGCGTAGCGGAGCACTGGCCCACACGTAGCGAGCGCTACGATGCGCGGTTTCCAGTGCGCTACGCGATTCGATACGGCGGACCACTGACAGAATATCGGGCGCGCTCACGTCGGGATAACAGAAGTTTTTCCTTGCTATTCCGCGCTGGACGCTAAACACGCAAAAAAACCCCGATGCTATCGGGCTTCTTGGTCGTTACTGGATGTACTTGGATATTGAAATGGTGGCCAGGAGTGGAATCGAACCACCGACACGAGGATTTTCAGTCCTCTGCTCTACCGACTGAGCTACCTAGCCAGATTGAATTGCGAAGGTACGCGCCGAGCGATGAAACCTGCCCTGCGCGAGAACGCGTATTAGAACGGAGCAGGGCAGATTCCGTCAAGCAACCGGTGGTGAATTTGAATGTTATTTGAATCTCTTGCAAAACTCCGCGCACCCATCGACCCGCATCTGTGCGATCCGACAGTGCTCGCGGTGAGGTCGGCGGCCTATTCCCGCTGCGGCCAGCCCGCGTCATGGCGAGATGCGCAGGTCCAAACTCACCCGCATCGAAATGTGCCACTTGATGTTTGGCTTGCCGGTTCTGACCGTGGATCAACTGATGTGTTTGCTGTAATGAGCCACCGCTCGACGCAAACCAATCCGATACGCCCACCGATGCGTGGGCTGGGCTGACGCCCGCCGTAATCACCTGAGACCCGCAAAAAAACCTTCAAAACCGCGAGCACCGTCGGATCGCACAGATGCAGGTCGATGGGTGCGCGGTGTCTTGCAAGAGGCTCACTACGTTACGAATTAATCATTGTTCCAAACTTTATGCCCAGGTAACACCCGCCTGAAGCGCTGAACCTTTTTGCCGATTAGCACTCTTAAATCGCGAGTGCTAAACTTCATTTGGTAGAAACAAATCAGTCTCAAGGAATCGACTATGCGCAAATCCATGACGCTTGTACCCTCCCTCGCCGGTGGCTTGGACAGTTATCTGCGAGCCATCAATCAAGTGCCCATTCTCACCAGTGCGGAAGAGCATGCGCTGGCGGTGCGCTGGCAGCGCGACGAAGATTTGATGGCGGCGCAAAAGCTGGTGTTATCGCATCTGCGTTTTGTGGTGCATATCGCGCGCGGCTACAGCGGTTACGGCTTGCCGCAAGCAGACTTGGTGCAAGAAGGCAATATCGGATTGATGAAAGCGGTCAAGCGTTTTGACCCGAGCATGAACGTGCGGCTGATGTCGTTTGCGGTGCACTGGATTCGCGCCGAGATGCACGAATATATCCTGCGCAACTGGCGCATTGTGAAAGTGGCCACCACCAAGGCGCAACGCAAATTGTTCTTTAATTTACGCAGCGCGAAGAAGCGCTTGGGTTGGATGAATAAAGCCGAAGTCGACGCCATTGCCGCCGACCTGGGCGTGCCACCGGAAACGGTGATGGAAATGGAGTCGCGCTTGAGCGGCCACGACACCTCGTTCGACGCGCATGCCGACGTTGACGACGACAATGCATTGATGGCGCCGGCGGCCTATTTGCAAGACCTGCGGCACGACCCGGCCACGCAATTGGAAAAAAACCAATGGGAAGATCGCAGCACCGAACGCCTGCATCACGCGCTGGTAACGCTCGACGCGCGCAGTCGTGACATTTTGCAGCAGCGCTGGCTGTCCGACGACAAGCTGACGTTGCAGGACTTGGCCAACAAGTATCAGGTGTCGGCGGAACGCATCCGGCAACTGGAAAATAATGCCATGAAAAAGCTGAAGGCGACGCTAGAAGCGTGAGCGTCGGTTGTTGACTGAAAAAAGGCCGCTTTCGCGGCCTTTTTTGGTGCCCTGCTTTATGCATACCCGCGTGAAGTCACGGCGCAACACACGCAAGGCCAACCTATGGCCGAAACCACTTGAGCAGTCTTCCCACCTTCCGGCGCTGCTAAATCTTCAGCGTGATGCCCGCAACCAGTGTCCAGTTGGCGGTCAATTGAATGCCGTTAACATTGCGATAAAGCGGCGCCTGTGCAAAACCATAAACCTGCATATCTTTGCCCACCGCATAGCGCACACCGGGGCTGGCGAAAATATAGCGACCACCGCTAACGTCGGGTTCCGCATTGCGGCCGGAGTCGCGGCCCTTATTCAAACCGTTCAGTTGCAGCATCACTGCCGCATTGTCGGCATAGGCATACGCCAAGCCCCCCGTGAGTGACAACTGGTCACCAGCACGATAACCGGCACGCTTGGCCAGCGCATATTGATACTGCGCACTGACGAAATAAGTCACCTGCCTGAAGGCGGGCTTGTAGGCGTAGTGACCGCCGATGATCACGTCGGTGCTGCCGGTGCCGGGCTGCAACGAACGCTCCGCCAACTGATGGTCCATGTTCTTGACTTTATATTCGCCGCTCGGCAGCTTCACACCAAACTGCATACCGGAACTGTCGGGTGCATCGTGCGGCCGGTCAAATTGGTAGCGCGCAAACATGCGCGCATCGCTTAACTCGGAAAAGCTCCAACTCTCGCGCTCCGCCGCTCCGGCGGGCTCTGCAATGTGCGCATGCGAGCGATTCACGAACGGCAACGAGGCCGCCAAACCCCATTGCGACGTCAGCGCATAGGTCAAGGTTGCGATCAGATTACGATTGAAGGTTTTTAACTCGGTGGTTTCTTCGGCGGCCGTTTCCGCACGCGAAATGCTTTTGTTGCCGGCGCGCAACGCATCCTGCTTGACGAATTCAAAACGCAGATCCAAGCCAAATTGCCCCGGCTCGGTCGACACGCCCTGTGAATCGAGGCTGGTTTCCAGCGAGCAAAACGATGACCCGCACGACGCAAACGCCGCGCTACTCAGCGCCATTAGCGCTGTCGCTACTGCACCGCTGCACAACTGACCACTGTTTTTCATACTGATTTTCATACTGATCCTCACGCGTTGATGGTAATTTCATACCGACGGCCGCCGTCATCGCTCCGCTAGGTTCACCGGCAGAGCCCCCAAACCTTTGGAATAAACGTGGATGGACATGGCGATGTTGTTAACCAGCTTTTGGCGCTCGTCGACGCTGCCGGTCAAAAGCACCACGTTGATATCCTGCGCCCATTCACCGTAAGCAATGCCCACCGCGACGTAGGCGCTGCGATGCGCGTCGGTGACTGCCAACGGTGAACTGAAATTGATGACTAGTGCCGATGGCAGAACCAAGTCGCTGTCGTCGACATCGACCTTGCTGCGTTGCAGGCAGCCACCACTTCCGTCGCCAGTGACACAGTAGTCCGCGCGCAGTGCAAAAAACTTTCCGGCCAACTCCGGCACCTCCGGCATGCTGGTGGGATCATCGTTCGACGCGGCGACACTCGGCGGCTTGCCGTAGGATTGCGTGTTGGCACGCGCCAGTGACACACGCACCCCGCAGTAACTGTCCGGCGCAACCGCGCGGTCACCCAGCGGCAGCAGATATAAATCCCGGGTGACGATATCGATCACATTGGATTTGTCGAGACCGCGCCCGCCAACGGGTTCAGAGCCGTGTCCGGCATGCGCTGCCGCCGTGGACACCATGCTTTCAAACAGCCTGTACGGCCATTGTGCCAAGCGCGCACAGGGAACCAGCTCCAGCTCATCCAGCACCACATACGCCCGATAGATCGACAGCAGGCGGCTGTGGTTATCAACAATGTCGTGATGTTCGATATTGCTTTGGTGGTAGCCGCCCGGCGCGGTAAGTGCTGTGATTGCGCTCTGCATCTGGCGCGCGGATCGGGTGGTTGCCGCGAGCCGCTCTTCCAAATGCACTTCGGCAAAATGCACGTTGATCCCCGACTCGATACTATTTACGTCTTGCCCCGGCCCCAGACAAGCGGCCAACACCATCAGCGTGACGCAAACAATAAATGTCGAGCCCGTGCGCAATTTAAAAGTCATAGCTTATCCCCACGCGCAGCGTCGCATCTTCTTTCTGCCGCCCGCGTGCATTTTCGATTGCCGGAGTTTGATAGCTCGCGTTCACCACTACGTCTTCGATAGGAGTCCACGCAATTCCTGGCGTCGCCATAACCAACACCCCGCCGGAATCGTGATCTTTCGCGTCGTTGTAGTGATCGGGCTGTTTGAAGCGACTTTCCAGACTGAATTGCACGGCGAGATTTTGCAGTAACGCATATTGAGTCAAGCCGGTAACCAGAAAGACATCGCCTGCCTGATAGCCTTGGTAACCTTCCGTCAGCGCATGCTGGTAGGCCGCGCTGATGTAAAAAAACCACGGCATTGCATAACGCCCGTACCAAATGCCCAAATTCGAAATCGTCGCACCCACACCGGGCTGGGCATCAATATCGATCACCACGCCGTGGTGTTTCTGCTCGCTGGATGAAGGCAAGCGCACACCGAACTGCACCCCCCACAGATGCCGCGCCGGGAAACTCTCATCTTTACCGATGAACCAGCGCGCGGATAAGTCGAGATCGCCCACACCGCTGCCCTGCTGACGGGACAAGTCATAGCGCTTAACTCGTTTGGTAACCTTCGGCACGCTCGCCGCGACCATCCACTCTGCGCTGATGGCGTAGCTAAAACTGTAGGTCAGCCGTTCCTCGTCCGTCACCAGTTCGCTGACACCTGGTTCGGCCACCGTTTCACCGCGCGACAGATATTCGATTCCGGCGCGCATGCGCCCGGCGAACGGCTTCTCGGTACCCATCGTGGTGATGGTCGGGTCGCCGCACAGACAGGTCGCACACGCCCACACAGAGCTGACGTTGATATTTACAACCAGCGCAAAACTACACACAACGATACGGCGCATACCTGCTGTCCTTGATCAGACAGGGAATTGTCTATGCATGCTCGACCACTTGGGAATGCGGCATTTTGTCGCAGGGACATGCATGAAGGTGCGACAAAATGCCGCATTCCCAAGCTCCGCCCTGCTGAAGCATCCTCGCCACTTCGTAGTCAATTTCACGGACATTAATGCAGGCGCATTGCATCCACGATGAAGGAGAAAAACCCATGCATTGCAGGATGACGGTGAGACTGCCGGCACTCATGATCGTTGCAACGACCATCGGTGGGTGCTGGCATGAGGAAACGAATCACGATTTGACGCGCCCCCCAAGCGTGCTTGGGATTACTGGCACGGAAAAAGGACCGCTGTGGACGCCGAAATATATCGTCGTGGCAAC
>JANLTU010000256.1:0-20472 GCA_031363085.1 Gammaproteobacteria bacterium
AAAGTAGTTGATGAATTCCGCCGCGCTGCTTAGGCGCAGCGGAGGGGGCTGTAACGTCACACTCCGCCGGTACGCCGGCGGAGCCTTTTGATCTTCGGTAAACGTTCACTCACCGCGATGAACCGGCGTGGTGGGAACCATTTGTGCAGGACGCATTAGCATGGCAAAGTTAACGGGCAACATCGAACATTTCACCTTCAGCATTCCAGGTGTGGAGCAAAAGCTGAAAGTGGCGAGTTTTACAGGCAATGAATATATTTCCATGCCGTTCCGGTATGCCATCGAGCTGGCTTGCGAAGACGCCGATCTTGACTTTAATAAGTGTATCAGTAAGCCCGCACTACTGACTCTGATTGGCGATCACGACAACATCGACCGCTATGTGCACGGTATCGTGCTGAGCATATGCCATGTACGCCAAATGCAGCAGTTTGCTATTTACCATGTAGAGCTGGTTCCGGAACTCAAGTTGCTCACGCTGCGGCTCAACAGCCGTATTTTTCAAAACACGACCGTACCGGACATCATACAAAGCGTGCTCAAAGACGCAAAAATTAGCACCGACCACTACAAGTTAAGTCTCAGTGCAACCTACGAAGCGCGTGAATACTGCGTGCAGTACCGCGAAACCGATTTGCAGTTTATTGAACGCCTGATGGCCGAGGAAGGCATCTATTATTATTTCGAGCACAGCAAAGACGCGCATTTGCTGATCATCACCGATAACGTTCATGCGCCTAAAGCTATCAAAGTACCGAGCACGCTGGCATTTCACTCTGGCGCCGGCACGGTGGACGCCGAAGATGCGGTGCGTAAATTTACCTACGCCGAACAAATTCAGTCTGGCGCAGTGATGTTGCGCGACTTTAATTTCAAGAAGCCGGCGCTCGGGCTGCAGTCGCAAAAACAAGCGAAGCAGTTTGCCGGTCTGGAAGTGTACGATTACCCCGGTGGTTATAACGCACCGGCGGGTGGCGATAAATATGCGCAGGTTCGTTTAGAAGCGCTGCAAGCCGCGACCCATCAAGGGCAGGGCGATAGCAATTGTCTGCGTTTGCTGCCCGGCTTTCGCATGACGCTCGCCGAGCACCCGCGCAAAAAAGTGAATCAGGAATATCTGCTTACTCAAATGACTTGTGAGGGTTCTCAGCCACAGGTGCTGGAAGAGTTAGCCAGCGGAGCGGGTACTTCATATAACAACACTTTTAATTGCATCCCAAGCGGTGTGCCTTACCGCACGCCAAATGGTTCTAAAAAACCACGTATTGAAGGCGTACAAACCGCGATTGTCTCCGGCATCTCGGGAGAGGAAGTTTACGTCGATGAATTCGGTCGCGTAAAAGTTCAATTTCATTGGGACCGAGAAGGTAAACACGACGAAAAAAGCTCGTGCTGGATTCGCGTATCGCAACTGTGGGCCGGTGCGGGTTGGGGCGCCATGTTCATTCCACGCATCGGTCAAGAAGTCATCGTTGACTTTATTGAAGGCGACCCAGACCGTCCGATCATCACCGGGCGCGTATACCACGGCACAAACCTGCCGCCGTATAAATTACCCGACGAAAAAACCCGCAGCACGATCAAATCAAATAGCACGAAAGGCGGTGGCGGTTTTAATGAGCTGCGCTTTGAGGATAAAAAGGGGGAAGAGCAAGTCTTTATACACGCGGAAAAAGACCACGACCACCGCACCAAAAACGACAGCAAAGAGTGGGTCGGTCATGACCGCCATCTCATCGTTGTTCACGATCAATATGAGCGCGTGGAGCGTGACAAGCACGATGAGGTCAAGGGTGACCACACACAGAAAATCGGCGGAACACTTTCACTTGCGATTGGTGCCGACACACAATACAAGACGGCGCAAAACTATGGGCATGAAGCCGGCGGTGAGGTCCATCTGAAGGCCGGGCAGAAGATTGTTTTGGAAGCAGGTGTTGAAATTACCCTCAAGGCCGGCGGAAGTTTTATCAAAATTGATGCAAGTGGAGTATCGCTGCTCGGGGCGCAGATCAAATTGAATAGTGGGGGTTCGGCAGGGGCGGGCGTAGGAGTATCGCCGGAAAAGTTGAAGAAACCCGTTGAGGCAGCCCGAGCAAAGCCTGCAGCCGTGCCAAAAAAATCCACCAAGCCGAAAACGTCGGCATCGAAAACAATGGTGGCCGCAGCAAAAAATGGCGATCCATTCCTAAAAGAGTGCGACAAAAACTAAATTTGTGTAGCCGCCCTATCGTGGTTGCGGTAGTGGCAAATTGAGAAGGTTGTGACATGGTCCCGGTCAATACGTTAATGCGAGAACTGTTCAAGGATGGCTTGTCGACGTGTGCCGTGATCGACGGCGCACAAGTGCCCGAATTGCCACAGCGCTTGGAATCTTCCGGACTTGAGCACGTATGCCTGTATCGTGGTGAAATTCCTGACGACCTTGCTCAAGTCGCGCCCTATCTGGTGCGGCTTAAATATAATCACGAATTCACCAAGCGGATTTTGGAGCAAGGCTGGGGACACGCATGGTGTATTTATGTTTCGGTGGATGATGAAGTGGGGTTCCACAATCTGCGTAAGCATTTTCGGACATTTTTGAAGGTGGAGCATCCGGACGGTGGCGCGATGAATTTTCGTTACTATGATCCGCGCATCATGCGTCTCTACTTGCCCACATGTAATGCCGAGGAGCAGCGCATAATGTTCGGTTCGTTGCATGCTTACATGATGGAAGGCGATGCGCCGGATCGCTTGTTGAGCTTCGAATCGCGTAATGTGCAAGTCATCGTCCACTCGATTTTTATCGTTTAACACGCTGTGGAGAGCAAGCATCATGCTACGTATGCGACGTGAACAAATGGAAGTGCTGGCGCAAGTTCCACAGCGTGAATACTTGAAGCAAATGGTTGAACATGCAAAGCAGTTTTTTCCCGGCGAATGCAAGAAAATCGGCGCGCAAAACTTGGAAAAATTTATACAAGACGGTATCGCAAAGGCAAACAGCTACGGAATTGAAGGGCGTTCCGATATGGCACAGTTTCTTGATCTGAAATTTGCATTCGGCGCACAGTTCGATCAGAGCTGCGTTTGGGCGCGCGAGATTTTAGAAAACCCGTCACTTACTTCGGGCACAGCCAAGGTGACTTTGCTCACTGATGCGGGCATGGAAGAATTGCAGCGTAGCAAGCCGCGCTAACAGGTTAATCAAGTAAAACAGTAAAAGTCAGGAGAGATCGAATGTCGGGGACGAATCTAAAGGACGCGAGCAGCGCCAGCAAAAACAAGGACAACAGCAACCCAAAGTCTGGTGTTACAACCTGTGTGCTGCCGGAATGCGAACTCAAAGTATTGCTGATTAAAGAGCTGCCTAGTTCAGGAAAAAAGGCGCGCGGGTTCGTTCTTGACGTAACCGGAAAGCCGACACGCGGCAACGAACATGTGCTGCAAGTAATTTCGGATCACGTAGATCCTACGCAGCTTGAGCTCAAGTTTCCCGGCACCTGCGTCAAGGGGCATCCCAGCACATTGCCCGATGCCAAGATGGCAAAAAATCCGAATCGTCCTAATACCGCAAAGGCGTGCCCGACGGTGGACGTTAGCGGTCCAGGTACCCATGTTGCTCAAACGAACAACATGTTGATCGAGGTATTGCCAAGTATTCATGTCGTCAAATCGGATTTTGCTCATGCCGATAATATGAGCTTCAGGATGGTGCTGCTTAAATACCTCAATCCGGAATCAATGCATCCAGCCGTGTACCGCATGCAGTCAATGAAATGCACGGGCAGCGGCCAGTATTCCGCGTTGGTGGAAGTGTTTCCGCGCGTCGAAATCAACGGTCATTTTGCCTTTGAATACACGCCGAATAAAAAGCCTGCGCGTAAAGCACATAAAGACGACGATCTGCCGTTTCTGTTGGAAGGTTCAATTGGATGTAACGTCGACGGGCAAAAATGGGAGATTGGTGGCTCGACCGATTCAAAAACCAAGGGCGACAAAGGCGACGAATTTTTCAAAAGCGGCCTGAAGATGTTGGGCGGCTGGCTCATGAAGCTTACCGACATGAAGGACAGTAACGAGTCACCACAGATCGCAGGCGTGAAGTTCAAGATCGAATCGAAAGTCAGGTTGGACCTCGAAGCCGGGGCAATGGCAAGCGACAGCGATTATGATATCGGGGCGAAAGGTTTGGTGAAGTTGGATTGCAGTCCACTGATCGGCGCGGAGCTCCACGCTGACATTATCGATTTTATCGCCAAATTCAACAAGGTCGCGGCGGCAATCAAGAGAATTCGCGAAAAAATACGCGAGGGCATAACGACCGAAAACTTCAAAGCGCATGGTGATCTGAGAATCGAAATTACCGTCGGTGGGGAAATAAAAGGAAACCTGACAGCCAAAAAAGACTGCGGTAAATTATGGGAAAGTTCCGGGGGGATCGGCGGCACAGTGAAGATTGATTTTATTTGTGTGCTCAATGCAGAAATGGAAGCGAAAGGGGGGTGGCTTGGATTCACGGCGGCCATGAAATCCGAGATCGGCGGAGAGTTGGGGTTAGGCAGCGCCGACAGCAAGAATGGCGTGAAACCCTGTAGCGTGAGCGGCAGCGTGAGTTTCGCAACCGTAGAGGTCGAGGCTGCGCCGGGAGCGAAAAAATCCAGTAAGGTCGAGGTGGACGGTGCGATTAAGTTCAACGGTATTGCCTTGTACGGGATAGTGTATGTACACATGTCAGGGAGTTTGACAACTGATAAGGCGGCGCAAAGCACAAAAACTTCTAGCAAAATAAAATCTCAGAAGACAGGTAAAAGCCACTTGGACGCAAATGGAAAATTAGATGGGAAGTGGGAAGGCACGTTGGTATTAGTCGACCCTTGGTCTTGGCCGCCACAAGAGTCGGTAGCGCTCGGACAGAAATCCAAGGCGGCCTCCTTGAGCGCAGCGTTGACGTGATGATCCACCGATTTCTTTTAATGCTCTCAGCAGCGCTGGTCTTGGCTCCTACGCTGTCTGTGGCTGTTTCCAACAAAGACACACAAAAGGAAAAATCTATGCTGCTAGAAAAGCCATTTTTCACTGTACATTTGGAAATGCAAAACTGTCCCTATTCCTTGGAACTGAACGGCGCCATGGTTCACCGTGAGAAAGACGGCTTGCCAGTCACGCTAGATATTCCCGTGAATCTATGGATGCGTAGCGGTGAAAATAAACTAGATTTGTTAGTACTTACTTTTGATGGCGAACGACCAGTTACTACAGAGACACGCTGTGATGTGAGCTTGCGTGTGCGTCCCAGCGGCTCTCCGGCAGCGCAGGCACTTACGGTCAGCCGTTTGGTGTTTTCCGGTAAATTGGCCAGTGCAGGCACCGGCACCGAAGAAAGCACGCCTGCGGGCAGTTACGACTCCAAACATCAATTCCTTGCATCTAAGAATGGTGATGTGACAATTTCAAAAACTAGTGTGGTGCCGGACCCAAATGAAAAAGAGACACGTCTAGTCAGCCAGACCGTTGTGTTGCAGACGCCGTTTCCGCTTTGGGCTTTTTTCAACTCGGATACGTTGCCGGATATGGGACATATGTCGGAGGCGGAGATTGATCACTACTTCAAGAGTATTTATATTTATATCCAACGCATCCATGATGCACTCAAGAGCAAGCGAGTGGATGCGATATTGCCTATGTTTGAAGAGCGCAGTCGCGAGACCGATTTAGCGTATTACAAAGAGCCCGGCACCACGACCAAAGATTTGGCCAAGGAATTGAAAAAGGCAGTTAACGATCCTCATCTGGAAATATTTCCTGTTACTGAGGATACACTTGCGACCCTTACACACGAAAACAAGAAGCTCATTGAGCTTAGTCGTGAGGACGATCTGCCAGCAATTATCTTTAACATAAAAGGCGGTGGCTCAGAGTCCTACCCGATTACTTTCCGCCGCCATGGCGATAAGTGGATCATCACACGCTAACTCGGTTAACAGAGTAAGGACACATGGCCGATCAATACACGGAAACGACGACTACCTCCTACGGTACGCGCATCGGTGGTTCATTTGCGGGCATGGCGGTTGGGTTGGTGATGTTCTTGGTTTCGTTTCCCGTGCTCTACTGGAACGAGGGGCGTGTCGACTTGTCGCGCATCGCGAAAACCGCGTTCGAAATCAATTCGCAAAATGTGAGTACGGATGCGAAGCTCAGTGGAAAACTGATTTCGACCATGGGTGTTGTGAACACGGATGAAAGCTTGGGCGATGATTTGTATTTAAAACCGCAGAAGCTCATTGGCTTGGTGCGTAGCGTCGAAATGTTCGCGTGGATTGAAACCAAAGAATCCACCAGCAAAAAAAATGTCGGCGGATCGGAAACCACCGAAACCACTTATACCTATAAAAAAGGTTGGACCGATAATCCTGTCGAGCCTTCCGTTTTCGCACATCCTGAAGGCCACGAAAATCCGCAAAAAACCATCGATGGTACGGTGAAGCGCGCGCAGGATGCCACGGTGGGTGTGTACCATATCAATCCGGTTGGTATTGCCCTTCCAGAGTTTTCGGGTCTTGCGTTGAATTCGAAAAATGTCGAGTTGGATGCCGGCGCGTCGCTGATCGGCGACGGTTACATCTTTCTGCGTAAGTTACCCACCGGCACCTACGAAAATCCGCAAATCGGTGACCAGCGCGTGAGCTACTCGGTTCTGCAACCGGGTTTTCGCGGCACCGTGTTTGGAACCCAGAACGGCAACAGCATTGACTCGTATGTCGACGATGACGGCAACCGGCTGTACCGTTTGTTCGACGGTACGCGGGCGGAAGGCATCGCCACGCTGCATTCAGAGCATACATTGCTCACGTGGATGCTTCGCTGCGCAGGATTTTTTCTGATGTGGTTTGGTTTGATGGCGCTGTTCGGCCCGATCAGCACCTTGCTCGATATCTTGCCGATGTTCGGCACGATCACTCGTGGGTTAGTTGGGGTGTTGACATTCGTGGTAGCAGGGGTGCTATCCAGCATCGCAATACTGATTTCGATGTTCTTACACAGTTTCATTGCGATGTTGATCGCGCTGATACTTGCAGTTGCGGGGATGCTTTTTTACGTTGTTGTTCGCAAGAGAAATAAGGCTACCGCAGCTACACCTGCAGCAACTGTTTAGCCGTGTTATTTAGTTGTTTCAGCTTGAGTGCGTGTTATCGGAACCCAGTAACTTGTATGCGTGGACGGAGGAAGTGATATGCCAGGTCTCGGTCGGTTAGGCGATAAGTCGTATGCCCCGGTGGACATGCATGGTTGCAAACCGTGCCCACATTCGGTGACCGGCCCAGCGGTGAGCGGATCAGCGGATGTGCTGGTGAACGGCAAGCCGGCGCTGCGCTTAGGCGATGACGGCATACATTTGCTCTGTTGCGGATCGAATACCTGGAAAGCCGTGGCCGGTAGCGCAACAGTACTGATTAACGGTAAACCTGCACATCGGTTGGGTGATGCCACAATGCACTGCGGTGGACCAGGTCATTTGATCGACGGTAGCAGCGATGTACTAGTGGGCGGCTAACGCTCACTTCATTTCGGTCAAGGTAGATCACATGCCCGCTCCACAAGCCAAAGTACTTGCGCAGTTAACCAAGACGAATTTCATCGCCAAGAATATTAAAATTCCGATGAACTGGAGCTCTCCGGGTGAGCAGTTCAATAGCGCATTCGCACCGGCTGATCGTGCTGTAACAGCGAATCCGCCGACGTGCCTATTCCGGGAAGCGACGTTAAATAAAAACCACGTCGAAGCGGCAAAAAAATTGGGCGATGATTTTGAAGCGTTCATCGACGCAATCAGCGACGCGATATGCAACGGCATCGACCAGTGGATGAAAACGACAACGATTGCGGGCGTCATCATTACCGGTCCAGCAGGAGTTTTGGCGCCGGGAAATGTCATGGGCCCACCTTTGGCGCAGTTGATTTTAACGAAGGCGCCGCGTAGTACCGCGCAGGACTTGAAATACTCAATGGCGATTGCCAACGCTATAGGAGCCGCATGGCAGGCGTGGCATCTTGGCTTGGCGGGTATGCTGTCGTACCCAGCATTTGCGGCGTTTCCTGGGCCGATGGCACCGCCGACCCCCGCGCTACCAATGCCGCTAGCGGCATTTGCTTCGGCGGGTGAGACATTGCTAACGTCGGTGCTGTTGGGTGAACAAATGGCCGCTAATCTTGCTGATCCTACCGCCTTACACGCGCGCGAGTTATTTGCTTCGCTAGCCGCAGCCTTCGGCAATGTCTTTCAAATTTTTAAAGCATCGAGCGTGGTTCAAAACGTGCTCGGTATGGGCCCAGTCCCAACCTTTGCTCCTCCGTTTGTTCCAGTAGGACCGGTGATGGGTGGAGTAGGTAACGGACAACCAGGTTGTATCATCTGAGCGTAGCGCTCGAATTTTCGCACTACCGATAATACACGCAAGCCTGTTCTGATTATCCAAGCGGGTTTGCTGATGTATTTTAGGCCGCCTTTGAGGGAAACCACTGTTCAAAAAAACGCGACAGGCGTTTTTTGCGTGGGGTAGTCCCCAAGCCGAGTGTTTTCATTTGCTCGTCACAGGGGAAGTGATGAGCGTAACTTTGGCCGTCGGCACTGCCGACGTTGATGAAGTGGGTATGCTGGGGTTTGCCGCAAAACACGCAGGGTTCGTTGGCATCCCCACCGAAATTTGTAGTTGAAACATTCATGGGCCTCACCATTTTTACAAGTATTAAGTCGCGGAATTAATTCGATCCTTCCCGTTGTCTAGGCAATTGTCGTGCCCAGACGCGTTTAGTTCGCGTGATGACGGAGAACTGTCTGCTACATGACAAATGTTGCGCGAAAAACGCTTGGTTATCTGGGATAGACTCCGGGGTCCAGGGTTGCAGTAGTCCCCAGATTGAAGCAAAAGCTCAGGCAAATTCCACTGCGCGGAGGATCTTGGTGCAGAGGATTCGTCGACGACGGATTGCCGGAAGCGAAGCTAGTGACGCGAAGGTCCGTCGTTAAACATTTTGCTTCTTATCATATAGACTTCAGCGCATTGAATTGTCCCAAAGCGCCCAGATGTTTACAAAACGTAAGACAACAGAAAGGAGCTCACGATGAGTGCGAAAAAAATCTTGATGCTGGTCGGCGACTATGTCGAAGACTACGAAGTTATGGTGCCCTTCCAAGCACTGTTGATGGTGGGGCATGCCGTCCATGCCATTTGTCCCAACAAGAAGGCCGGCGAGAAGGTACGCACCGCAATACACGATTTCGAGGGCGACCAGACTTACAGCGAAAAGCCCGGTCACAATTTTGCGCTGAACGCTACGTTTGCCGAGGTCAAAGCAGAAGACTACGACGCACTGGTTATTCCCGGCGGGCGTGCACCGGAATACCTGCGCCTGAACGAAACCGTGCTGAAGATCGTGCGGCACTTTTCGCAGGCAAATAAACCCATTGCATCAATTTGCCATGGTGCACAGGTGCTGGCTGTGGCCGGCGTTCTTGAGGGCAAGGCGTGTTCCGCTTATCCGGCGGTGGGGCCCGAGGTCACCCGCGCCGGTGGAAAATATGTCGATATCCCGGTAGATCAAGCGCATGTCGACGGCAAGCTGGTCACCGCGCCGGCTTGGCCCGCGCATCCGGATTGGCTGGCTAAATTCCTGCTGGTGCTGGGAACGAAGATCGCGCCGTAATGCTGGTGTGAGCCGCGCCAGATGAGCGGCGATGAGATCGGGTGACGCAGCCAAGGCTCTGGTCTTTACATTTAGCGCTTGCCGGGTTGCGGCGGTTTGGCAGGCTTTTTCCCCAGCACAATAGCGCTTTTGTACGACCAGGCTTTTTTATAAATCAGCAGCGGGGGTTCGTCGACGGGTTCGTAGGTGCGGCCGTTGATAAGACTGAACGACCAGTATTCGCCGTCATCCACGGGTTCTTCCAGTGCGTACCATTTGAGATTGTTCAGGCGATAGTGGTGCGCCAGGATCGCGGCCTCACGCATGTTGACACCATCTTCGTAGTCGATGGATTGTACGTCGTTTTCAAGGCGCCCCTTCAGGCTGGCCCCGCAACCGGCCAGTAGCACGCATACGATTAGCGCAATCCCGTAACGCATGGAATATTCTCTTGAAGCAATTCACATTCAGGGCGGGCTGCATTCTAACACGAGGTTGTTTTATCCAGAGGCATCAATGCTATACGGTCAAATAGCGACGGATTAAGTCGTCGCTTAACTGCGTCATCGCATCGCCGGCGACGACCCGGCCGCGATCCAGGATGCAGAACGCGCCGCCCACGCGGCGTGCGAACGGCAGCTTCTGTTCCACCAGCAGCACCGTGAGTTTTTCCTCGTGATTCAGCCGCAACAGGATATCGCCGATCTCGCGCACGATATTGGGCTGAATGCCTTCCGTGGGTTCGTCGAGAATCAGGATTTTCGGATCGAGTGCCAGAGCACGACCAATAGCCAGTTGCTGCTGTTGGCCGCCGGACAAATCGCCGCCGGGCCGCTTGAGCATTTTTTTTAACATCGGGAACAGTTCAAAAACGCGCTCGGGAACTTCGCGTTTGCGGTCACGCCGCGCCGGCAGTCCGATGCGCAGATTTTCTTCCACGCTCAGCAGCGGAAAAATTTCGCGGCCTTGCGGCACGAAGCCGATGCCCAGGCGCGCGCGGGTTTCGGTATTGGCCTGGGAAATGTCTTGTCCTGCGAACGTAATGCTTCCGGCACGCATCGGCAACAAGCCCATGATGGTTTTGAGCAAGGTGGTTTTGCCGACGCCGTTACGACCCATCAGGCACAGGCAGGCGCCTTCGGCAATGTTGATGTCGACGTCCCACAGCGTGTGGCTTTCGCAGTAATACTGGTTGAGTTGGTGGATGGACAGCAGGGTCATGGGTTCGAAGGGGCTCGGTATTTATATTTGCGTCGCAGGATCGTGCAGCGATGTTTCACAACCAACGACGTACGCTCGCCTTGTATTGAAGGTAGCGATGTCCAAATTTTTCTTCCAAATGTTTTTCTTCTCTGCGAATGACAAACACGTCCATCGTTAACAGCACCGGAACGAGCAGTAATAAAATCCAGGCATTATTGAGCACAGCGCCCAGTCCCACGTATAACATTGTCAACGACACGTAAGTGGGGTTGCGCGAAAACCGATACGGTCCGTCGGTGATGAGGGCAGACGCCGCCTTGCGCACATCGAAGGTTGTGCCCGCCCGGCGAAAGCGCAGCAGGACCGGTGGCATGATCAATACGCTGGCAATGATCAGCGTAGCTCCAGCCGTGTACGCCCAAAAAGTGGGCAGCGGGGACATTGGCCACACGCGTTTGATCCCGATACCGATCAACAATGCGGACACATAGATCAGCGGTGGCGGCACCTTTATTCCAGGGGTGGGGGGCGTGGGTGGGTTCATGGTTTTCTTTTCTTCCTTGCTGGGGGCTACGCGCAGCTAACCTGCGAGTGGCGGGTCAGCGCCGTGAGCGAGGTTAGGGGGCGCGTAATGCCTTTTTTTCTTTTCTGGTATGGGCAATATTTGATCCGCAGCCGGGTCTTCTAAAAACTGCACGGCGCGTATTTCTTCCATGCCCCAGATCCAGGCTTTAGCGACACGATGCATTCCATCCATCATGATACCGCTTGCCGATAGGACAATTGGGCATGACAGATCGGCCTCGTAAATGCGCTTGGCATGGGTAGCAACCGCTCGGCAGGTTGGTTTTGTTCTACTGGCATGAAACCAACAGACGTCATCGAAATTGGAAATACTCGACAACAGCACTATTTTAATCGGCAAGTTTTTCGAGAGGTGCCATAACCTCTCAGTTTCCCACACATACAACTTTCCGTTTTTACAGACTGAATATGTACCCATCGCATCTGTCCCTGGTTGGGGCGTTGTCAATATCGTGATTGGTCCGACATACGTTGCGACCACCGCAGCGGATTGGACGCATCGTTAGTACCTCACTCGCCCAGATACACCTCGATCACGCGGCGATTATTTTGTATTTCATTCATGCTGCCTTCGGCCAGTACCGCGCCTTCGTGCAACACGGTCACCTTCCGCGCGATGGAGCGCACGAAATCCATGTCGTGTTCGACCACGATCACCGAGTGCTTGCCGGCCAGTGATGTCAACAACCGCGCCGTATGATCCATTTCCTGATGTGTCATGCCCGCGACCGGTTCGTCGACCAGCAACACGCGCGGGTTTTGCATCAGCAGCATGCCGATTTCCAGCCATTGTTTCTGGCCGTGCGACAGCAACGCGGCGCGTTGTTCACGCTGAGTAGTCAGATTGATGGTCTGCAACACCTCGGCGATGCGGTCGCGCTGTTCGCCATTGAGCTTGGTGAACAGCGCGTGCCACACGCGCTTGTCGGTGTGCATCGCCAGTTCCAAATTTTCAAACACGCTGTGTTCGGGGAATACGGTCGGTTTTTGAAACTTGCGGCCGATGCCGGCGCGCGCGATTTGGTGTTCGCTCATGCGGGTCAGGTCGAACGTCTGGCCGAAAAACACGCTGCCGGTGTCCGGGCGCAGCTTGCCGGTGATCACATCCATCAAGGTGGTTTTGCCGGCGCCGTTGGGGCCGATGATGCAGCGCAACTCGCCGTCGTCGATGTACAGCGACAGCTCGTTGAGCACCTTGAAGCCGTCGTAACTGACGCTGACATCTTCCAGATACAGGATGGTGCGATGCGATACGTCGACCGTGTCGTCGGAGTCGAGTGCAAGGTGGCCAAGTGCATCGAGGTGTTTGCTGTTGAGCAGGTGGTCGGTGGAGGTCATGGCGCGGTTTCCGCAGGCGGGAGATTTTTTTTGCGGTTACGCAGTTGCGTCAGCAGCCCGACGATGCCATGCGGCAGAAACAATGTCACGACCACGAACAAGCCACCCAGAGCAAACAGCCATACGTCCGGCAGCGCTGCCGTGAGATAGGTTTTTCCATAATTGACAAGCACCGCCCCCGCAACGGCGCCGTAAAGCGTGGCGCGCCCGCCGACCGCGACCCACACCACCAGCTCGATGGAGTTCAGCGGTGAAAATTCGCCCGGGTTGATAATGCCAACTTGCGGCACGTACAGCGCACCGGCAATACCGGCCAGTATCGCCGAGAAGGTGAAGATCCACAGTTTGTAATGCTCGACCTGGTAGCCGACAAAGCGTGCACGGCTCTCGGCGTCGCGTATGGCGGTGACGACGCGGCCAAGTTTTGAATCCACCACGTAGCGGCACGCCAGATAACCCAGCGCCAAGGCCACGGCCGATGCGATAAACAAGGCGGAGCGCATGCCATCGCTTTGCAAGTTGTAGCCCAGCAGCTCCTTGAAATCGGTCAGGCCGTTGTTGCCGCCGAAGCCCATCTCGTTACGAAAGAACGCCAGCAGCAGCGCAAAGGTGAGCGCTTGAGTGATGATGGACAGATACACGCCGGTGACGCGCGCGCGAAACGCAAACCAGCCGAAGGCGAACGCCAGCAGGCCGGGCACCAGCATCACCATCAGCAGCGCGAACCAAAATTGATCGAAGCCCTGCCAATACCACGGCAGCGCTTGCCAGTTCAAAAACACCATGAAATCCGGCAACTGCGCATTGCCGTAGACGCCCCGGTCACCGATCTGGCGCATCAGATACATGCCCATCGCGTAACCGCCCAACGCGAAAAACGCACCATGACCCAGGCTGAGAATGCCGCAATAACCCCACACCAAATCCATCGCCAGCGCCAGCAGTGCGAAGCACAGGTACTTGCCAAGCAGCGTCACCGTGTAGGTGGACAGATGCAATGGATTGGCTTCCGGCACCATTAAGTTGAGCAGTGGCACCGCGAGCGTAACCACGGCAAGAATCGCCAAAAATATCTGGCCACCACGGTCGGTGCGCAGGGCAGCAAAAAATGTTGAAGTAGCTGTCATGATGTTGTTGGACCGCGAGCGTCTCGCTTGCTTTTGGTTGCAGTAGAAGCGGGCGAGGCGCCCGCAGTCCTTGTTTTATTAGCCATCGGTGGTCCGGTTTTTTTGCGGAAACAAACCACGCGGTTTTTTCTGGATGAACAAAATGATGAACACCAGCACCAGCACTTTGGCCAGCACTGCACCCGCCCAGGGTTCGAGAAATTTATTCACCACGCCCAGCGACATCGCGCCGACCAAGGTGCCCCACAAATTGCCGACGCCGCCGAACACCACCACCATGAACGAGTCGATAATGTAGCTTTGGCCGAGATTGGGTCCGACGTTGGTGAGCTGCGACAGCGCAACTCCAGCGACCCCGGCAATGCCTGAGCCCAGGCCAAAAGTAAATGCATCGACCCAATCCGAGCGCACGCCCAGCGCGCGTGCCATGGAGCGATTTTGCGACACCGCGCGCACCTGCAAACCCAGACGCGTGTGTTTCAGAATCAACTGCAACACGGCGAATACCGCGAGCGCGAACAGCACGATGTAGAGGCGGTTGTAGGTGAGCGAAAATACCTCGTTGATCTGCCAGGAACCACTCATCCATTGCGGCGTGGAAACACTGCGATTCAGCGGTGAAAAAATACTGCGCACCAGTTGTTGCAACACCAGGCTGATGCCGAAAGTCGCCAGCAGCGTTTCCAGCGGGCGGCCGTATAAAAAGCGAATCACGCCGCGCTCGATGGCGATGCCCACTAGACCTGCGACGATAAAGGCAGCAGGTATGGCCACAAACAACGACGCATCGATGTGCTCGGGCATCAGCAGTTGCACTACGTAAGTGGTGTAGGCGCCCAGCATCATCAATTCGCCGTGCGCCTTGTTGATCACGCCCATCACGCCGAAGGTGATGGCCAAGCCAATGGCCGCCAGCAGCAGCACCGAGCCTAGGCTGATGCCGAAGAAAACAGTTTCCGCGAAGTGGTAAGCGCGGATGCGTGCGTCGATGGACGCCAAGGCGCGCTCGATCATGTCGCGCAGTTGGGTTTCGGATGCGCTGAGAATTATGCCTGATTGAATTTCTCTTCCGGCTGCCAGTCGATTGCGCACGTCGGGGTTGAGGCTGGCTTGCAATAACGCCACCGCGCGGATGCGTGCTTCCACGTCGTTGCTGCCGAAGTCGGCCAGCGCAATCGCCAGTTGCATCGCTTGCACCACGTCGTGGTCGGTTTCGGTGAGGATCGCCGTGCGCACAATGTCGGTGCTGCCGGGCGTGGTGTCTTTGAGAATGTTGTTCACCGCCGCCAGCCGCACGCGCGCGTCGCTGCTGCTGAGGCTGAGGCGTGCGATGGCGGCTTGCAGTTGATTGCGCAGCGCATTATTCACGGTGATTTTGCGCACGTCGCGCTTGCCGACCGCCCCCAGTGCTGCGCCGCTCATGACCTCGGTGAGGAGGTAGCCGTCGTCGGCGTCCTGCGCATACACCAGTTTGTCGTCTTGTTTGCGCTGGAACAGATGACCGTCCAGCAAGGCTTGAAACAGCGGTAACGCCTGCGGGTCTTGACTTTTTTCAATTTGAATTAATGCTTGCGCTTTTTGTTCGAACTCGTCGGAGTTCAACGCCGCGAGCGGTGCTGAAATATCGTCGGCGCCGCAAGCGCCGACGAGAAGCACGAACACCATTATGATGTGCAACAGAGGCATGATCATGACTTTTGTAGGTGGGCACGGCCCACCGAAATTAAGGGTGGGCCGTGCCCACCCTACGGCTAGTTCGTCTTGCCCATGCACTTCTTCAGCTTGGTGTTGTAGTTGCCACAGTTCAGCGCGGGGGTCCAGTCAGCGGTCAGGTCCTTGCTGCCTTCCAGAAAATCCGACCACGCATCGCCGGCGATCAAGGTTTTGGTTTTCCACACGGTTTGGAACTGGCCGTCGGCCTGCACTTCGCCGATCAGCACCGGCTTGGTGATGTGGTGGTTGGCCAGCATCTCTGCGGTGCCGCCCGACAGGTTGGGCACTTTCACGCCGACGATAGCGCGCACCACGTCATCGGTCTTGGTGCTCTTGGCCTTCTCCACCGCCTTCACCCACATGTTGAAGCCGATATAATGCGCCTCCATCGGATCGTTGGTGACGCGCTTGGGATTCTTGATGAAGGCCTGCCATTGCTTGATGAAGGCGTCGTTGGTTTTGTCGTCGACGCTCATGAAATAATTCCACGCCGCCAGATGGCCGACCAGCGGTTTGGTGTCAAGGCCAGACAATTCTTCCTCGCCGACCGAGAACGCGATGACCGGAATGTCTTTGGCCTTCACGCCCTGGTTGCCCAGCTCTTTGTAGAAAGGCACGTTGGCGTCGCCGTTAATGGTCGAGATCACCGCAGTTTTCTTGCCGGCAGAGCCGAACTTCTTGATGTCGGAGACGATGTTCTGCCAGTCGGAATGACCGAACGGCGTGTAGTTGATCATGATGTCTTCTTTCTTCACACCCTTGGCCAGCAGATAGGCTTCGAGAATTTTATTGGTGGTGCGCGGGTACACGTAGTCAGTGCCGGCCAGCACCCAGCGCGTGACTTTTAGGTCGTTCATCAAGTAATCGACGGCCGGAATCGCTTGTTGATTAGGCGCCGCGCCGGTGTAAAACACATTGCGCGACGACTCCTCGCCCTCGTACTGCACCGGATAAAACAACAACCCGTTCAACTCTTCAATCACCGGCAACACCGACTTGCGCGACACCGAGGTCCAGCAACCGAAAATCGCCGCGACCTTGTCTTTTTGCAGCAGCTCGCGCCCCTTCTCCGCGAACAACGGCCAGTTGGAGGCCGGATCAACCACCACGGCTTCGAGTTTTTTGCCCAGTAAACCGCCTTTTTTATTTTGCTCGTCAATCAACATCAGCATGGTGTCTTTCAAGGTGGTTTCACTGATCGCCATGGTGCCCGACAACGAATGCAGCACACCGACTTTGATGGTGTCCTCGGCGGCTTGAGCGCCAAGTGCGCCGAACAGCAGTGCACTGGCAACGAGTCCTAACTTTGCTGATTTCATTTAAGTCCCCTCTGTTTGAGTTGTGTACCGCGTGCTCGAAATTTAGGACAGCCGTGTCGCAACTGCAAATCCGCTAACCGTTGGGTGAGGTGCTCACCAAACTGTCGAGACAACAGCATGCGCTATGCCACGCAGTAATCAACAAGCTGGTGGCGAGAAACTTTTAATTTGAGCTGCGGCGAAGCACTGCGACGGTGCGAGATAATGACGCATGCGATGGAAGGGTGCGGGTGGGGATGGGATCGCGCTTGTGAGCTGTTATGGCTGGACTTCTTGAATTGGTGTAGGTACTACCGGATTTACATAACGATAGGAATGCCCGTTTTGTGGAAAGTAGTAGACCTTCATGGTTTCGATTTCCATTCCTGCACAGTTGCGGGCTCCACACGCCAAAAAATAAAGATGTTTCTTTTCGTTATTAATATTCACGTCAATAAAATTTGACTCGACGGTCTGGTTCAGTCTGATATTTAGTAGAAGCGCTTCAGCAGTTTCTTTTCCATGTCTCTCAAAGTGGACCAAAGACCAAATGAAAACAAAGAACAGCAAGCCGTAAATAGCAGCGGCATGCGCATGCTGCTTTTCACGAATTTCAAGAGGGGATTCTCTCCAAGTTGCGTTACTTGATTTGAACCAAGATTTTTTAAATTTTTTGACCTTTCTAGGTGCTGAAAAGCGATGCCACTTTCGATCATTGTACTCAGGTAAAATTCCGTAGGAGTAAGCATACCGGCCGGCTACATAAACTAAGAAGACTTTTATTATCAGATCGAATGAAACGACAAAGCCACGGTAGAGTATTTCGTGAAAATCACGATTTAATACGTCAGGGTCTAAAAATAGCGTGCCCAAATAACCGCCATACTCCGCTGATCCAGCACAGTATAAAAACACCGTTGCGAGGGCGAGTATCAATCCACTCTCTTTGAGGCTACTGATTAACTTGTCCATTTAGCTTGTCCATACAAATCTAATTTTCGCGCAACATCCCACGCTCAACAATAAACCCGACGATGTCTTCCAGCCCCTGCTTGGTTTTGAGGTTGGAGAAAATGAACGGTCGTGTGCCGCGCATTTTTTTCGCGTCGCGTTCCATGATTTCGAGCGAGGCACCGACGTGCGGGGCGAGGTCGATTTTGTTGATCACCAGCAGGTCGGACTTGGTGATGCCCGGTCCGCCTTTGCGCGGGATCTTGTCGCCGGCCGCCACGTCGATCACGTACAGGGTGAGGTCAGATAACTCCGGGCTGAAGGTGGCGGCCAGATTGTCGCCGCCGCTTTCGATGAAGATGACATCGAGCCCTGGAAATTTTGCGTTCAAGTCGTCGACTGCGGCGAGATTCATTGACGCATCTTCGCGGATCGCGGTGTGCGGACAGCCGCCGGTCTCGACACCGACAATGCGGTCTTCCGCTAAGGCTTGCGCGCGGATCAAAATCTGCTGATCTTCCTTGGTGTAAATGTCGTTGGTCACGACCGCGATGTTGTAGTGGTCGCGCAGGCGTTTGCACAGCGCTTCGACCAGCGACGTTTTGCCGGAACCGACCGGGCCGCCGACGCCGACGCGCAGGGGATGTTTATTGGTCATGTCTTGCTGCTCCTTCCGATAGCATTGAAGTAGTCTGAGCCATCAAAGTTACCTCCGATTTATGAAAGTGCCGCTGCGATTGCCCTGAAACTGTTAAGACCCGCCTCCAAATTCTCAATTATTTCACCCGCCAACTCATCCGGCTCCGGCAGATTATCCAAATCGGCGAGGCTTTTGTCTTTCAGCCAGAAAATATCCAGACTGGTTTTGTCGCGCACGACAATCTGCTCATAATTAAACTTGCGCCAGCGGCCTTCCAAATTGCTTTGCTCGTTCCACAGTTCCTTACGCTCATGACGATTAAGCGGATGGTAGCAGGTCATGAATTCCTGCAAATCTTCAAAGCGCAGTGGCTTCTTTTTTTGGGTGTGGTGAATGTTGGTGCGGTAATCGTAGTACCAGATTTCTTTCGTCCACGGCGCCTTGCTGGCCGCGCGGTTGTCGAAAAACAACACGTTCGCTTTCACGCCGTTCGCGTAGAAGATGCCGGTCGGCAAGCGCAGAATCGTGTGCAGGTCCGTCGTTTCCAATAACTTCTTGCGCACCGTTTCACCCGCACCACCTTCAAACAGCACGTTGTCCGGCACCACCACCGCCGCGCGTCCGGTGGTTTTCAGCATGGTGCGGATGTGCTGAACAAAGTTGAGCTGCTTGTTCGCCGTGGTCGCCCAGAAATCCTGGCGGTTGTAGGTGAGGTCGTCTTTTTCCTGTTCGCCTTCATCGTTAGTGAAGCTCATTGAACTCTTCTTGCCGAAGGGCGGATTCGCCAGCACATAGTCGTAGCGCTTGCCGCTATCGGCCACCAGCGCGTCGTTCGGTGACACCATGCTGTCGCCGTCGATCTCACCGATGTTGTGCAAGAACATATTCATCAGCGCGAGGCGGCGCGTACCCGCCACAATCTCATTGCCATGAAAAGCTTCGTGCTTGAGAAACGCCTTCTGTTTTTTGTCCAGCGGATGCGTCGCCACTAGAAAATCATACGCCGCCAAGAAGAACCCGCCCGTTCCGCAGGCCGGATCGGCAATGGTCTTGCTGGGCTCTGGACGCACACATTCCACCATCGCCTTGATCAACGCGCGCGGCGTGAAGTATTGCCCCGCGCCGGATTTCGTATCCTCCGCATTGCGCTCCAGCAAATTTTCGTAGATGTCGCCCTTCACATCTGCGCCCATCATCACCCACTGCGTTTCGTTCACCATATCGATCAGGCGATACAGCTTGGCCGGGTCTTGAATTTTATTCTGCGCCTTGGTGAAAATCTGCCCCAGCATCCCCGGCTTGTTACCCAACTCGCGCAGTAGCGTCACGTAATGCACTTCCAACTCGGCACCACGTTTTGACTTCAAACTCTGCCAGTTGTATTCAGCGGAAATGTTCACCTTGCGGCTATACGGCGGCTGACTGTATTCATCCGCCATTTTCAGAAAGATCAGATACGTGAGCTGCTCCAGATAATCGCCATAACTCACGCCGTCGTCGCGCAACGTAGTGCAGAAACTCCAGACTTTGGAAACGATGGATGCGGTTGAAATCCCCCCTCGCCCCCCTTTTTCAAAGGGGGGAATCTGCGGAGTCAAATTTTCACCTCCCCCTTTGAAAAAGGGGGATTGAGGGGGATTTGATTGTTTCATGTTTTAACCTCGAATCAGATTCATGATCAAATGAATCATCAATTGTTTTTGCGCGGGGTCGCTTTGCGCCACCAGCAACGCAATCGCCGCGAGCGCGTTGTCGTTGATTTTCAGTTCACCGTCGGCTTTCAAATGGTGCTGGTTGCGCTGCAAGAACCAGATGAACATAAACGCGCCGATGCGTTTGTTGCCGTCCGAAAACGGATGATTCTTGATTACAAAATAAAGCAGATGCGCGCCCTGCTCCTCAATGCTGGGGTAAAGAAACTGATCGCCAAACGACTGCACGATATTGC
>JANLTU010000259.1:0-1701 GCA_031363085.1 Gammaproteobacteria bacterium
GCCCCAAAGGTGATGTGGCGCCGCGGATCAATAAAGTTTGTCCTTTTTTCAAAGCCAAGTTGTCGTGCAGGCACGCCCAGACAGTGGAGTAAGATTCTGGAATTGCCGCTAACTCCTCCCAGGGAAGCTCAGACTCAAACGACATAACGTTGGTGACCGGCACCTGCGTCAATTCAGCGTAGCTGCCGTTGATCGTCAGCCCCATTCCACCCAGGATAGCGGCGACCTTTTGACCAGCGGCAAATTTACCGCTGGCATCCGACCGTACTAACCCAACACATTCGACTCCGCTGACTTTAGCCGCCTCGCTCCAAGCACCTTTGCGCATATACGTTTCAGCCCGGTTGATACCAAAAGCCTTAACCTCAACGATCACATGACCTGCTTTGGGCTTGGGATCAGGCAGTTCCTGGATAACCAACTGTTCCGGCCCACCAAATTCTTTGATGATAATTGCGCGCATCGTCGTTTCTCCTAAGTTATCGTGTAGTGGATTTAATGGCTTTGCTCGTTAGGTGCCGCGCCAGGAAATCACGCATGGCCGCCCCGATTTCATGGGCATGCGTTTCAAGTGCAAAATGTCCGGTTTCGTAAAAATGCACTTCGGCTTTCTTGCTGTCGCGTTTAAAGGCTTCCGCCCCAGGAGGCAGGAAGAAGGAGTCATTTTTTCCCCACACGGCCAGCAAGGGCGGTTGATGCGCACGCATATATTCCTGGAACTTGGGATAGAGCTTGACGTTGCTGGCGTAATCCAAAAATAAATCGAGCTGGATTTCATCATTACCCGGCCGCGCAAGCAGGGCTGAATCGAGTTGATAGGATTCCGGCGCAATCAGCGTCGCATCGGCCACGCCATGGGTGTATTGCCACCGGGTTGTTTCGGGCTTTAGGAAATCACGTAAGGCGGTGCGGTTGGCTTCGGTAGCTTCTTGCCAATATTTTTGGATCGGGTTCCAACCTTGGCTGAGCCCTTCTTCATACGCATTTCCGTTTTGCGAAATGATGGCAGTGATCTTTTCAGGGTGAGCCAGGGCAAGCCTAAAGCCAATTGGCGCACCGTAATCGAAAACATACATCGCGTAGCGCTTTAAGCCTATCGCGTCGGTAAAACGATCAATCGTCTTTGTGATCGTTGCAAAATTATATTGATATTGGCTGCGGTCAGGCGCCACAGTGAAACCAAACCCAGGCAAGTCAGGCGCCACGACATGATATTGATCGGCCAGCAATGGGATCAGGTTGCGGAACATATGCGAGGAGCTTGGAAAGCCATGCAGCAGCAAAAGGGTAGGAGCCTTAACAGAACCCGCCTCGCGGTAGAAAACTTCCACGCCATCAACGTTGCTGGTGCGATAGTGGATCGCGGCGGTTGTGTTGGGCATGGAGGGCATCCTTTTTGGCGGCTAGTTTAATAGTAACCTATATAATATAGTTTCAAAGGTTACTCTAGGCAAGATAACTTGTAAAGATTTATTTTAAAGGTTACTTTTTTATAAGCAGTTATTAGCGCAGGATGGAATTTATTTCCAAATAGCAGTGAGTGATGGGGATGCACTAAGCATGCAGCCCATGCGCCGTTGGGAAAAACCTGAAGAATTATTATTGCCGATTGCGGAAGCCATCGCTGATCTGGTGTGCCATGCGGATTTCACCCTTGTCCGTCGCTGTGAGAATGATGCGTGCACCTTGATGTTCTATGAC
>JANLTU010000012.1:0-31257 GCA_031363085.1 Gammaproteobacteria bacterium
CGCTGGGCTCAAAGGGTTGGCGTGCCAGCAGCGCGCGCCCGGCCTGCACCGCGAGATCGGATGCAGTGAAGGGGCCGGGCTTGCCTTTTACTTTCAGAAACGGCGTGCGGCTGCCGTCCACGATATAGACCGGGCGGCGCAAGCGCGTGGCGGGGGTGTCAGTCATGGCGCAGTCTCCTTGATGGTGCATGCTTGTGCAATAGATTCGATCCTCTCGACGATACACCCCGCGCCGTCATCCAGAACGTGGACGCAGCGGAAATTTCTGAGCGGGTCGGTGCTCAACGCTTTATTTGCGATGCAGGCGAAGGTTGGCGAGTCCATTGCCTCATTATAGGCGATGGCATGAACGATCAGGTCGCAGTCGGGTATCCGGTGATGTTGTTTGCCTTTCAGGGCTTCAACCAAACTGGTCAAGTAAACGCGATTTCGTTCTTTGGTGGGTAACATTTCTTCTGGCATTAGTTCGTTCTGACTCAAATGAACCTCGCTTCGCAGATTCATTCGTGACCGACCCTAATAGCTCGGCTATTCGCGGCGCAACCTAAATGTCAGATTTCAGGCGCGTGCGCCAATACCCGGGGTTCCTGATGCAGGTGAGCAACCGCGATTATTATGATCTCAAGGCCGTAGGGGAATCGCTGCATTTGACAGCGGCGGATCGAGCCGCCCAGCGGATGCCATGCAAGAGGAAAATCGTTGATGCGCCGGAGGCTCCCAAGCCTCGTCACGAAACTCATCCCCGATGCGAATGCGCTGCGCATTGTAAGTACTGGACCGCCTCAATAAGCTCACGCAGCGCAGGCAGGAATCTTGGCTTCAAATCTTCTTCCCGATATCCGCGAAGACCCGTTCCGCATCGATCACATCAAGCTCGCCCGCGCGATAGGCAGCCATACGATCTTCCGCTTCCTTGAGCCACATCGCGTCAAGCGTGGGGTCCGGTTTGTCGAGACTGGCAATCAGACCTTCTACCAACGCCGCGCGGTCGCTGGATGGCAACTCAAGCGCCTGATGCAAAATGATTTTTGCTGATTGGGGCATAACCACCTCCATAAACGGACAAGCAAAACTGTACCAGCGATGTTTTATGAAGTCTAACTGAGTAGACGGCATTTGGCGGCTAACGCTGCGGTCATCCGTTTTATGGGTTAATGGGCTAATTCGTGACTGACCCTAATTAATTACTCTACCTAATTAATTACCTGTTCTCTGACCTCAATTCGGAAATTCGACCGTGGGCAGGTGAGCGCCGAAGTAACCAATCAAGACAACAGGGCCTTCCTCCATCCGCACTTCCCGGAAATAGAGACGGACACCATTACTAAGCTTGGTGTGGCGGCTCCACCTGTCGAAGGCAAACCCGTCAGGTACCGGGAAATCCCTCATGGGCCCATACTTCCCATGACTGAGCGTGGCATTCGACTCGGAACTCCATGTCACAGCCCCAGCAGGAACAAAGGGAGTGTTGAGATTCCAATCGCGGGCGCCATGATTCAACGCGCGGAGGTGACGGATGAGTTGCCGAAATACCGGCTCCGACCCGATCGTGTCCCTGATTTGCGACCGCGCCCTAGCACCGAAACGGAGAAACGGAAAGACCTCGACAGCGCGGAGTAATAGGCGGTCTCCATTGGTGATGTCTCTGTCGATTCGTTCAACGATCCACCCACTGCATTTTGTGACGTCATCAGGGGTGACCAAGTGCGGGATCGTGACGGTTTCGGCGTACTCACCGGTTTCGTCCAGACACGTCAGAGTTACCGCCAAGACGCGGTTCCCTTCGGGATATGCCGCTCTCCCCAGTGCCACACTTGGGCACTCGTTCAACGCCGCTACGGCAAGCCCGAGGACGGTGATCCCGTGCGCTTTCGCCTCGATTGCACGGGCACCTTCTGCCAGGGCCAGCAAGCCACCGGCCCCATCGATGAATGGCTGCTTCCCAAGGCGATTTGCAACAAGCCGCCCGGCATCACGGTCAGTCGTGTGGTCGAAACACCAGCCACGCAACCCCCTGCCTGCGCCGATGTCCAGATCCGGTGCGTCGCGAACCGAGCGGAGCACCGGGGAAACGCCCAGCGCGTCGAGGGACTGAAGAGTTAAAGCGAGGGATCGGATACGAACAGATGGCTTCCATGTGTTGCAAGGAAGCAGGCTCGTTTCGTCCAAGATCGGTTCCATCCGCTACCTTTACAGAAGAGTTGATAGGGCAAAATCGAACTGATCGAAGAACCCTACAGGCCAAGCATCGAGCCGTCCTTCGGCATCCAGATTCGGTGACATACAGGTAATTGCTCCATCCACGCCGTTAAGCGCAAAAAAATGGATTGCGACGTTGCTGTTTGGGATCACACCTGTCTTCACGGCCAACCGTATGCCATTAAGCACGTGGTCGGAATGGGTCTCTACTATCACCTGGACACCACTGGCTGCTGTTTGGGCAATCAAGCTGCCAATGTTTTGCTGTGCCTTAGGATGCAGATGTACCTCAGGATTTTCGATCAGCAGGACATCCCCAGGCGTAGCGGACAGCAAGGCAACCAGCATGGGGAAGAGCTGGGTAAGGCCGAACCCGACGTTCTGGGGCCGTTGGAAATCGGATCGGCTGTCGGTACGCAATCGCAGTGTGACAGCGCTTGCCCCTTCAATGGGCGACACGCGCAGGTCACATCCTGGGAAAAACGTCTGCATCTGTGCGCGCACCTGATGAAACAGTGTGGGCAGTGCATCGGGCAAACATATCGCAGGACTGACCTCCGAAGATTCTCGCCAGTAAAGCAATCCAGCGGCCAACTCACCACGATGCCCGACGCGTGCATGGCCTTCAGCATCCCTGAGTGGCAACAACTCGCGGGGGCCGGTTCGCTCGGCGGTGATCCAGCTCAGCCGACGCAGCGCGCCCACGACTTCAGACTTCTCAGCGTGGGTTGCGGGGAGGAGCCAACGAACCGCCTCGCCCAACTCCACGGGCTGGTCGTTGATGGTGACTCCTTCCAAGTCGATGGCAAGTGCTCGTCGGTCCTCCGCCTTGAATGACCAGATCACCTTCTCGGCGCTGGTCGCCGCACCCAAGGTAAGATGCCGCCTCGCCGTTCGCTGGTTCAACACGTCAGCCACATTCCCAAGGGCAAGCTCAGAGCCCTCCAGCATGAGGCTGCGGCCCCACTCCCTCAGATCGAAAGTCTGGGCCAACAACACCAATGCCTGGATCACCGAAGACTTGCCGCCACCGTTCACACCCGAAAGCAATGTCAGTTGCCCGAGCGGCAACGTCAAATTCTCAAAGCACTTGAAACAGGAGATGTAGACTTCACGCAACATGGAACACCTCGCTGAAAATACTATGAGCAATCTCGAAGCGCGCGTGCACTGCCTTGGCAGAGTTCGTGCCATAGGTGATCGATTGGATAAAACGTTGATCCTTCATCCGTGCGTAGAAGGCTTGGCGCAGTGCTTCGGCACGCTCCGCGACGACCGTCTCGCCCACATCGGCGAGGCCGGTGATCATCACGTCGAACAAAGAGGCATTGATGATGCTGCGGCGAGACTCGTTGGGATTGTCATGTTTGCGAAAAGCGTGTTTGCCAAAGACTATCAGGTTGTTTTGGAGCGAGCGTCGCAGCCGACTCTGCATTGCGTGCCGAGATGCGTCGTCGAGCTTGTTCAGTTCCACGAGTCCCCGCGCCAACCAATCATCCATGTCGCTGCGGTAGGTGTCGAGTGGAAGCATGGAAAACGAGCAGAACCGATTTATGAACTCACGATCCTGCATTTTATCTTTGTTGAGACTTTCGCCGGTCGCTTCGACGAAAAGAGAAGACTCGGCTTCCTCCCGTAAAAATATTGTGGCCTTGCCATTGTAAATAGCGTTGCGCATCTGCTGACGCGTTAGAACTTCGCCGCCGTTCACTCGCTCGAAAATATCGAGACGGGCACGCTCCGGCACGGCGTGGTCGATGATGTAGAAATGAAGCTGGCAATCTTCGACCCGGTTCTTAAGGCGTACTTCAAGGTCCTTAAATATTTTCTTGTGCAACTCGGGTCGGTCGTCCAGATTCAGCTTCAACTTCCCATTCAAGAATAGTTGCAAGGTGGTTAGTCGTTGCCGCCCGTCGACAACGATCAGCTTCCCCTGCGAGTCTTCGGCCACATAGAACACAGGAAGCGGGATACGCATGAGAATCGATTCTATAAGGCGGCTCTGTTTCACTGCGGACCAGACAAAGCCGCGTTGGAAATCGGGGTCGAGAACAAAGCGTCCGCTGTCGATCCGACGCACAACGTCTTCCGCAGTTCGACGTTCATCCCGGATAGCAAGCTCATCAAGTGGGTAGTCTTTCCAGCCTCCCGGTACGGGAGGTTCGATCCCTTCGATCTTGTCGTTGCCGGCGGCTTGGGTTGCTGTATCGGCATCGGATTGTGCTGTCGGTTCAATATTGGTTGCCATTACTTCCTCACGATTCATATTCACAAGTTCGCCGGAAAAAATTAGGGTCAGACACCAAAGGCACCGGAAGGAGTGAAACGAATTCCGGGATTCGCTGCATGAACGTCGTGGCTACGGCTGGCGCAGAATTTCCCCGGCCTTCAACTCCTGCCGTTTATGCGCCACGGCAAGGATGTAAACATCTGACCCGCCGATCTCGTAGACAATGCGGTAGGTGTAAAGGGACAGTTCCCGCACGCTGTCGTCACCGATCTCTGACACCGCCCGTCCGATGCGCGGCAACTCGTTCAAGACGCCGGTCTTGTCCATGATTTCTTGCGTGACCTTCCTGGCGTAGTGGTGCGAGTCGTGGGCGATGTACTCGAAGATATGGCGCAGGTCGGCCTTGGCGGGTTGCGACCAAATTACCACTGCTCGATCTCACGTTTTAAGTCCTCGTGGCTGATCGTGTGGCCCTGTTCCACCGCTTCCCGACCCTTGCGGATTTTATCAAGCACATATAGGCGGTACATAATCTCGTCGATGTCTGCGTTATCGGGGAGGCTGGCGATGGTGTCCATCGCTTCTTTCTTCAAGGGTTGCATCGGTATGATCTCCATCTACGGGGTTGCAAAATGCTAGTATCACGACTCAGAAATATCGGAACAAATGAAACGGATGCCCCTCCCCGCGCAAAACCAGCGCGGTGGGAATCAGATTTTTTTGCCCAGCGAGGCGCAGACCCGCCGCAATCCTGTACGTATTGCAAGGGGCGGCAACGACGCCGGGCAAGAAAATACGCCGTGTCATGTTTCGATTTTTCTGAGCCGTGGTACGAGTGACGATCATGCCATCGAGCGGTGCTTTGATCACCTTGTTTTCATCTCCGACCTGGAAGTGGAGTCATTGCTTTAGCGCCGGATGAGCGGTCTTCCCGCCTTCGATATTGATTTCGGCCGCCAAAGATAAATAGGACCAGACTCCGCCGACACTACCTGAATGAAATTTCTGATCCACCACTACAACCCCGAAACCGACGCGCCGCTGCGCCTGCAGGAGCACGCGCTAAAGGTTCAAGCTCCATCGATAACGACGTAGCGCATCGGGGTTACAAGCGCGACAAATATTCGGGCGCAAAATCGTCCACTTGAATCACAGCGCGGCGTGCAGCAAGAGCGGCACGTAGAGTTTCGATTTGCGCGGCGCTGATGATACCGCTCTGCTGCGCATGTTGGATTTGTTGTTCGAGGTCGTAGCCCGAAACGCGTCCTTGTTTGACGGCATCATTCAGCAATTTCTCCACGGCTTCAGCGGCGATAACCTTGCGCAGTGCGTCTTCAATCCGCCCGAGGGTTTGCTGTGGGTCGCTGGGAATAAAGATCCCGGCAGTCAAGCGGTCGCGCACGGCGGAAGGTGCCAGCAGCAAGCGCGCGAGCCGGTGGCTCTGGTGGTCGCAAGGAATTGCAAAGCTACGGCCCCATGGAAATACGCACCAGCCTAGCACGCGCGCCACCGGCCGATGGGGGAAGTTGCGCAGAAAGTCCTGCAATGCGTCTTGTGCGCGGTAGAGCAAATCATCGCAGACCCAGCGCAGCAGCGGTGCATCGTCGGCGGGCCGGCCGTCGTCTTCATAGCGCTTTAATACTGTGCTGGCGAGATACAGGCAGCTCAGCACATCGCCCAAGCGCGCCGACAAGCGTTCTTTGCGCTTTAACGCGCCGCCTAACAACAGCATGGCGACATCGGCGCACAATGCCAATGCCGAACTCAGACGCGTGAGTTGTTGGTAGTTGCGCCGCGTGACGCCGACCGTGGGTGCGCCGGCAAGGCGGGCGCCGGTGAGGCCCAGCCACACGCTGCGCGCCAAGTTGCTGAAGGTGAAGCCGAGATGCGCAAAAAACGCCTGATCGAAATTACGCAGGCCGCGCGCACCGTCGCTGTCGACTGCGGCCTGCATTTCCTTGTAGACGTATGGATGACAACGTATGGCGCCTTGGCCGAAGATGATCAGCGCGCGCGTTAAAATATTCGCGCCTTCGACGGTGATGCTGATCGGGATCGATTGGTAAATACGCCCCAGCAGATTGCGTGGCCCCATGCAGATGCCGCTGCCGCCTTGCACGTCCATCGCATCGTTGATGGTTTGGCGCAGGCGTTCGGTGAGGTGGTATTTCGCAATCGCCGACACCACCGAGGGACGTTCGCCCGCGTCCACCGCACCGGCGGTCATCACGCGCGCGGCGTCCATTAAATACGCATTGCCGGCGATACGCGCGAGCGCTTCTTCGACGCCTTCGAACGCGCCGATGGGCACTTTGAATTGTTTGCGAATGCGCGCGTAGGCGCCGGTGGCGCGCGCGGCAAGCTTGCCGCCGCCGGTGCTGAGCGCCGGCAGCGAAATTGAACGACCCGCCGCCAGACATTCCATCAACATGCGCCAGCCCTGCCCGACGTACGGCTGGCCGCCGATTACCCACTCCAGCGGAATGAAAACATCCTGGCCCGTATTCGGCCCGTTTTGAAACGCTAGGTTGAGGGGAAAATGACGGCGCCCGATGTTAACACCTGGATGGTTGGTGGGGATCAATGCGAGCGTGATGCCCAGCTCGCATTTGTCGCCCAGCAGATGTTCGGGGTCGTAGAGTTTAAAGGCAAGACCGAGCACCGTGGCGACCGGCCCGAGCGTGATGTAGCGTTTTTCCCAGGTCACACGCATGCCGAGCACGTCGTTTTTACCCTGGTATTGGCCGCGACAAACGATGCCGACGTCGGGAATCGAGCTGGCGTCGGAGCCCGCTTCCGGGCCGGTGAGTGCGAAGCAGGGCACGTCTTCACCGCGCGCAAGGCGCGGCAGGTAATGGTGTTTCTGCGCGTCGGTGCCATAGCGTAACAATAATTCGGCAGGCCCCAGCGAGTTGGGCACCATCACCGTGACGGCGGCGGTGATGGAGCGGCTGGCGATTTTCATCACCACGCTGGAGTGCGCCAGCGCCGAGAATTCCAGGCCGCCGAATTGCTTGGGGATGATCATGCCGAAGAAGCGCTGCTCCTTGATGTAGGCCCACACCGCAGGCGGCAGATCGGCGCGTTCGTGGGTGATGTGCCAGTCGTCGAGCTGCGCGCACAGGTGTTCGACCGGGCCATCAAGAAATGCCTGCTCTTCGGCGCTTAGTTTCGGCGCGGGAATGGCCAGCAACTTGTGCCAATTGGGTTTGCCGCTGAACAGTTCGCCGTCCCACCACACGCTGCCGGCTTCGATGGCTTCTTGCTCGGTGCGCGACATCGCCGGCAAGGCGCGTTTGAACCAGGTGAAAATCGGGCGCGATAACAGCAGGCGACGCAACGGGGTGAGGTTGAGCGTCAACGCCAGCAGCGTGAAGCTGATCCAGAGCAGCGCTGTGATTACCACCGGAGTCGCGAACAACGGCAGCAATGCCAGCAGGGCGCCGTACGCAGCGGTCCACACGCTTAAGCGCGCCCGCAGGTAGGCGAGCAACCACGTCAGCGCGAAGAAGGTAAAGATGAACAGGATGCAAGTCATAGCCGCTCGACGAGGTTTGTTATGGGCACTTCTATAAATTCAGATTTCATCCCAACGGCCGTGTTGCGGAAAAAATTTCTTGCTTGCCTCGCGCCTTGATACGCGCGGCGAAATTTTTTTCGCGCCTTGCATTTGGGCGAACTCTGAATTTACGGAGGCGCCCTCATGCAGTATAGATCACACGCCGCGCCGCGAAAATTATGACGATACTGAACGCGGTGCAGCGGTGTCGGTGTTGGTGTCTGGATTCGCGGGTGTCTCGGCGCGGATTTTTTTCTTGCCGTTTTTGGGCTGCGCGCCACGCACGACGATTTTCGGCGACGCGGCGGTGGGCGGAATGTAGCAGTAGTTGTCGTCATCGCAGATCACGCCGTTCTGGTCCCACGGCAATTGCCGGTATACCGCCAGATCGTCGACGCTGGTCAGCATCGGATATTTCACGATGTCGAAATACGGCGAGGTATCGAAGTCGCGCGGCGTGTAGAGTTTATGGTTGCGCTTGTAAAGTTTGATGCCGCCGTTGTCCGCGCGATGCACCACCGGCAAAATCGGAAAATGCACGCTCGCGAACGCGGCCGCCAGCATCGACGAACACACCGTGCGGGTTTCCTCGCCCACGCGGTGTTCGAACAACGACGAGCGCCAGCGTCGTGGGATGACGCCGTAGGGCAACAGAAAGCGTGCGAGATCGAGCAGTTGCTGAAAGTTGTAGGCGTCGCCCAAATGCCCGACGCAAAAACCCAGCACCGCGTCGGCATCGTCACGCGTCAGCCCGTTGGGGCGGCAAATGCGGATGTGGTCGTGCTCGTATTTTTTCAGCGGTTTGACCACCGTGCCTTCACCCAGCAAGGCTTCGATGATGAGTTGCTCGTCGGGGTCGCCGTGATAGTGCGCAGCGACGTGTTCGCGCACGGCGGCATCGGAAATATCGCGCAGCCGGCCAAGGTACAATGCGCTGTGTGTCCAAGCACTGGCGGTGATGCCCTTGATCACCCGGCTGACGCGCGAGCGGCCTTCGATCAACAACACATCGCAGGGACGAATCTGTTCTTTGAGTCGCTGAAAGTCGCATAAGCCGGTGCGTGCCGGTGCTGACTCGTGCGTGAGCCAAGTGGAAAGATTTTTTGAAATCCAGTTGTACAGACCCATACTATGACCACCGAAAAATACGCACCCGCGTCAGTTTGGATAGCGGCAGGCGCTGATGAGTTCTGAAGCAATTGGTACACATTTCATGGCGTGTGACGCACAACTTGATCACAGCGTGGTCACACGCGAGGTAATGTCGCCATGACCGGCGTGGTGTGGGTGGCGTTCGGAAGCTATCTGCTGATGCTGCTTGCGTTTCACTGGTCGGCTCGGCGCGCCTTGCATATGCCGGTGATGGTGTCACTGATTTTGTTCGATCTGGCGATGCCGTTTTACCTGTACGCAACGCGCAACTGGTACAAACGTTTGATCGAACAAGGCGACATCGCTTCGTTCGGCGTGTGGATGCATTTGGGTTTGGTGCTGACGTTGTACGCGCTGCACGTGTTTCAAGTTATCAGTGCACGCGGCGTGTTGCGCGGTGATGCCGAAGCGCGCACCGACCATCACGGGCAGGGCAAGGCGATTCTGGTGGTGCGGGGCTTGGTGATTTTAACCGGAGCGATATTAGCGGAGTCGCCGACGGATAGTTCCTAAAAACCGCGGGCTCCCGAAGGAGCCCGCGCATTAACACTATTTCTTTTTCTTGCGGCTCTGTTCGAGCAAGTCGTGGATCATCGGCGTGAGGATGATTTCCATCGCGAAGCCCATCTTACCGCCCGGCACCACGATGGTGTTGCGGCGCGACATGAAAGAATCTTTGATCATGCTGAGCAGGAACTGGAAGTCCTGTTTCTGCGGATCGCGGAAGCGAATCACGACGAAGCTTTCGTCTGGCGTGGGGATGTCGCGCGCGATGAACGGGTTGGAGGTGTCGACCGTCGGCACGCGCTGGAAATTCACATGCGTGCGCGAGAATTGCGGCGCGATGTAATGCACGTAGTCGTGCATGCGGCGCAGGATGGTGTCGGTAACGGCTTCGGCGGAGTAGCCGCGCTGGCCAGTGTCGCGATGGATTTTTTGAATCCACTCTAGGTTGACGATGGGCACCACACCGACCAGTAAATCCACATGCTGCGCGGCGTTCACCGCGCCGTCCACCGCGCCGCCGTGCAAGCCTTCGTAAAACAGCACGTCGCTGTCTTTGGGCAAGTCTTCCCACGGCGTAAAGGTGCCGGGTTCCTGGTTATAAGGCTTGGCTTCTTCGTGGCTGTGCAGGTAATAACGGCGCTTGCCGTCGCCGCTGCTGCCATATTGCTTGAAGAGTTCTTCGAGTTTGTCGAAGTGATTGCCTTCGGGGCCGAAGTGGCTTAATACCCGCCCGGCCGCCTGCGCTTTTTGAATTTCGTCTTTCATCTGCTTGCGGTCGTAGCGATGAAAACTGTCGCCCTCAATGATCACAGGCTTGATTTTTTCGCGCCAGAAAATATGCTCAAACGCGTTCTTGACGGTGGTGGTGCCGGCGCCGGACGAGCCGGTAACCGCAATGACTGGATGCTTAACGGACATGGGGTTCCCCTTCAAAAATAACGACAGAAAACAATTTGGCCTGCGTGCGAGGGCGCGATAAAACCAAAAAACGCCGACAAAGGCGGCTTATATTAGCGGTTTCCGGGGGGTGAAAAAAGTTCTATTTCGGGGCGCGGATCAGCCGCGAGCCCATCGCGTGCCGGCGAACACTGCGAATGCCATCGTACGAATAGACAACGAAAACGCCGTATTAAAGGTTTTGCTAACTTCGTTTTCGGTTCGCATGCATCTTAATTGACGCTGTTCGCAATCAAATCAACATGTTTTAACTTCATTGACGCAATAGCACTATCGCGCGCCCGTCAGCAACGTGAAGGCGATGAGTGCGCGGTTCCGATGCGCTACATCGGTGTTGGTCGGCATCACAGCAATGAAGAATCGTTTGAGTTGCGTGAGTATCGCGTGCAAGGTTGCCTTGCTGAGCTTCTCACCGGATTGTTGTTCCTTCTGTTCTGCTAGGAAGTCCAGCTTTCCCCCTGAAAGTAGCGTGCGAGTAGAGCATTGGGTATCTGCCGGAAGGAATCCTTGCTTCAATAATGTCGAGTCATGCGACCCTTCTGATAGTCGCGGAATATCTCCATTGGATGGTGCCGGGCTTTACGGTACATTGCTGCGCAATCCCAGCATCCCAATTGAGATGGGAGCAATGGCCAAGGACACCTTTGTATCGAACCGCACCTAAAAGAAGAATGTGCAGCGTTCCGATTCCTGATGTCCATTCAAAACCAAGCCGCCAATAACAGAAGAAACAACATGACGCTATCCGATATTTTTCAAGACAACACCATCCGTCAACACCTGGTCGTTTTTTCCGACGCAGAGAAAGACGCTATCGAGCAAGCCATTTTCGACAAGAACGGCAAGCCCTACATCAAGTGCTTGGTGCGCGGCAAAGAGGTTCAGGCCAAAAAGGAAGAGGTCGTGCGCCAGTTGTGGCTCTACCGCCTGCTGAATCACTACGGCTACGCTCGCGACCGCCTCACCGTGGAGTTTCCCATTACTTTCGGACGCGACAGTTCCAAGCGCGCCGACATCGTGGTGTTTGACGCCGACCGGCCCACGGTTCCGTATCTCATGGTCGAGGTGAAGCAAACCAACATCAAGGGCGGCAAGGAACAACTGCGTTCCTACACCCACGCCACCGGTGCGCCACTGGCGCTGTGGAGCGACGGCGGAAAAGCCACCGTCTGGCACCGCAAGAACCCAAACTATTTTGTTGAAATCCCCGACTTGCCTACGTCCGGCCAAACCATTGACGACATCGCCGGTCAGCCGTGGACCGTGCAAACGCTGATTGATTTCGAGAAAAAGCGCGAAGCAGAAGGAAGCAACGCCCTCAGCCTGCGGCAGAAGGTTGAAGACATGGAAGACGAAGTGCTCGCCAACGCGGGCGTGGACGTATTCGAAGAAGTGTTCAAACTCATCTTCACCAAACTCTACGACGAACTCGCGTGCTACCGGGGCCGCTACAAACACCTGCGCTTCCGCAACACCAACACCGCCACGCAGCTCAAGACCAACATCCAAAATCTGTTCGACGCCGCCAAGAAAGAGTGGGAAGGCGTCTTCGCCGATGACGAAAAAATAAAACTTTCCGCCGACCACCTGCAAGTCTGCATCGGCTCCCTGGAAGAGTGGAAGCTGTTCAATTCCAACCTGGATGTGGTGGACGAAGCCTTCGAATACCTCGTCAATAAATCCGCCAAGGGCGAAAAGGGCCAGTACTTTACACCGCGCTGGGTCATCGACCTATGCGTGAAAATGCTCAACCCAAAAGAAAGCGAAACCGTTATTGACACCGCCTGCGGCAGTGCGGGCTTTACCGTCCACGCCATCTTCCACGTCTGGAAACAGATACTGATCGATAGTGGGCTGACCGCCTCGCATCTATTCACGATGGAAGACAAGCCCCAGTCCTGCAAGGACTACGTGCGCGACAAGGTGTTCGCCATCGACTTCGACGAAAAGAGCGTACGCGTCGCTCGCTGCCTCAACCTCATTGCCGGGGATGGTCAGACCAACGTGCTGCACATGAATACCCTGGACTGGAGCAAGTGGGACGAAACCGCGAAGCAAGACGACTGGCGCGACACCTACGGCGAAGGCTGGAAGAAAATCCGCAAGCTTCAGGAAGACAAAAAGAGCTACCGCAATTTCGAGTTTGACGTACTGATGGCCAACCCGCCGTTCGCCGGTGACATCAAACAGACCGACATGCTCTCCCCCTTTGAACTGGCGCACAAACTCAACAAGGACGGCACGCCCGGCAAACTGGAAAATGCTGTGGGCCGCGATTTGCTGTTCATTGAACGCAACCTGGACTTTCTGCGCCCCGGCGGGCGCATGGCGGTGGTGTTACCGCAAGGCCGCTTCAACAACTCCAGCGACAAGCGCGTGCGCGAGTTTATCGCCGAGCGCTGCCGCATCCTCGCCGTGGTCGGGTTGCATCCGGCCACCTTCAAGCCTCACACCGGCACCAAGACCAGCGTGCTATTCGTGCAGAAGTGGAACGACGACAAACAAGCCGGGCCACTGTGCCCGAAGGTGGACGACTACAACATTTTCTTCGCCACCCAGCGCCTGCCTTCCAAAGACAACAGCGGCGACAAGATTTACGTTCTGAACGAGATGGGCGAACGCCTGCGCGACAGTCACGGCCATTGGGTGGTGCAGCACGACCTGTTCAACCACGACGGCCTGACGCAAGACGGCATCGCCGAAGCCTTCGAGGAATTTTCCGCCAAGGAACACTTAAGTTTTTTTTGAGTCGCCCCTTTGATGAAGCCCGGTACAAGGGCTTGTTGGAGGGGCTGGAAGTGGCAGAAATAAGGCGGAGCAACCTCAACGCGGAGCATCGCTACGAAGCCGAGTTTTTCCGTAAACGTTATTTATTGGAGGATACGAAGCTTTCCCGTTTACCACACCTAACACTTGGTGACGTTGCCAACATAACCGATGGACCTCATGGCTACCATGTCGTTGACGAGAATTCGCCCATTGTCATGCTGACAGCTAAGAATGCTAAGGATTGGTTTTCTGATCGGGTGGGAGCGGACCCGATTGCCGAATGGGTTGACTCAGATAACAAGCGCTCTTCGCTGGGAGCAGGCGATGTTATATTGTCAACACGCGGGACCGTGGGGATGTGTGCGCTGGTAACAGAAGAAGTGCTTCCCGCAAACATTGACCAAGACGTGGCGCGGATTTCTTGGAATAATCGGGCGCTGTTCCTGCCGGAATTCGTTGTGGTCTATCTCAATTCAGCATTTGGGCAAGATCATATCGCCCGGCATTCCTCTGGGATGGTGCAGCAGGGCATGTCGTTGCAAAAGGTTCGAGAGATTCCACTCCCTGTGCTTTCACCTGAAATGCAAAAGGCCATTGCGCAAACAGTTCGGGCTGCGCTGAAATTACGGCGCCAAGCAGTGCAAAAGCAGAAAGATGCCGAACAGATGCTCCTACGCGCCCTAGGCTTGGAAAACTGGTAGCCACCCAAGCCGCTGACCTACACTTGCCGCGCCTCTGATGTCTTCGCCATCGCAAGACTGGATGCGGAACATTTTCTCCCGAAATTCGACGACATGCTTCGCATCGTGCGCGATACCGGCCTTGAAATTGTCGAGCTTAGCGAAACGATTCTTCCAGTAAAGAATGGTTTTGATTATCGCCAATTTGTCGAGGAAGGAACGCCCTACATACGAGTCGGCGACGTTAGCCAGTGTCGCATCAATCTTGAATTCGCTGAACGAGTAGCTATCAGTGCTGGTGAGGTTGGGAAGGATATTGGGTTGAAACTAGGGGATGTACTTTACACTCGCAAAGGGAGTTATGGGAATGCTGCCCATGTTCGTCCTGGGGAAGAACACTCAATCATTAGCAGCGAGATTATTTTGATTCGCCGCAAACCGGACTGGGAACAAGCGCTGCTATCTGAATACTTGACTATGTTTTTCAACAGTACATTGGGGCGGTTACAGGCGGAAAAATGGGCTCACGGTGCTGCTTTTTGCAGTGTTTCTCAAGATGACCTGAATCGTTTCGCGTTGCCAATCCTTCCGGTTGAACAGCAGGTAACGATAAAAATAGCTCTTAATACGGGTGAAACCGCCCGCCGCCAAGCCCATGCTCTTTTGGACGCCGCCAAACGCGCCGTGGAAATCGCCATCGAAGAGAGCGAAGCAGCCGCGCTGGCCTATTTACAAAAACACGAAACCGCGCCATGAGCCATTACCAACCCCCTTTCACCATTACCCCCGCCATCTTGCACTTGGTCGCGGAGATCGGCGAGGCGTTGGGGCATTGGTCGGCATGGTCCGGCGGCGAGCTTTCGCCTCGGCTCAGGCGCGGCAATCGCATCCGCACCATTCAGGCTTCGTTGGCCATCGAGAACAATACCCTGAGTGAGGAACAAGTGACCGCTGTGCTGGGGGGTAAACAGGTGTTGGGTTTGCCGCGCGAAATTCAGGAAGTGCGCAACGCCTTTGCCACGTATGAACACCTGCCTCACTGGCAACCCGCTTCACTGCATGACCTCTTGGCGGCTCACGGCCTATTGATGGCGGGTTTGTTGGACGATGCCGGCCAGCTACGCAGCGGCGGAGTGGGTATTTATCATGACAAAGTGCTGGTACATATGGCGCCGCCTGCCAAGCGGGTGCCGGTCTTGATGCAAAATCTGCTGGACTGGCTGGCGCGGGGAGAGGTCTCTGCCTTGGTGGCCAGTTACATCTTTCATTACGAATTTGAGTTCATTCACCCCTTCGCCGATGGCAATGGCCGCATGGGGCGTTTGTGGCAAACCCTGATTTTGAGCCGTTGGAAACCGCTGCTGGCCTTTCTGCCCGTGGAAACCGTCATTCGTGAGCAACAGGCCGCTTAATTATCGGGCTCTGGCGGAGTCTGACCACGCGGCCGAGGCCGCGCCCTTTGTAACTTTCATGCTCCAAGCCTTGCTAACCGCAATGCGGGAGGCCGCACGCACCGATCAAGTAAGCGACCAAGTAAGGCGGTTGCTCAGCGCATTTCAAGGAAGCGAAATGCTCAACGCCGCCGAGCTGATGCGCCGCTTGGATTTACAGCATCGACCCACCTTCAGGAAAAACTATCTCCAGCCTGCCTTGGCGGAGGGGTTAATCGAAATGACCGCCCCCGATACTCCCCAAAGCCCCGCGCAGAAATACCGGCTGACTGGGAAGGGCAAGAGAATCACAAAAGCGTTGTCACTGAGAGGGTAGGCAATGGCAATTTGGTTAACCCGATTTTGCAGAAGGGTAATTAGCCGCCGAGTCAGTGGTAAAGAATTTCTTTACCACTGCCGCTGACGGCAAGCAGTACCAAGCGTTACAACCCGACAGGCACTTTGATGGAGGTTGAATTGGTGGCTATGGGTGGACTCGAACCACCGACCTCAGCATTATGAGTGCCGCGCTCTAACCAGCTGAGCTACATAGCCGCGACTGCGGAAAACGAAGGGCGGGATTCTCCCAGATTACACGTTGAAACGGAAGTGCATGACGTCGCCGTCGTGTACGACGTACTCCTTGCCTTCCAGGCGCCATTTGCCGGCTTCTTTGGCGCCGGGTTCACCTTTGTACTGAATGAAGTCGTCGTAGGCGATGACTTCGGCGCGGATGAAGCCTTTTTCAAAATCGGTGTGGATGACGGCCGCCGCTTGCGGTGCGGTGGCGCCGACTTTCACGGTCCACGCGCGCACTTCTTTTACACCGGCGGTGAAGTAGGTTTGCAGGCCCAACAGACTGTAACCGCCGCGAATCACGCGGTTCAAACCCGGTTCGTCCTGGCCCATGGTAGCGAGAAATTCTTTTTTCTCTTCGTCGTTCAATTCGCCTAACTCCACTTCAATCGCGGCACACACCGGTACGACCACGGCGCCTTCCTGCGTGGCGCGCTTGCGCACCGCGTCGAGGTGCGGGTTGTTTTCAAAGCCGTCTTCGGCAACGTTGGCGATGTACATGGTGGGCTTGGCGGTGAGCAGGTGCAGGTCGTAAAGCAGTTTCAGTTGCTCGGCGCTCAGGCCCATCGCGCGCACCGGTTTGGCCTGATTCAATTGCTCGCGCACCTGTTCGCACAGTTTGTTTTTTACGATGGCGTCTTTGTCGCCCGCTTTGGCCGATTTGCCCAAGCGATGCAGCGCTTTTTCCACGGCTTCGAGGTCGGCGAGCGCAAGTTCAGTGTCGATGACTTCGATATCGCTGAGCGGGTTGACCTTGCCCACGACGTGAATCACGTTCGGGTCTTCGAAGCAGCGCACCACGTGTGCGATGGCATCGGTCTCGCGAATGTTGGCGAGAAATTTATTGCCAAGACCCTCGCCCTTCGACGCACCTTCCACTAATCCGGCGATGTCGACAAATTCCATGGTGGTGGGCAACACGCGCTGCGGATTGACGATGGCGGCAAGTTTATCCAAACGCGGATCGGGCATCGGCACCACGCCGACGTTGGGCTCAATGGTGCAAAACGGATAATTTTCCGCCTGGATGCCGGCCTTGGTTAGCGCATTGAACAGCGTGGACTTGCCGACATTGGGCAGTCCGACGATACCGCATTTAAATCCCATGATGTGCTACTCGCTGGCTGAAGGTGGGGTCAGGCTGTGCAGGTGTTGCATGGCCTTGGCTAGTTCGCCGCCGATGAGTTGCGGTGTGTAGATCGCAGCCTCTTTGATGGCGTTATCGATGGCGGCGCGCTCAGTTTTGGACGGCGCGCCCAGCACGTAGTTCGTCACGTCACGACCGGTTTCAGGGCGGCTGATGCCGATGCGCAAGCGCACAAATTCGTTGCCGCCGAGCTGGTCGATGATGTCGCGCAAGCCGTTATGCCCGGCGTGCCCGCCGCCTTGTTTTACTTTCAACGCACCGGCTGCGACATCCAGCTCATCGTGCGCAACCAGAATGTCGGCGATTTCGATTTGGTAAAACTGCGCGATGGCGCGTACTGCCTGACCGCTGCGATTCATGAAAGTGTTGGGTTTGAGCAGCCACACGTCGCGACCCGCGAGAACAATTTTGCTGACCTCGCCATGAAATTTAGCTTCAAGCCGAAACGGCGAGCCTGCCTCGCGCGCTAAAAAATCCACAAACCAAAAACCGGCGTTGTGCCGCGTAGCCTCGTACTTCGAGCCGGGATTCCCCAGACCCACAATGAGCGAGGTGCGCGACGCCAAGGCCGGCTTTCCAGAACGCGACGATGCCAGCGTAGCGTGTTACTTGCCCTTGCCTTCGGGCTTGGCTTTGGCGTCTGCGGCAGGCGCTGCGGCTCCGGCGGCCGGTGCTGCAGCTTCGGCGGTTGCAGCCGCTGCGACGGGCGCGACTTCTTCCACGATCGCTTGCGGCGCATGCACGCTGGCCACCGGCAAGTCGTGATCTGGGCCTTGAATCAACGCCAGGATCTGCACGCCATCTGGTACTTTCAGATCGGACAAATGAATCGACTGGTGCAGGCTCAGACCCGACATGTCGGCGGCGATAAACTCCGGCAGGTCTTTCGCCATGCAGCGCACTTCGATGCTGTTCATCAAGTGCGACACAACGCCACCCTGGGTCTTGACGCCCGGTGACAACTCAGCACCGACAAAATGCAGCGGTACATGCATGGTGATGCGCTGGGTGTCGCTGACGCTTTGAAAATCAGCATGGATCAGCTTGTTGCGCGCCGGATGGCGTTGCAGGTCACGCAACACCGCCTTGTGATCTTTGCCACCAATTTTCAAGGTGAGAATATGCGAGTAAAACGCATCATTTTCGAGCTTGCGTGACAGCTCTTTATGCGTGACTTCCAGCATCATCGGCACATGACCGGCGCCGTACATGATGACCGGTACTTTCTCGGCATGGCGCAAACGCCGGCTGCCGCCGCGACCGGTGGGGGTGGTGCGCACTTCGGCGTTCAACAAAAATTCGTTACTCATTGTCATTCTCCACTGCCAATTTTAAAGAAAGTGCCTGTGAAAAGCCTGCTTCAGCAGGTTTTTCACAGGCACCGGTTAATCCATGTACAAGCTGCTCACCGACTCTTCACTGCTAATGCGGCGCATGGACTCCGCCAGCATGCCGGAAATACTCAATTGACGAATCCGCTTGCAGGCTTTGGCGGCCGGTCGCAGCGGGATGGTATCCGTCACTACAAGTTCATCCAGCACCGAGTTTTCGATGTTCTCGACGGCTGCGCCCGACAGCACCGGGTGCGTAGTGTACGCCACGACGGTTTTCGCGCCGTGGTCTTTTAGTGCGCGGGCCGCCTGGCACAGGGTTCCGGCAGTGTCGACCAAGTCGTCGATAATCACACAGGAGCGCCCTTCCACGTCGCCAATGATGTTCATCACCTGCGCTTCGTTGGGACGCGGTCGGCGTTTGTCGATGATGGCAAGCTCCGCGTCATCCAGGCGCTTGGCGAGCGCTCGGGCACGCACCACACCGCCCACATCCGGCGATACCACCACCAAGTCTGGATATTCTTTCTTCCAGATATCGCCCAGTAAAATCGGCGAGGAATAAATGTTGTCGACCGGCAGACTGAAGAAGCCCTGGATCTGGTCGGCGTGCAGATCAATGGTCAAGACCCGGTCTGCACCGCTGATTTCAATCATGTCCGCAATCAGTCGTGCGGTGATCGGCACGCGCGCCGAGCGCGGGCGCCGGTCCTGGCGCGAGTAACCAAAATACGGAATCACGGCGGTGATGCGCTGCGCCGAGGCGCGCCGCATCGCGTCCGTCATCACCAACAACTCCATCAAGTTGTCGTTGGTCGGCGCGCAGGTGGACTGGATCACGAACACGTCACGGCCGCGCACGTTGTCGAGTATTTCCACCATGATTTCGCCGTCGCTGAAACGGCCCAGATGCACCTTGCCCAGCTCGATGTTCAAATAATTCGCGACTGATTGCGCCAACTGCGGGTTGGCGTTGCCGGTGAACACCGTCATTTTGCTGTCAGACACGTGAACCCCGTCGTTTTCCGCGAACCTACACTACTGTTTCAAAATGCCCGCGTGTGGGCATTGCTGTATGGCTGGGGTGCCAGGATTCGAACCTGGGAATGCTGGTATCAAAAACCAGTGCCTTACCGCTTGGCGACACCCCAAGTAATTCAGTTATCAATTCGCGCCCGCGCAATATTGCGCGTCAGGCGTCAAGCTGCGCTCGCAACGGCGAGCGATTTAATCCTTGGGCGGCATAGCCGTGCCACGGCGGCGGCGTCAACGCGGCAACTTCGCGGGCGCGCGCCTCGGTAGTGAATGCAGCGAACACGCAAGCGCCAGTGCCGGTCATGCGCGCGGGGCTGTATTTAGCTAGCCAATCCAGCGCGGCGGCGACCGCCGGATAGCGCCTGCGCACCGCGCTTTCGCAATCGTTTCTTCCTAGGCCATCGAAGAAATCGCGTATTTTGATGGGCGAGGTGTTACGTGTCAATTCCGGCAGGTTAAATATTTCTGCGGTGGGCACGTGGCAACGTGGATGGATTACGACATACCACGGTTCCGCTGGATCAATCGGCGTGAGGATTTCGCCGACGCCTTCCGCCCACGCAGCGTGGCCACGCACGAACACCGGCACATCAGCGCCGAGCTGCAAACCCAGTTGCGCAAGCTGCTCGACCGACAGCCCGGTATGCCATAACGCGTTCAACGCCACCAAGGTGGTGGCGGCATCTGAGCTCCCGCCGCCCAACCCCCCCCCCAGCGGGATGTGTTTTTCGCAATCGATGCGTGTGCCGAAGGGTGTGCCGGTTGCGCGTTGCAACAAAATCGCGGCACGCACGCTCAGGTCATGTTCCGGCGGCACGGCGGGAAGGTCGCGCGCACGTTCAATGCGACCATCACGCGAAATGTCAAAACCAAGCGTGTCGCACAGGTCGATGAATTGAAACGCGGTTTGCAGTAGATGGTAGCCGTCGGCGCGACGGCCGATGATGTGCAGAAATAAATTCAATTTGGCCGGCGCGGGCCAACGCTGTAGTGCCGCCGTCACGGCGTGTTCCATTCGTCCACGAACAACCGAATTTGCGCGTGTTCGTTGCGCGCGAAGATTTTTTCCGGCAAGTCGAAATTTCCGCTGCGCGCATAACGTTTGTATTCCACCTCCCAGCCCGACTGATGCAGGCGCAACAGACGGCCGGTTGCGTCGAGTTCAATTTGTTTATCGAGCGCCGGGTCGGCGCGGCCGATGATCCACAATTGCAGCGCATCCACCGGAATATCCCAGCCGAAATGTTCGACCAACAGGGCGTGCGCATCCGGGCCGGTGAACAGACGCTCGTCGGACAAATGTAATACGCTGCCTTGCTCGGAACGCTTCAGGCGCGCGCTGCCGCTGCCTACCGGGCCGCGAATGTCGATGACGTAGTCCTGATCTTGTTGGGTCCACTGAATGCTGCCGCTCCAGCCGTCGCTGGTCGCTTGCACGGCGATACGGCCGCTAAAACTCCAGTGGTTCAGCGCCGCCAAGCTACGGTCGCGGTCGGCGAATTTTTGTTGCAGTTCGGCGCTGGGCGGGGCGACCGGAAGAATGGTGGCGCAGCCGGTAACGATCAGGACAATGAGTGCGAGTGTGGGCCCAGCCCTCACAGACCGAAGCGCCGCATCACGGCGATAATCGATTTGTTGTCAGGCCAGGTTTTAAGGGCGCTCTTTAAAACATCGATCGCTTCGTCTTTTTTACCCGCTGCGATTAATACTTCTCCGAGATGCGCGGCGACTTCCGAGTCCTGCGTGAGTTCCAGGGCTTGACGTAAATAGCTGATCGCCTCTTTGTGATTACCGAGCCGGAACTGCACCCACCCCATGCTGTCGATAATCGCGGCGTCTTTCGGGTCCAGTGTCATGGCCCGCTGGATATAATTAAGCGCCTCACTGTAGCGGTTGGTGCGGTCAGCCAACGTGTAACCCAGAGCATTCAGAGCTTGCACGTTGTTCGGGTCGATTTTGAGAATATCGCGCAAATCACGCTCGGAAATATCCAGGCGGTCCAATTTTTCGGCGGCAATCGCATGCGCGTAAAGCAAGCTGGTGCTGTCGGGCATTTCTTTAAGCGCTTTTTCGTAAATGTCGTAGGCTTTTTGATGATTGCCGGCTTCCAGATGAATATCGCCTTCCATTAAATACAGTTGCATCATCTCTTGTTGTGACGACGCCTTGATCGAATGAAGCTTGTTCAGCGCCTCATCGACCGAGCCCTGCTTGGCCATCAACGCTGCCGTGCGCAAACGTGCATTAAGGTAAAACTCGCCGCTGGACACCTGGTCATACCAATCCATCGCCTCCTCGGTAAAGTTGTTTTTCTCTGCAATTTGGCCCAGATAATAGCTGGCCTCGTAGATGCGCTCGTGCAATTTCAGTAGTTGCAGCAGCAATTTTTCCGCATGCTCGTAGTGATTGGTTTGCAGTGCCAATAACGCGGTGGCATAGAGGATGTCGCCGTTGCCGGGTTCGCGCTCAACCAGTCTGCCGTATTGCGCGTAGGCTTCGTCAAAGCGTTTGATGTCCAGCAGCAAGCGCGCATAGGCCATGCGCACATTGGTGTTGTCGGCCAATGGTCCGCCCAGCGCCTTATTATAAATGCTCAGCGCTTCGTCGGTTTTGTTCTGCATTTGCAAAATATGCGCGCGCAGTACCAGCGCATCGGGCCAGTCGTTTTTCATGCGCAACGTGGCGTCGACTTGCTCAAGCGCCAGCGGCAAACGGTTGTAGCGTGCAGCAAGTTGGGCGTAAGCCAACAACGCGTAGGCGTCGTCGGCGTGTTTTTTGGCGATTTTGCCCATCACGTCAAGCGCCGCGTCTTGATTTTTTTCACGCGCAAGCTGACTGGCAATGCGGAAGTAGCCTTGTTTGTTGTCGTTCAGCGTCGTCAGGATGAATTCGAACTCCTCCATCGCCGCATCCGCTTTGCCGGAACGCATCAAACCATTAGCCAGAAACTGGTGCGCATCCAGGTCTTTGGGACTGCGTTCGATCCACAGTTGCGCCATTTCCACGCCCAGTTGCGCGTCAAGTGCGACGTCGGCAATACGGGTGGCGCGCTCAACCACGTCGAGGTCTTTCGATTCTCGCGCCGCTTTCGCGTAGACCTGCAAGGCGGAATCGAGTTGCCCGCGTTGCAGCGCCACTTCGCCAACCAGCAGACCGTACATGAGGTCATCGTCCTTCGACGGTTTAGCGCTGGCGGGTTTGCTGGCATGGAATACCGGCAAATCATCTGACGTGGAATGCGGCACAAAGGAGCTGCAACCGGTTACGGTTAACGCGCTAACCATCAAGACCAAAGAAATAGTTTTCATCGACGCTGATACGCTCTCATTTTAAATAACGGGATTGCTGCGGCACTGCCTGAAGGCCGTGTTCCATATTAGCGGCGCTGCGTCGGCCGGGTTGAGCCAGTGTGCAGTCCGCAGCAATTTTTATTAGTGCAACCCACAACTTGTTTGACCCGAATTTCAGAAATCGTTCTCAGATTGCATCGATGCGTATTGACCGGTCGTGAGAAAAGGGTTCACAAGCATGCCCTTCAGAACGATATAATAGTGTCGTTTTCTGAAAAACTCCTTTGTTTTCATTTCTTGAATTCGGTCAGGCTGCGGTATAACGGTATCTATGGCATTACTCGCTCTTGGCATTAACCACAAAACCGCGCCGATCGAGATTCGCGAAAAAGTTGCATTCGCGCCGGATCGCCTAGCCGATGCACTGCACGATCTGGTGTCGCGTCCGCATGTTTCGGAAGCGGCTATTCTGTCGACCTGCAATCGCACCGAACTGTATTGCGGCCTGGATGACGCCGATGGTCATGTGATTGTCGATTGGCTGAAGGAGTTCCATGCCCTGGGGGGGCACGACCTGCAACCCTTCGTCTACAACCACCCGGATCAACACGCGGTGCGCCACATGTTGCGCGTCGCCAGCGGCTTGGATTCCATGGTGTTGGGCGAGCCGCAAATCCTCGGCCAGATGAAACAGGCATTCGCCTCTGCCACCAGTGCCGGCACCATCGGCAAGCTGCTGGGACGCTTGTTCCAACATACTTTCGCGGTCGCCAAACAAGTGCGCACCGACACCGCGATTGGTTCGAGTCCGGTGTCGGTGGCGTTCGCCGCCGTGAGTCTGGCGAAACAGATTTTCTCTAATTTTCAGGATCACACCGTATTGCTGATCGGCGCGGGGGAAACCATCGAGCTGACCGCGCGCCATCTTAAAGAGAGCGGCATCGGTCGCATGATCATTGCCAACCGCACCGTGGACCGTGCGCAGTCGGTCGCGTCTGAATTCAATGCCTACGCCATTGCGCTGACCGACATTCCCAATCATCTGGCTGAAGCGGACATTGTGATTTCTTCCACCGCCAGTCCGTTGCCGATTTTGGGCAAGGGCGCAGTCGAGACTGCGATCAAACAGCGTAAACACCGGCCGATGCTGATGGTCGATATTGCAGTGCCGCGCGATATCGAGTCCGAAGTCAGCGAACTGGAAGACGTGTATCTGTACACCGTCGACGATCTGCAGGAAATTATTCAAGAAGGCTTGAAGTCGCGCCAGGAAGCGGCCAAACAGGCCGAGGACATCATCGACACGCAGGTGTCGCATTTCATGGGCTGGCTGAAATCGCTGGATGCCGTGTCAACCATTCGCGCGTTTCGCGAAACCGCCGAAGCGTATCGCAGCGCCGAGCTTGCAAAAGCGCAGCGCATGTTGGTCGCGGGCGCCGATCCTGCCAAAGTGCTCGAACAACTGGCGAATAATCTCACCAATAAATTGATGCACAATCCCAGCGCGCAAATCCGCCAGGCGGGTTACGACGGGCGCATCGAACTCATCGACGCGGCGCGCGAGCTATTCAACCTCAAGCCCGAAAATTAATTTTCCGTGAAGCCTTCCATCCGCAGCAAGCTCGAAAAACTTTCCGAGCGCCTCGAAGAACTCAACGCGTTATTGTCGCAGCCTGAGATCATCAATCATCAGGCGAAATTTCGCGCGCTGTCGAAGGAATATGCCGAGCTCACGCCAGTGGTGAATAATTTCAAAGCCTATCTGCAACAGCTCGCAGAAACCGCCTCGATGCAAAGCATGCTCAAGGATGACGATCCGCAGATGCGTGAAATGGCCAAAGACGAGGTGGCGCGCGGCGAACAACACCAAGCGGAACTGGAACGCGAACTGCAACGCTTGCTGTTACCCACCGACCCCAACGACGAGCGCAATATTTTTCTGGAAGTGCGTGCCGGCACCGGCGGCGACGAAGCAGCGATTTTTGCCGGCGATTTGTTTCGCATGTACACGCGCTACGCCGAACGGCGTCGTTGGAATATTGAAATCATCAACGAAAATTCCGGCGAGCATGGCGGCTACAAAGAAGTCATCGCCAAGATCATCGGCGCCGGCGCCTATTCGCGCATGAAGTTCGAATCCGGCACGCACCGTGTGCAGCGCGTACCGGAAACCGAGGCGCAAGGTCGCGTGCACACCTCTGCCTGCACGGTGGCGATTTTGCCCGAGCCAGACGAAGTGGAGCAGGTTGACATCAATCCGGCCGACCTGCGGGTGGACACCTATCGCTCGTCGGGCGCCGGCGGTCAGCACGTCAACAAAACCGATTCCGCGATTCGTCTGACGCATCTGCCCAGTGGCATCGTGGTGGAATGTCAAGACGAGCGCTCGCAACACAAAAATCGCGCCCGCGCGATGTCGTTGTTGCAAGCCAAGCTGCTGTCTTTCGAGCAGGAAAAGCAGCGCTCGGAAATCGCCCAGTCGCGCAAACTGCAAGTCGGCAGCGGCGACCGCTCGGAGCGGATTCGCACCTATAATTTCCCGCAGGGGCGACTCACCGATCACCGCATCAATCTCACCTTGTACAAGCTCGGCGCCATCGTCGCCGGCGATCTGGATGCCGTGATTGATCCGTTGATCAGCGAGTTTCAGGCGGAGCAGTTGGCCGCGCTGAGCACCAATGAGTGATGCAGCGACCACGCTGGCACTGGCGCTAAGCTCTGCGACGGCGCGTCTGCAAAAAGTCGAGACCGACCCCCCATTATTTATTGCCGAGCTGTTACTCGCGCATGTGCTTCAACAACCGCGCGCTTACCTCAAAGCCGGCCCCGAGCGCGCGCTGGCCGTTGCACAGTGGGCGCAATTTGACGCGCTGGTCGAGCGCCGCGTACGCGGCGAGCCGATCGCATATCTCACCGGGCAGCGCGAATTCTGGTCGCTGGAGCTGCAAGTCAATGCGGCCACATTGATTCCGCGCGCCGAGACCGAGCGCCTGGTCGAACTCACCTTGCAACGCATTCCAGTGGACGCGCCTTGGCGCATCGCCGACCTGGGCACCGGCAGCGGCGCCATTGCGCTGGCCCTCGCGCACGAGCGCCCGCGCTGTGTGGTGCTCGCCACCGACGTGTCACCCGAGGCTTTGCAAGTGGCGCGCTCGAACGCAGCGCGTTTAGGCATCGAAAATATTGAGTTTCAACTCGGTGCTTGGTTTGCCGCGTTGTGCGGCGCACGCTTCGACGTCATCGTCTCCAATCCGCCCTATGTCGCCGAGCATGATGTTCATTTGCAGCGTGGCGATTTGCGCTTCGAGCCATCATGCGCGCTGAGTTCGGGCGCGGACGGCTTGCGCGACCTACGCCACATCGTGCAGCACGCTTCCGCCTATTTGGGCGCTGGCGGGTGGTTGCTGGTTGAACATGGCTACGCACAACAGGCAGCGATGCGCGACTTATTTTCACAGCAGGGATTTGCCGAAGTCTGCGGCTACGCGGATGCGGCAGGCGTACCGCGCGTGGTCAGCGGCTGTCACGTCATGGCCCGTTAAACGTCATGAGGCGCTGTGCGTCAGCGCGTCGCAGCATGCGCCACGGGCGCGGTATCAAGCTTGGGACCAAGCGCATATATTCGCGATACGCAGCGCCCAGCTCGCTGACCAGTTTGTTTTCTTCCAGGCGCGCGCCCACCACCAAATAGAGATTCGCCGCTAACGCGGTAAGCAGATGTGCGGCATCCATGTCGCGCGTCCACAGGATTATCAGCGCCAGAAAATACCAAGGATGTCGCACCACGTAATGCAGTGGCGACAGCGCAAACCGTGCACCCGAACTGGTTGCGCGCTGTAACCCGACAAACGCCTTCATGTCGTAGTAACGTGCGGTCCAGAGCATGCCGATCACCGCCAGCGCCGCCAGCCCATCCGCAAGCCCCGCCCACACACCGCGCCATTCCCACAGCAGCGGGCCGTGCAAGTGCTGCATTATCCACAGCGGCGGTAACAACGTCGTCACGGCAATCAGGTTGAATATCAAACGATACCAAGCAAAGCACAGCGGCCAGCGCGTTGCCACGAATGCCTTGCAGCGCAACGAGGCCAGCAGCGAATGCAGCGACAGGTAAAGTATCCACGCCAAGGCGAGCAACGCTAACTGCCACGCCTCGGGGTGCACGGCGGCCACTATGGCAAGGGTCGCAACACGACTAGCACGTAGCCTAATGCACGGTAATTACTAATTTGCACCGGACCGGAAGGCGCCACGTCGATGTAGTCCGGAAAATCTTCCGGATGTTTCTCGTACCACGATGCATGCGTGCCGCACACATGCACGGCGACGTCCTGGTCTTTCACCAGCGCACGCACCTCGGCTTGTATGCTGCGGTATTTTTCGCTGTTGTCTTTGAGCAACGCGAATTCCTCGCGGCCATGTGTGACCAGCGCGATTTTCAAATTTGGAAAGCGCACACGTAAGCGCTGCGCATAAAGTTTGATCTGCGGTGCAGCGAGCTCCAAGGCAGTCTCGCGGCTTTGCGCAATTTCAAACACCACGCCCGGCGGCGCCGTTGGGTAGGCGAGAATTGCATCGACTTCTTGCGCAGCGTCGGCAAACACCCCGCCCGACAGCGCGATCCCAATGAGGCAGGCAATGATCTTGTGCATGATGCGTGGTCGCTCGGCTGGACTGCCAACATAGTAAGCCAAATAGTTGCGTATTCATTCAAGCGCTTGAATGAATACGCGCTTTAGTTTAGATGGAGATATAGAGGGTTTTAGGGCCGTTTTTAAGCATCTAAAAAGCCTGCTTCACTAGCATTTCGGTTCGCGTTACCACGAGTACACGTGTTTGTTCTGGCTGCGACTATCGACCATATCGGGAATATAAAAATGAAATGCTGTAATTCGCTCTTGCTTTCCGCACTCCTGGCAGTTTCGTTGTTTCACACCGTTGCTTGGTCAGCAGATTCTGCAACCCCGGCGGTGTTACGCATTCATGGCTCCAATACCGTGGGCTCTAAACTTGCGCCCGAGCTGGTCCGCCAATGGCTGACCAACAAAGGCTACACCGTGACCGCAACACAGGAACAGGCACCGGAAGAACAGCGCGTGTCTGCGCGCAATGACAAGGGTGAAACACTCACGGTGGAAATTCATGCGCACGGTTCCAGCACCGCATTTGCCGACTTGGCAGCGGGTCAGGCCGATATCGGTATGGCGTCGCGCCCGATCAAGCCGGAGGAAGTGACCAAGCTTAAATCACTGGGCAAGCTGGATCAGCCGAGTTGCGAGTACGTGGTCGCCTTGGATGGCTTGTTAGTCATCGTGCATCCGAATAGTTCACTGCGCGAATTGCCTAAGGCAACATTGCGCAAAATTTTTAGCGGAGAAATTAGCGACTGGGCAAAGCTGGGCGCAGCGCCGGGTAAAATTCAGGTGTACGCACGCGACGATAAGTCCGGCACCTATGACACCTTCGCCGCCTTGGTGCTCAACGGTGCGCCGCTTGCGGCTAGCGCGCGCCGTTACGAGTCGAGCAACGAGCTGGTGGATGCCGTGACTCACGATCCGGCCGGTATCGGTTTTGTCGGTTTCGCCTACGGGCACACCGCCAAGCAACTGGCCATCGCCGAGGACGGGACCACGCCGATTGTCCCGGCGGCATTTAATGTGGGCACCGAAGATTACCCGCTCTCGCGCCGCTTGTTTTTATACGTACCGGAGCAGCCGCGTTCTCCACTTGCACAACAGTTCGTAGATTTTGCGGTATCGGCAGCGGCGCAAAAAATTGTGGCAGATGCCGGTTACATTTCACAAACGATCATCGCGAACAATCAGGCCATTCCTGATGCGGCACCCCAAGAATATAAAGAGTTAACGCGCGGCGCGGCGCGTTTGTCGCTCAATATTCGATTCCGACCCGGCTACGCAATATTGGATAGTAAGGCGGCGCGCGATGTAGAGCGCCTGTCGGAATTCATGGCGCGCCCGGAAAATCGTTCGCGCAAGCTGATGTTGTTCGGCTTTGCGGCCGCGCAGGAAACTTTTCCCTATATGAGCATGTCGCTGTCCATCGCGCGTGCGGATGCCGTTGCGGATTACCTGCTGCCGCATCGTCTGGAGCCCTACAAGGTGCGCGGTTACGGACAAGAACTGCCGGTGGCAGACAACAGCAGCGAACTCGGACGGCACCGCAATCGCCGCGTGGAGTTATGGATTCAATAGGGAAGCAGCGTGCTGAAAATTGCTTTACTGCTGCGTGAGAACGGCTTGCTCGCCGCTCTCGCCCGGTAAGCCGCGCGCGGAAATGATTTCTGCACCACACGGCCCTGCGGATCACTCAAGTGCCTTAGAGCCAGGTTAGTTCAGCCCTCATTCAGTTCTAGCGCATAAAATAAGGGCTCGCAGCGCTAGTGGGGCATTCATGAGTCCGGCTCAATTCGTCTTAGTCGCAATTTTTTGCCTTAGCGGTTGTGCTGAACTGGAGCGCATGAGCGAAGCCCAGAATGCGATATACACGGCCAAGATAGAAGAATACCTGGGGGCACATCCCGAGCGGCGGCAGAGTCTCCTTCGCGCACTGGACAGCGGAGTTGTTTTCGACACGATGACCTGGCGTGAACTGAGCTTGGTGTACGGGGCGCCGCCACGTTTATCAGGCAAACGCTACGCTGCCGTGTTCTGGTGCGGGCCTAACAGTGCACAGCGGGCCACGCCGTCGACCGACTGCCCTGGCGTGCGCGCAATGTTTATTTTGTCGAGCCGTGATGTTGAATTTGTTGAGCGCCGGGACGACCAATTGGAGCGGCGTTTCATAAGAGCTGCTGCGCCGTTCGACGCCACGCTGCTGGCAATGCATAACGATCCACACCTCACCTATGCGGTTGCGCAGGCGATGCTTGAGCGCAGCATTGTTCCAAATATGACGCTCGCTGAAATTACAGCGTTGCGTTTTGACCATGACGCCAAGGAGAAATATTGGTGCAACTTTTTTCCCGCCAAGAGTTGCACGACGGCATGCGGCTTTTGCAGTGTCGTGGTATTTATCAACGGCAAGACCATCTATCTGGATAACAAAACCAGTTTAGAAATTCCGCGTGTACGACGCATCGAACCGTTTATCAACTTGCAGCCGCTTCCATAACGAGAAGCGGCTGCTTGCCTCGTAGCCCGCGTTACTTCTTGGCTGCTACTTCATCACCTGCCAGCAGCGAATTGTTCGGTAGATCCGGCAGCATCGGCAACGTTTGCGTCGGGAATTTACCGGTCAAGCTGTCGAGAAAGGCGACGATGTCTTTCACCTGCTCGTCTTTGAGTTCTTTGTTGAGCTGGGTTTTAGCCATCACACGGACGGCTTCGTCCAAGGTTTTAACCGAGCCGTTGTGGAAGTACGGCGCGGTCAGTGCCACGTTGCGCCAGGTCGGAACGCGCCACATGTTTTTGTCTTCCAGTTTCTTGGTGGTGGAGGCACGACCTTCGTCCAACAACAAGCCATAGGCGGCATCGTATTTGCTGCCGGGAAAAGTAGGAAATTTCTGGAAAAAGCCCTGGCCCATGGCAAGTGTGGCCGGACCAGCGAAAATCGGGCCATTGTGGCAACTGGTGCAGCCGACTTCATCCACCAGTTTCATGCCGCGCAGTGCGTTTTCGGACAAGGCTTTCTTGTCGCCACCCATGTAGCGATCAAACGCACTGCCCGGTGTGATCAGGGTACGTTCGTAGGTTGCAATCGCCTTGGCGATGTTGTCGTACGTAAGCGGATCGGCACCGCCGAATACGTCGGCGAATTGTTTCTGATAGCCGGGGATGGCTTTCAAACGTTGCACCACCAACTCCGCGCTGGGCATGCCCATCTCAATGGGGTTGAGAATTGGCCCCTTGGCTTGATCCTCCAAAGTTGCTGCGCGCCCGTCCCAAAATTGCGCGGTGAGGAACGCTGCGTTCCACACCGTCGGTGCGGAGCGTCCGCCTTTTTGGCCGCTCACGCCCACGGAGACCGAGCGGTTGTCGGTGCCGCTGGACATGACGTTATGGCAGGAATTGCAGGACACGGTGCCGTCCACCGACAAGCGGGGATCCAGAAACAGTTGCTTGCCCAGCTCGATCTTCGCCGGCGTCATGGGGTTGTCTTTGGGCACCGGCGGTTGCGCCGGCAGGGCTTCCAGTGCCATCGCAGAATTTGCGGCTAAAGTAGTCGCGGCTATACATCCCAAAGTGAAAAAATTTTTCCTAAACATTCCCATAACAATCCCTCATCGACGTTGAAAGGGGTGAGTTACCCCGAGCCCATAAGCGTAACGTTAATCACTTAAATAGCGCTTAGCTAACGGCAACTTGTCGGGCGTTGCGCGCTCGTAAATGGCCTAGAAACAGCAGTGAAATGACGTGGAGGTGCGATGCGTAGACGC
>JANLTU010000031.1:0-13916 GCA_031363085.1 Gammaproteobacteria bacterium
CTGAAAGTAGGATTTAACACGCTCAGGTTGAGTGGCGAGGTCATGCATGTGCGCCTCGGTTGGGGCGTGCAGCTTAGCCTTGGTACGAACCGGCATCTTAGATCGAATGACGTGTTTGAGATCCGCGTTGAGCCGTTCTTCAGGATTCAGCTCGGGGCTGTAGCTGGGCAGATAGAACACTTCGATCTGCTGGTCATCCTGCGCCAGCCACGCTTTCACCGGTTTGCAGTGATGGACGCCCAGATTATCCAGAATCAGGAATACTTTGCGCGGCGTGTCTTTGCTCAGCAGGTCAAAGAACTGAATCAGACGCGCATGATTAAAATTGCCGTCAACGATCAGCCAGCGCGCTTTGCCTTGGTTGGTCACACTGGCAATCATGGAAAGTTTGTGGCGGGGACCACCGATGGTCAGCGCCACCGGCGTCTTTCCCTTGGGCGCATCGCTGCGGCCGCGTACATCGGTGTTCACCAAGGCGGTCGCGTCGCCCCAGTGAATCTCGGCGCCTTCAGCCTTGGCGCGCTTGTGAATCTGCGGATAGCTTTCGTCCAGCCACGTTTTGACGGCGGCGGGCGACTGCTCGTAGGCGCGCTTGATGGGTTGTTGCGGTGTGAAGCCCCAGCGTGCCAGGTACTTGCCCACGGAGCGGACATGCAATTTGATACCGCACTGGATTTCGATCAGTTGCATCACGGCCGCACGACTCCACAGGAAAAAATCCATTTTCAATTGCTCCGGGCGTTTGTCGCAGATGATCTTGCGGATCAAAGTTTCCTGCGTCGCCGTCAAGGCACGATCCTCACCTGCACGTCGGCCGCGGACGCGCGGGGCCAAGGCGGTAACTCCTTCCGCTTCGTAGCGCGCAATTACTTTGCTCACCGCCGTGTGGCTTAGGCCCACTTCCAGGGCAATTTCCGTCTTTGACCGTCCGCGCCGATGGGCCCCAATGGCTTGGCGGCGACGTTCGTGTTGCGCCGCCGGGCTTAACTTTCTTGCGTCATCTTTTTCCATGCGCTTTTAGAACAGCGTTACCACTCTTAGTTAAATCTATTTGTGGGCCGACTCTATAGGTGGCGCGCATTGCCTGTGCACGCACTTGCTGTGCGAGCACTTGCAGCGCCTCTGGCGGCAGTGCGCCGACGAGCACGAAAGTCAGTGCATCCTTGTTCCAGACATAGACGCTCAAGGTCGCGCGGGCTTGGCATTGTGGCTCGGCCACGCCACCCACACCCGGTTCGGTGCTGATGTACTGGGTGATGCGCTCATGCTGTGCGCTCTCATACATATAGATGCCGGAAGCATAATCACCGGCCGGCAACAGACGGCCACTCAGTAGTTGATACCCGGCGCCAGTTAAATCGGCGGGGCCGACTTGGGCACCCAGGCGACCGGACAGCCACTTCATCAGATGCTCCTTGTCGGCGGCCGGGACCTCGACCGCATGACGTCCCTCGCGCAGGTAGAAACGATGCGCATCATAGGCACGCTGTTGCGCGGACGCGGTGACGATATACTGCGGCTGCTCCACAGCGGAGTGCAGCAACCATCCCACGCTGCCGCCCACCGCGAGCCACGCAATCGCTGCCGCAATACGCCCCCACCACAGCCTGGGCTTCATCATAGGCACCGCTTCTTGACTTAATGCCAGCACCGCTGTAGGTAACGGTTCCTGCATGCTTGCATCGAACTTGCCATGCAGTTGCTGGTTGAGCATTTGGTACTGTTGTACTCGCCGCGCTTGGTGCGGATTTTCCGCAAGAAATGCGCCCACTTCGGCGCGTTGCGCCGCGCTTAACTGGCCATCGACATAGGCGTGCAATTGCGCGTCAGTAATCGGTTTTGAATTTGATGTCATTACGGCGCACCTCCATCTTCATCCGCACCGAATATCTGTAGCCGCAAGGTTTCGCGCGCGCGGTGCAAGCGCCACATCACGGTGCCGATCGGAATATCCAGAATGCGTGCGGTGTCCTGATAACTCCAGCCTTCCAGGCAGACCAGCAACACCACTTCTTTGTGCTCCGCCGGCAAGCGCAGCAACGCAGCACTTAAATCATCCAGCCCGCCGTCGTTGGGTTGAGCTGCGGGAAGGTCTAAAACCGCAGCGTCCAGATCCACCAGCACCGGCCCGGATTTTATGCTGCGTATTGCGTCGACGAAGATGTGATGCATGATCGTGAACAACCACGCCTTGAGATTAGTTCCCGCTTGGTACTGATGCGCGCGCTTTAACGCGCGCTCCAGACAGTCCTGTAACAAATCGTCGGCGCGCGCAGCATCACCCGTCAGTGCGCGGGCGTAACGCCGCAACGCAGGTGCGTATTCCAACAACGAATGCCGCAGGTGTTCCATGCTCAACAGTGCATCAGATCGATCCAGTAGGTTAACGGCAACTAATTTATCTGGCTTCACCTGCGTAGAACGAAGCGCACACGGTGTTTATTCCCAAGCGCGAAAATATTCTGCGGCAGCAGCGCTAAACAGCGAACCAATTCGCGCGCGGATGCAGTAGCATTCTGCATCCGTCTTTCACGTTTTCGTCGTCACCATGGAACTCATCGAAACCAGCCTCGCACTGATTCTTGCCGTCGCGTTGGTGGGGGCGGCGGCACGCCGCGTGCCGGTACCGCTGCCGATATTACTGATCCTCGCCGGCGTTGGGTTGAGCTTTCTGCCACTGCTGTCCGACATCGCGCTCGACCCCAGTATTTTCTTTTTGCTGTTTATCCCGCCGTTGCTATTCGGCGACGGTTGGCAGTTTCCGAAACGCGAATTCGTGTTGTATCGCTATTCAATTTTAATGCTGGCGTTCGGCTTGGTGTTCGCCACCACGCTGGTGGTGGGATATGTCGTGCACTGGCTCATACCCTCCATTCCACTGGCGGCCGCGTTCGCGCTGGGCGCGGTGGTTTCGCCCACCGATGCGGTGGCGGTGTCGGAAGTCACGCGCAAATTAAAACTGCCGGCACGCATGGTCGCGGTGCTCAGCGGCGAAAGTTTGATCAACGACGCGTCCGGCTTGGTGGCGTTCAAGTTTGCGGTGGCGGCCGTGGTCACCGGCACCTTTTCGCTTGCCGACGCAAGCTTGACTTTTTCGCTGATGGCAGGCGGCGGCGCGGTGGCCGGCATGGGCGTCGCGTACGCGATTCAGTGGCTGCGCCTGCAACTGCAACGCCGCGGCATGGAAGACCCTGCCGTGCAAATCGCGCTGTCGCTGCTCACACCGTTTGCCGCTTATTTGGCTGCTGAGGCGGCACACGTGTCAGGCATTTTGGCGGTCGTCGCAGCGGGCGTATACGCCGGTATTGACGACAACAAACACATGACGCTGGAAACCCGCATGAAAGCATGGAGCGTGTGGGAAATGGTGTTGTTTTTGTTCAACGGACTGGTGTTTGTGCTGCTCGGCTTGCAGTTGCCCGGCGTGCTAGGCCGCATCGAAGAATATGCCTGGACGGAATTATTGTTCGACGCGCTGGTGGTGTGTGTGACGGTGGTGCTGGTGCGCTTGGTCTGGATCTTTCCCGGCTCATACGTGTCATTATGGCTCAACCGCTTGCACTTCCCACACCTCACCGCGCCGCGCCGGCGTGACTTATTCATCGCCGGTTGGGCCGGCATACGCGGCGCAGTCACTTTGGCGGGGGCCTTGTCGTTGCCGCTGATGGCAGGCAGCGCGTTGTTTCCAGCGCGCGACCTGCTGATTTTTCTGGCCACCAGCGTAATTGTTTTTACGCTGGTGGTGAACGGCCTGACGCTGCCGCTGCTGATCCGCCGCATGCGCGTCACCGACGACGGCACGATGATCCGTGAGGAACGCAGCGCACGCGTAGCCGTGAGCCAGTCCGCCATCAACGTGTTAAGTGCGCAACTGCAACACCAAGACAAAATCGCCGACCGCGAATTTACCAATGCCTTGATCGGCGAATACGCGCTGCGCATTCAACACGCGGATGACACCGCGCGCTCCGACGTGGCCGTTTCTACCCGTATCGCCGCAGAGCGCGCCATGCGCCTGTATGCGCTCGCCGCCGAACGCAACATGCTGCACGCGCTGCGTGACGCGCACAAAATCAACGAACAAACCCTGTTTACGATCCAGCGCGAACTCGACTTTCGCGAAGCGAGCCTGACCATCACCGCGCCCGCGCAACAGATTGACGCGCCACCATAAAGGGCCGCTCGTAAAAAGTCTCGCTCAGCTTCCTTTATTTAACGCGGATCGCAGGTATAACTCTTCCACGGCCTTTCTGGCCCAGGGAGTGCGCCGCAGAAAATTCAAACTGGATTTAATACTGGGATCGGTAGTAAAGCAGCGGATGTTGATCCTGCTGCCCAAACCCGGCCACCCATACTGCTCCACCAAGCGTGTCAGCACGGTTTCGAGGGTGATGCCGTGCAGAGGATTGTTGTGCTGCGGGTCGTTCATGGCTAGGTCGGAGGTAGTGCTTTAGCTCATCGGGGCGCTATTCTAGCTCTTCCTTACCGACGGAAGATAAATCCGGGCGTGCTTTCAGCACAGCACCGTAGCCGCTGATGGTATCAGGGATACGGCTATATGCAGCGGCTCGTAAGAGTGGCCGCCCCGCGAGCAGGGCGGCTAAAGCAAAACATGGAAGGGGTGTTGGAGATTTAGGTTTGAAACACGCCCGGAATAGGCGCAGCGTAGGCTACCGCACGCGCAACCGTTTCCATCATCATGCCGGTGGGGCTGCGTAGCACGACGACATCTTCGCTGGTGCGTGCGCACCCGTCGGCGGTTTTGACCTTGTGTACGCGCATGCTCGGGCTCGACCCATGGTTGGTGTCGTCGTCCCACACCACTTCATCGCCGCACACCAAGGGCTCTTCCAGAAAAAACTCCGGCGCGAGCTCAACATCGATAAAGCTGCCCTCATGGCGCGCGCGCAGCGGGAGAGGAAATTCACCGGCATCCGAAAAAATTGATGCTGAAGCTTTATCGTGAACCCAACCGTATTGGTTAGACCAAAATCCGCGTTCACATTCAGATACGATTACGTAGGTCATGGCGGCTTACCTCTCGTAGGTCCGTACTCACAGTGTGTGGCACTTACGAGCCAAAGTTAATTCGTCAAGCTGAAGACTTCATTAAGCCACCCGGCATTATTTCGCGATAATTATGTTAAATAATGCAAAAAACCCCACACCGCTAACGAAACACTACGATTACAGAATAACGCGCACGGTTAATCACGCATTTGGGTTATTGCTCTCGTTTGCGGTGAGCGCACGGGGATCAAAATTCTTTTTGTACCTTCGCAACCGATTCCCGCAGCGCTTGGTAACTGTCGACAAAACCTTGCTTCACCAGCTCCCAGGCGGTTGCCGAACTCTGCTTGAGCTGCCCATACCAATCGGCAAGCTCGGTACGCTGCTCGCGCAACTTGCGCACCGAAGCACGCGCGGCATCACGCGCCGCTTTGTCCATCTGGCCCCACTGTTTGTCGAGGCGATCTTCAGTTTGTTTGATACGTGCGTCCAATTCGTCCAGCGTGGTCTTGGCCTGCTTAATGGCCTCGTCTTTCTGCGCTACGGTGTAATTTTTTATCGCCTCGGCGGCGGCTTCGACTTTGTTGCTCATGTCTTTTCTGACGGCGTCATCAGCGCTGGCCGTAGCGCCCAGCACGGCCCAGCCGAGCCACAGCGAGGTGAGTGGGACGACCCAGCGCGCATTAGATTTCGTGTTCATCGTTCCTCCGCTTGTGCCTTGAAAAATAGCCTAACCCATTCTGCTACTTCGGGAATGGTCCTACTGCCTTAGTTGCAGGGAAAAAAAATCAAGGCACAGGATTTCCCATTCGCCTGTGCCTGGCCATCGTCTTACGCCACAACACCTTTGGCGTAAACAATCTGCACGTTCATAGGGATGCCGTCACCGTAATTGAGCGCTTGGATTTCAGCAAGGTGGTCGCGTTTAAACTGCACAAGTTTTTCGGGCGGAAGCTGGCTCACCAAGCCGCGAAAGCCGGCGTTCCACACCACATCCCACCATTCATCGGCGTTCGCGAGCCGGTAGCTGACGTCGGCGCGCACGGTCTTGACATCCAACAGCCCGGCGGCATGGTAGAGCGCGGCGAACTTGTCCTCGCTGCCGACGCGCTTCCAACTGAATTCGGGTGGCTCGACGCCGTAGCTCTTGATCCGCTGTAGAAACAGATCGACATTGGGCGTGAACGCCGTGTCGAAAAACGCGTTGCACACCACCGTGCCGCCCGACTTCACCTTGCTGGCAATATGCGTTAACTGCGTGAGCATGTCGCTGACGAAAAACAGCCCGAACGAACAGTTGGCGGCATCGAAGCTGTGTTCCGGCAAGCTGATAGCCTGCATGTCCATCTCAATCAAGCTGATGTTGCGTAAAGCACGCGCCTGCGCATTGTGCTGTGCTTGCGCGAGCATGCCGCTGGAAAAGTCGAGCCCAGTCACCTGTCCGCGTGGCAGGTATGGCGCGAGTGCACACGCTGCGATGCCGGTACCACAGGCGACATCCAGCACCTGTTCGTCGCCGCGAAATGCGAAGATCGCCGGCAAGCGCTCCGCCGCCAGAGTAAAAAACCGCTGCGGGGCACCGCCATAGCCTGTGGCTACGGTGTTAAAGGTTTTCTGGATAAGCTGTTTACGTTCGGCGTCGTTCATGGTCGTTCTCAATCAGGAGGTGTTGTGATCATACCGGTGGCGAGAAGTGGCCTACGCTATCGCCTACCAAATTAATTTACCACCTAGGCAGCGCGGGAACATGTTATTCGCTATCGCGCTACACAAATGTCCGCCACCAGCACTGATCTTCACGCTGATCCCGCAGCCAGTAGCAATTAATCTCACCTTCTTGGTGGCGCCCTAAAAGGTAACGTAACGCCGGGGATTATCCAGATATTTTTTTAAATGCAATTCAGCAAGCCTGACCCTGTTCTTAAATTAACATTAAACGAAATATTGGCCCCAATATTCCTGTACCTTCCTGTACCTTTGTGGTTTCAGCTACTATCTTTAAAGCCTCTCAACTGATGGAGGTGCGCCATGAAAAAATATTGGATATGGGGAGTGTTGTTAGCGGCATCTGTGAGCAGCATTGCTATGGCGGCCGAGCAGAAGCGTGTGGATTGCGATAAAGGCGAGTCGTTGGCCGAAGCGGTCGAACATGCGAATGCGAATACGCGCATCGAAGTAAGCGGAATATGTCATGAAGTGGTGACCATTACCGTCAGCGACATTGCTCTGGTAGGTAAGAATGGCAGTATCAGCGGGGCAGGCATGCCCGTGCCACGCGATTTGCTGACCATCAAGGGCGCCCTTAATGTCACAATCGAAAATCTGACGATTAGCAACGGCAAGGCCGGCGTTGTGATAACAGACGGCGGCCACGCCAGCATCATTTCCAGCCGCACTGAAAATCATGGCAACAACAGTATTCTTGTGCAAGCCCATTCCTTTGTCCGGCTCGTCAACAGTCAGATTGTAAAGACCAGCAACACCGGCACGTTCCATACCGGCGAAGGGCTGGTGGTTACCGGCGGATCATCCGCTGTGGTAACAGGAAGTCTGCTGGTCGAGGGCTTTACCTTTGGTATCGACATTATCAATAGTTCCAGCCTCACTTTGACCGAAGCCAAGGTGCGTATCACCGACAACATCATGGGTATGCAGGTGGCGACAACCTCAAGCACGTTTATGACCGACGACGCGACACATCTGGACGCCAGCAATAATCAACTCATTGGGCTAACCGTCGTGTCCGGGTCGAGCTTGTTCGTGTTTTTGGGCGACGTGAGTGTAAACAACAACGGTTTAGACGGGCTGAGTCTGTTTACAAAATCCAGTGTTGATTTCGACCGTAGCGTGAAGCTCACGGCCAATAATAATGGCCGGCATGGCATTTTATTGGAGGATTCAACGATCAACATGTTTACCCGCCCGCCCGCTGGCGCACCAAATATTGAAACGTTAAACAATGGCGCCAACGGCTTATTGTTACGTTTGGCAAGCAAGTTCGACATGTCGAACGGTGCTATTTTTACGAGCTCTCAAAATGGCAAAGCCGGGCTGGACGCGGACAACGGCAGCGTTATCGGCCTTATGAACGCCAGTATAGAAAATAACCGTGGCGCCGCCGACCTGAGTCTTACTTTTGGCGCACGCGCGGATTTTGTCAGCGGGAATCACGTAGGCAGGCTATTTTGCGATGCGTCGGTTTTAAGTCGCGGGCAATTTACCTGCCCTTAAAATAGCGATCTGCACAGGAACCGCGCGGAGTGAAAGCAAGCGCGATGCTTCGGCGCGTAGGACCGTGACCGCACGATAGCCCGATGTAGACCCGCGCCGGGCTATCGCGCCAAACGTTGATATCAACGTAGACCACGGGTATCGATTTCACCCTGAATCAGAGCCACGCCCTCAGAATTCAGTATAATGCAACTACGCAAGCCTGACCCCGATTTTTACCCCAATATCATGACTCCGGTCTCACGAACGTGAAGCGTCTTTTGGCGCCGCTTAGGTGGGCGTTGGGTATCGGCCTACTCGCCGCGAGCATTGCGGCCTACTGGTTTTTTGCGCGCGATAACGCGCTCACGCCGGATACCATTCGCGCCCACATCGAAGCATGGGGCATCTGGGGTCCGCTGGCCGTGGTGACACTGATGTTGGTGGCGGTGGTGATCACGCCGATCCCCAGCGCACCCATCGCGCTAGCCGCAGGCGCACTCTATGGCCACCTGTGGGGCGCGCTGTATGTGATGATTGGCGCGGAACTCGGTGCGGTGATCGCGTTTGGGATTGCACGCTGGGTCGGCGCGGCTACTGTCAAACGCTGGCTGGGCACACGCCTCGACGTTGGCCTGCTGGGATCGCAGAACATGTTAATGTTCCTGGTGTTCGTGTCGCGGCTGTTGCCATTCGTGTCGTTTGATATCGTGAGTTACGCTGCGGGATTAACCAACCTGCGCGCTTGGCGCTTTGCACTGGCCACGTTCGCCGGAATCGTACCCGCGAGTTTTTTGCTGGCGCATTTCGGCAGCGAAATGACAACCGGAAACGCGGAGCGCATCGGCTGGGCCGGGGTGCTGTTAGGTGCACTGGTCGCACTACCGCTGGCGCTGAAGTGGCTGACAACGCAATACCGGGGGCGCTCAAAGTAACGCGCTGATCGCACGGCACATTATGCCACCCGGTCACCCAACCGGGTCAGGCTTGCATAATTGCGTTACTGAACATTTCCAGGCGCTTCGCCAGCGCTTTGGAAGTTTGCGCTTTCAAGCTCAAATCTCGCACTCCGCGACTCAGGGTCGTTACATCGCGATCAAAGCGCTGCGCAATCTCCGTCAACGTCACCTGTCCGCGCTGTTGCGCCAGCCATCCGATCACCGAGCGCGCCTCCGACGCCACGCGCCCGCGCCCCACCGAGGCCAACGCCTTCTCGCTAAGCTGGTACTCCCGGCATACAGCTTTAATTAGCGTGCCCAAGGCGACACGCTTTGGAGCGATCACGGGAATATTCAAGACGCGTCGCGTGAAGCGATCATCACCTAGCACGCGCCCATCGTCATCGCCGCCGCTATGAAACTCGTCGCGCCGCCCTCCGCCATGACCTTCGCGCACAAAAGCTTCGTAGCGTTTTTGGCACGTACTCAGACGCGTGCCAAATTGGCCAAGCACCCATTCGGTGGTGAGCCACGACAAGTTTTCGCGACCCAAATAGGCGCCGTGCCCACTCCAACGGAAAAGATGCGCTTGGCGCACGAGCTTGGCGCGCACCGGGTTTAAATGAACATACCGCACCAACTCCAGTAGATAGTTGTTGCGATCAATCAGGATGGCTTTGTAACGACCTTGAAACAGGTGACCGACGCGTTGATGTGTTTTGTTCACCCAGCGCGTATAGCGGAAGGACAGATTTTGCATGATCTTCGCCAGCGGCTGGTCGCCCACTTCCACAACCAAGTGCACGTGGTTGTTCATCAGACAGAATCCATGGATACGGTGTCCGTAACGTTCGACGCCTTCCTGTAATAACCGATAAAAATGGCGACGATCACCGTCATCAATGTAAATGTCTTGTCCGCCATTGCCGCGCAACATGACATGATAAATGCCTGCATTCACATGCAGACGGGGTTTGCGTGCCATCGTGGATCTCCTTGGATAAAACGGCAACATGGCTCTGGATAGGAATTCAATACCAGTTAGTACAATTATGCAAGCCTGACCCATAGCCAGAACACACTAGCCAATCAGCAAATTAAGGAGTAGGGGGCGTTTTATCCAAAAAAAACGGCGGGACGGGTGTCACCCGTCCCGCCGTGTTTCCGGCCTTTAGCGAAGCGGAAGAGACTGCGGTTGGAAAAAACTTCCCGCAGGCCACAGCTTGGCGGTGCTGGTGTCGATAATATTGGTACGCACTCCAGGCAGTGAACCGTGTTCAATGGCGTCGGCAAACAAGTCCGCCAGCGTCCAGCTTCCGCCCGCTGGCTTGGCGAGTAATGTAACGTTAGTAAAACCGCCATAGCTGCATAAAGTGCTGGTGCTCGGCTCAATCGGACGTTGGCAGGCGGTAACAGTAAGTATGTCGGTAGCTGCGACGGGCGTACTTGCACCAGCGGCGTTCTTGAGCGCCAGACTGGAAATGCGCGCGCCATCCGCTGCATCCAGATTCAGCGTGATATCCAGACCAGCGTAACCATTGGCCCAACCGCCGGCCTGATTAAACGCGGTTCCCGAAAAAACTTCGGTCAAGTTTTGCTCTATCAATTGCTGGAATCCGGCGCCGCTGATGGAACCGGTCGCAACATTTGTTGGAACCGGGAAAAAGCGATACACGTCTTCGAGCGTGATCTCGCCGCTGGCAACGGTATTGTCTTCAAACAATTCTCCTTGCGCGGGATCAACCGTATCGAAACGGAAACCAGGAGTAAATGCCACTTGCGTACCGCCCTTGCTGCGCATCACTTCGGCTACGGCATTATTCAGGCTGCTTTCCAACGCATGGTGCCGGTCTAGCCGATATTGGGTTTTACCTAGCACAGTGGTAATGGACCGCGTCAGTGGCGGTGTATTATTTATCGAGGGATTACCCACCGGCTTAAGTGGCGCAGTTAGGCTGGCCGCCAAAAACGGCGCCCGAGCCAAATTCACCAAAGCTTTCATTTCCAGGTCTTCGGCAAGCTTGTCGTCGATCACGACCACCTGCCATTGTCGCTCGACCACCGTACCGTTGGCTGCAACCGTGATATCCATACGACCAATGTAGCCGTCGTTGCCCGGCTCAACCACCAGGGCGCCACTTGTTGATGTCAACGGCACGCGAGTTAACTCATGGGTATGGGCGGAGAAAAACACGTCGACCGCTCCGGCATTGATGCTATTGGCAAGCGGGTAATCTTTGTGCAAGCCCAGCTCGCTCATGACGACCACCACTTGCGCGCCCTGCTGTGTGCGCAACGCAGCCGCATGTTTGTTGATCAAGTCGCGATACGCAATTTGCCCATGGTCAAACTGAAATCCAAGCGCGAGGCCCGGACTCATTTTCTCGATAATGTCCGAGGTGATGCCGATGAAGCCGACGCTGATTCCACCGATGGTTTTGACTGCGGTTGCTGGTAAAAACTGGGCTCCAAATTGCCTTGCGACAAATCCTGTATTTTTAACGTTTGCCGCAAGGTTGGTGAAATTGACCTTCTTAATGACCTGCCCGCTGGGATTAAGTATCGCTTGCCCGGCGTAGCGCGCGCGTGTCACCGGTGGCCCATAAGCAAAGTCCCAATTTCCTGGCACCCCGAGATCGAACCCAAGCGCATTTACCGGGTCGTAAAGCGCGTTGCCTTCGGTAAACATCGCTTCAATGCCGCCGTGAAAGGTATCGCCGACGTTCATCACTACGTTGAGCGGATTGTCGGCCTTAATGGCTTTGATCGCCGTAGCTAGGCGCGCAAACCCACCGCGCATACCGACTTTAACTAGGCCCGCAGGCTCGTCAAGATCCGCATGCGGTATGAGATGTGCGTGCAGATCATTGACGTCGACGAAGCTGATTTTTACTCGCCCAGCAGCCGGTGTTGGTGTTATGGGGGGCGTCGGCGTTGCTGTTGGCGTTGTAGTCGGCGTAGGTGTTGCTGTGGGCGTCGATGTTGTAGTCGGCGTGGGTGTTGCTGTGGGCGTCGATGTTGTAGTCGGCGTGGGCGTTGCTGTGGGCGTCGATGTTGTAGTCGGGGTAGGCGTTGCTGTGGGTGTCGATGTTGTAGCCGGCGTGGGCGTTGCTGTGGGCGTCGATGTTGTAGCCGGGGTAGGCGTTGCTGTCGGTGTCGGTATTGGCGCCGGCGTGGGCAACGAAGGAATCGCACGCGACCATGGCACGGTGACGCTGCTGTCGATCACGCCGTCGCCGTTGCTGTCGACATCAATGCGTGCCTTGCCGTCTGCAAGCGCGGTGATGGTAGTGATGGACTTGCTACCGCCGCTGTTGCGGGTAATTTTGATTGCGCCGCTGTCTGGGGCACCACCGAAGCTTTTCAGGGCGCCAACCAACGGCGCCGTGGTTTCAAGCAACACGTTGCGCGTCGCCGATGTTTTCGCAATACGCATCGTTTGCTTGTATTGGCTGGTGTTGAAATTGTCGTCCACCGTCATGGTGAACTCGTTGTTCTGCGTTTGTGTTGCGCCGCCACGAGTAACGCTTTCTTTGGCCGTACCTTGGGCGAGACGCGAGTAGGTTACGCCGTCTGTGCTTCCGTCCTTGAAGATATAAGCGCTCTCTTCAACGCGCGTCGAAGTCGCCGAGGTTGTCGTGAGGGCAGAGGTCGCCGAGGTTTCAATTGACCAGAGCGCGGGCGGTGGCAAGGTCGGATCGCCGCTTAGCGCCGTAATGGTAAATTTGCTGGTGCCGTCGAGCGTACGGTCGGACATTACGCACTTGTTATATTTGATTGTATAGCTGTCGCCGGTGGAACGGCCCGCCGGAACCACATCGTCAACGATGATGGTGATACTGCCCTTGCCGGTATCGATATTTCCTACCCCGGAACCACCCTGAGCGCAATATACCGTTGTGGTTGTCAAGCCCTGTACCGAAGCGGCGCCGGTCAAGGTCAAGGCGCGCTGAACTTCGTCGCTCGCTAACGCGGCAACATTGGTGATGTCCGCATCTTCGTTGACTGTTGCAAGATTGTCATTGGGTGCGTTTTTATTTGTACTGGAGGACTCGCTACATCCTGCGAGGCTCGCCGATAAAAACACCATTGTCAGAAAATACTTCTTCGCGCTGCACAAAGTCACGCCCCTCCCTTACAAAGATTAATATTCTTAAACATTAATATTCCATGACCAGCGCGCACCTTCATGCCGAGCATGTATATATGGCGCGATGCTAACACATGAAAAAAATCCTAGGCCCACAAGAACTTCTGTGGCTAAGATCAGTTTAACTAGCACCTGTCGTTACTGGATTTTTTATATTGATGCACCACGCTACTGCTTGTCGTTCAGGGGCATAGACCCACCCTCCCAACTTCTATATGGCGCAACAACGTTCACTACTTAGTCTTGACGCATCAAAACCGACTCATTACCATCGCTTGCCTCACTTCATGCACGTTTCCGCGCTTGCGTTGAAAGCCTCTGCGAGCACACTACAGCCACACGCCGGGATAGCTCAGTCGGTAGAGCAACTGATTCGTAATCAGTAGGTCGGAGGTTCGATTCCTCTTCCCGGCACCAATCAATAAAATGAGTCGCTGTTTGATTCCACTAACACGCCGCATGGTTAACTTTATCGGCGCTCTGCTGTGCGTCTGTCTGCTCACGTCACTGTCGCCCGCGCACGCCGACACGCCTGCGCCGCTGGTATTGGACCTTCCCCTGCTGGATGTTCCATTTAATACCAGCAACACCAGCGCGGGGTATACGGC
>JANLTU010000087.1:0-36173 GCA_031363085.1 Gammaproteobacteria bacterium
CCGCGCGTCGCCCAGCTCACACTCACCAAACATCTGTCGTGACCAGTCCAGCTCGTCCTTTGCAACCATCGCATCCAAACTCTCGTTCCGCCTCACATCATTACAAAGTAGTTATCAGATGAGATGTGATCAAGAGACAGATCGTAGCTGGGGGGCGTTGAGGTAATCGCGCGGAGGCGCGCATTCTACGAAACGTTCGACCGGAATGCACGCCTCAGAAACAGCAACATGCGCGCACCCCACTCCCCTACTGCCGGAGCCCTGATTTACTTGGATGCGTCCGCGCGATATTCGCGGCTGTGCCAGACGCGAATAATCACAACCGTGGTTTCGTGCAGGCGATACCGTAAGACATACGCACCGGCGCCGAACGGAAGGTACAGTTCACGCCGCCCCGTTCCATCGCCAAGCGGTTTCCCCGCTTCTGGGTTGTCGAGGAGTATTTGTGAGCCGGACAGAATGCGTGCTGCGGCACGTCGTGCCGCTGTGGGATCTTCCGAAGCGATGAATTCGCGTAAACGGATGACATCTTCAGCCGCTTCAGGTAACCAAATTAGACGCGGGGTGTTGGGCATGCTTTTTCATCATCCGTGCCCCAACTAGTAAGCCAGGCGTTCATCGCGTCATTGCTGATGTGCGCCCCGGTGCGTTGATAGGTTTCCCAACGCGCGCGGTCTTCTTCTTTCTCACGCTCGTAGAGTTCCTCGCGTGAAAGATATTCCAGAATGGCGGCTTTCATAATCCAATGCGGTGAGCGATCTTTCCGCTGCCCCAGCTCTTTCAAGCGTTCGCGGGTCTGCGGATCCAGTTTGATGCCCATGGTGGTTTCGGCCATAACATAAACCCTATCGGTTGCACCTAGTGCAACTTTAACATAACAAGCGCGCTTGTCCACCTAGTCCACGGCCGCCGCAGGCGCCGTGCGCGGGGGCGTTCGTTACGCCCCAGAGCGCACGGGGAGTGGTGGACCCAGGTGGACAAGATCTTCGGGTTGGCACTACCCGGCCCTGCCTTGTCCATTTTTTGAGATGACTCCATATGCAACAATTAAAGATACCAGAAAGATATCCGAAAGCTACTAGTACTATTAAGCTACCATGTAGCTATATAGTACTAGTAGACTACTTAGTAGCTATCGGATATCTTTACGGCTACCTTTTACAATTCCAGGAGTATCCATGCCTACAATTGTATTCATCAGTCCCAAGGGCGGAGCTGGTAAGACGACCGCCTCCCTCGTGATGGCCACACAAATTGCTCGTTCTGCACCCGTGACGGTCATTGACGCCGATCCGATCCGCGCGTGGGCACAGGGCGATCATGTGCCGAAGAACCTCACGGTTGTTTCCGACGCCGATGAGGAAAATATCATCGACCGGATTGAGGCGGCGGCGCATGCGACCCCGTTCGTCGTGGTTGACCTGGAAGGTACCGCGTGGTTGACCTGGAAGGTACCGCCGCAAAAATCGTTCTGCTGGCTGCAAGCCAGGCCAGTTTGGTGATCATTCCGACACAGGGCTCGCAGCTTGATGCCGAGCAGGCCAGCCGGGCGATTAAGGCCGTGAAGGACACGCAGAAAATGACGGGTAGGGCGGTGCCATTCTCGGTTCTTTTCACGCGCACGAACCCGATTATTCGCACCCGCACCACGGTCCACATTACGAAAACGCTTTTGGACGCGGGGATTCCGGTGCTCAGCACCTAACTTAACGAGCGAGAGGCGTTCCGGGCGATGTTTTCGTTCCGGCAGACGCTCGAAAATCTCAATACATCCGACGTTTCTAATCTCGATAAGGCGATTGCAAACGCCGAAGCGCTTGTCAGCGAGGTGGTGAGCCTGTTGCGTAGTCAGGTTGCAGGCAAGGGCCACGCCGAAGGCGCTGCCGCGAGGGTTGCATGACGACAGCGCGTACTAATCCATTCGCCGACCTCTCGGATTTTGAGGCAAAGCCCGCAACTGCACCGGCCGCGCCGATCGAGCCTGCCGTGATCGAGCGTGTGGCGGAAGACAACGGCTTTCCGAGTCGGCAGGCTGTCCGGGCCAAACCCATCGCCCCGGCCCGTAAACGCGGTCGCCGCTACACGACTGGCCGAAATCAGCAAATCAACATCAAAGCAAGCGCGGCATCTATCCAACGGCTCTACAAGATCGCGGACGACCGGCATTTGCCGCTTGGCGAGGTGCTGGAATTGGCGCTCGATGCCTTAGAGGGGCAGGGCACGGGCACTCGCAAGGCTTGAGCGTGCGGCTCCGCTGTAGGCGCTAATAAGGGCGCTTTGACACATGTTGTGAAGGTAGCGAAGGAGTGGTGTAGCCTCTTCAGGCATTTTTCATGAAGATAAAACACTAGTGTCCGGTTAAATTGCTAGCCCATCACCTGAAACCCAAGGCTGGCGCGGGATTCCAAGCGATGAAGGGTGGTGTCGATTTGAACAGAGATAATCCATTCGTGCGATCTTCCGGTTTTCTACCCGGAGGTTGGCATGCATACCGGCAAGACCCTGTTTGCGCAGTTGATGGACTTTCTGCCGTGGACAACATTTACCCGACACGTCGCACGCTATGGCGGCGACCGGGGTGTGAGGACGTTTGCGTGTGCCGAGCAGTATCGTGCCATGGCATTTGCGCAATTGACCTACCGGGAGAGCCTGCGGGACATCGAGGTCTGCCTGTCCGCGCAATCGGCCAAGCTCTACCCCATGGGTTTTCGCGAGCCGGTGCGCCGTTCGACACTTGCGGATGCCAACGAGTTGCGCGACTGGCGCATCTACGCCGCGTTTGCCCAAGGTCTGATTGTACAAGCGCGCACACTCTACCTCGGCGAAGCATTGGGAGTGGACCTGTCGAACACGGTGTATGCGTTGGATTCCACCACCATCGACCTGTGCCTGTCGGTGTTCCCCTGGGCGCATTTCCGCACGACCAAGGCCGCAGTCAAGATGCATACGCTGCTCGATTTGCGGGGCAATATTCCAAGTTTCATCCATGTGTCCGACGGAAAACTGCACGACGTGCATGCGCTCGACCTGCTGACGCCCGAGGCAGGCGCCATTTATGTCATGGACCGCGCCTATGTCGATTTCGAGCGCCTCCACGTTTTGCATCAGGCCGGCAGCTTCTTTGTCACGCGCGCCAAGTCGAACCTGGACTACCCCCGGGTTTATTCGGCAAAAACAGATCGCAGCCCAGGCGTCATCTGCGATCAAATGATCGCGCTGGATGGCTATTATCCAAAACGAGATTATCCGGCGCATCTGCGTCGCATCCGCTTCAAGGATCCCGAAATCCGCAAGACGCTGGTGTTCTGACCAACCAGTTCAGCTTGCCCGCAGCCACGATCTGCGCACTGTACAAGGCACGTTGGCACGTGGAACTCTTTTTCACGTGGATCAAGCAGCACCTTCGGATCAAATGTTTTTTCGGTACCTCGGAGAACGCGGTCAAAACACAACTCTGGATCGCGGTATCGGTCTACGTGCTCGTCGCCATCGTCAAAAAGCGTCTGAATCTCGATGCCTCGCTCTACACTTTGCGACAGATTTTGTCGGTTACGCTTTTCGAGAAAATGCCTTTGCAGCAAGCGTTTTCAGGCAGCAGCTACAACTCCAGCGAGAGCGACTCTTGCTATCAACTGAATCTGTTCGAAATTTAACCGGACAGTAGTGAAGCCATATACTTAAAAGCTTAGCCAGCGCTTATATTAAATAATTTTAAATTATTGATTTTTAGGGCTGAATAGCTATATTAAAACGCGACGCTACGAGTTAGCGTCATTCGTTGGATCAGATGAAATTCAACTTGCATAGAAAAGAAAGGAATCTTCGGGGTGTTTTTATTTCCATAAATAATTCTCGATACCTGTGTCAGCCATCCATTTGTAGGTCTTCTTGAACCGGATTTTTTTCTGTTCATGTAGGTGCGTTCGGGCCTGACGTTTTAGTTTAGTTAAACCCACACTACATCTTGGAGAGCACAAATGAACGGTACTTTTTTGAGGCAATTTGCCTTAGCTTGTTTAGTTACCTCTATGTTGTCGCTAGCTAGCATCGGAGAAGCTGCTGCTGATAGTTGGACACGAATTTTTGGCCCACCTGGGAGTGGCGGCGGTGACAGCATTACCGACATTAGCGGAAATCTTTATTATATCGGCCTTCAAGATCCAATGGCTTGCTGTGGCTTTAATGGCGGCACAGTGTATAACATGGTTGTAAGAAAAGTGAGCCCAACTGGAATCGAGCTGTGGAGTGACGTCGTCGCTCCTGCAGAGAGAATCACTGGTAGATATGGTGTCGGTGCCACGTCCATCGGTAAGGATGCAAATGGATATATTTATGTACTAGGCAACACGAATGCGCCCATCACCAGTAGCATCTACGCTTTTGTACCCTCCCATATTTTGATAAAATACGATCCATCTACCGGAGCGCGAATTTGGTTGCAACAATTTACGCTCAGCGCTGGTGTTCTTAATGGTGATGCCATTAACGATATGGCTGTGGACAGCTTCGGAAACACGACCTTGGTCGGTTATACAACAGTGGGCACGACATCGTGGGGCGCACCGAGGTATAACATGGTATTGGTACGATACGACAGCAGCGGGACCAAAGTATTTGAAAAAGTGATCAGCTCCATTTATTCGGAGCAGGCAGCCAGCGTAACAGTGGACCCGAGCGGTAATACCTACGTCGCACTCACAACAAGTAACACTACCGGGGCATGGTATGACCCTTTCGATGTGCAGGTTATAAAGACCGATATAAATGGAGCTGTTTTTTGGAGTAAAAAATTCGATATTCCCGACATGGAGTGGGTCTCAGATATTACTTACAACCCGCTTGCAAATACTGTCATCGTCGTTTTCCGTAGTATTTTGAGTGCTTATTACCAAACCCCCATATTGGCGAGCCTGGATGCGGGTACTGGCGCGCAGAACTGGTTTATGTTTGGTGAAACCTACACCGACGCCAAAAGAGTAGCTGTTAGCCAGACTGGTGATATTTTCCTAACAGGCGTGCGTATGCCGAGCATCGGGACGGGTGCCGGAGTATTCGTGAGCCAATTTTCCTCGGCGGGCGTACTAGCTCAAACTAGGCTGCCCAGCATGGCGGCCAGTACTGATACTGAAAGTCAGGGAAGCGGTATTGCATTTGACATAAATAATAATTATTTTATCGTCGGAAGCGTTAGTTGCACGCTGTCGCCATGTACCTTCAATGGTGTGCCGGTAGACGGCAATACATTTATCCTAAAAAACTTGCCTTAAGTACAGTTTGATTTAAACCCAGGGGGATTTCTCCCTTGGGTTTAATTTCTAGTTGTTTTATTGGATTTCTTGCAAAAAAGCCCTGCTGGCCTTTATACCGGTATTTTCCCCAACAGCTTGCGCTCCGCCGCCTTGATCGGCAGATCGTTAATGCTGGCGTAGCGGTAGCGCATCAAGCCATTTTCGGCGAACTCCCAATTCTCGTTGCCGTAGGAGCGGAACCACTGGCCGGAGTCGTCGTGCCATTCGTATTCGAAGCGCACGGCGATTTTATTGTCCATGAAACACCACAGCTCTTTTTTCAATCGGTAATCGAGTTCCTTGGCCCATTTGCGTTGCAGAAACGCCTGGATGGCTTCACGCCCGGATAAAAATTCAGAACGATTGCGCCACTGCGAATCCGGCGTGTAGGCGAGCGCGACGCGCGCCGGATCGCGCGTGTTCCACGCGTCCTCGGCGGCCTGAACTTTTTGTCGTGCAGTTTCAACAGTAAACGGTGGGAACGGCGGTTTTTTTTCCATAACACTCTCCTTAAGCAGACCAAACAGAAAATTTTTCAACACCACTCTTAAACAGTTCTGTTGAAATTTTGATTTTTGAATGGGCATGCATGACAGAATAGCCCTAGCGTTAACAGTTTGAATAGCGATGATAAAGCCACCAATGACCCTCCTGAGCAAGTAACTCAATTCCGCATGTCGCGTCCCGAAACAGATACGCACCATGGTCAACGGGAGCGCGTGCAACAAAATAGTCGTACTGACGCCCAGCATGGTATTGCCAGTCAAATTTTTGCGGAAACCATTCAAACCCCTGAATACGAACCGTCGGCCGCTGGTCAATCCGATAGGTGATCGGTTGGATCTGAGTGACTGCAAAGCTCGGGTCAGTCACTCCACTTTTGAGTGCGGAATACCACGCCGCAAAGTGAACGAACGTGGGCGCTATGGAATGACTATCATCCCGTTCAAACGTCATTGAAAGCACTCGTTTGCCCGGCGCCATCTTCGCAAGAATAGTTTCAAATCCAGCGGCATCCTTGTCGAATTGGAGCGCGTTGTTGGCCATTAATCCAATCCAACTAAACGCGATGATGGGGGCCAACCAGCGCAACCCTTGTTGATATGGCCGAGTAACACCACGCGGCGCATCCAGCACAAAAAGAAAAAATGGCAGCGTTAAAAACGTGAAGCGCTGAAACACAAAAGCGACCCCGAAAAACAAACTAGGAGAAAGCAACAACACTGCGAGAATCACGCTCAACGGGATAAGGCGAGCGCGTGAACTTGTGATGCGATAACCCACTAGTAGCGGAAGGCTAAAAATAATCAGTCCGAAAGCAGTTGTGGTCAGGTCTGGTCTCAGCCCCAGCAGACGTGGAATGAAACCATTGACCCGACCCCATCCCGCATACTCAGGACTGATCCACGATGCTAAGAACACATAGTACGAGTCTATGGTGCTGAACCAAGATAGATCCCATTCGATGGGGAGCTTGCTCATGGGATGACCTTGGTTGACGACAACCCATCCGATTAGTAGCGGTAGCGGAGTTAAGAGTGGCCATGCCAAGCGCAAAAATTCTTTTATATGTCGAGAACACCACCACCAGTAGATTGCCGCAATCCCCCCAAAGAGTGCGAGGATCAGGGCATGGGAAAAAAACAACAGGTAGAGCATGAATATCAACGACAACACCGAAACTAAATTGGTTTGACGCTGCTGATGCCAGATTAAACCAAGAAATAACATACCGATTGGTGCAGCAACGATAAAATTAATAAAGCCCCATTGATAACTAAATCCATACAGCACAGGAATTACTAGCCATGCCCAATAGGGATCAGCACCTGCGGCACGCAAGAAGAAGCGCGTTGCCAACGGGAAGGCGGCCAATGAAAAGGAAATCACCAGCTTGCTCGCTGCCACTATGCCCAGCAATGGCGTGAAGGCCACGATCAATCCGTAGCCAAACAAATAGGGGGTAAACAAGTGCGTATCGAATAACGATGCGAAGGGGAAATTAGGATCTTGCAGATTCAGGAAAAGTGAAATTTGCGCTGCGTGCTGCGGTAAATCCACCATGGGGGAAAGCGTGGCAACCAAACCGGCAATGCGCACAAGACACACGCCAATAGAAACAGATAGGACTCCGCGAACTGTTTAGACGGCGGTGGATTCTGTGCATCGGTAGGTAGCTTGTGGCGGCGTCCAGATAGGACGTTAGCCAACGTGGTCTTGAGTGCTTGCACAAACGATCCTTGCGATGTAATTCCCTAATGTTGTTGCCACGCCTCTCTACAACCATAGCATTACAATCATGTTTTTGCAGTTTAGCGATTTAAGGCCGCTTCTATGTTTCCCAGCGGCTGCCAAGCCGCCTTGAACCATAGCTTCCTCGCATGGGTAGGCCAGACTTTGGGTGTCGGTGCACATGATCCGTTACGCGGCAGTCAACGCGAACGCGACGCTTGAGCGTATCGCGTGATCCAGTATGACACGACACGCGCACACGCCAATCAAGATTGGTAGCGGCGTTGGAAAGCGTGCGGCGCACAACAGCGCGCCGCGCACCATGCCCTGTCAACACCTCAGAACGTAATGATCTGATAGCCTTCCGCCACCAGTTTGCGAAAACTCATGTTGGTGCCGTATTCTGCTAATAAGTCAATACCGCACGCTTTGGTTGCTTCGGTCACGCCGAACGCGCTGGCGCAAAATCCGCAAGAGCCGGCGATGCGGTCTTTCACATCCTGGTAGGCGGAGTGAAACTGATGTTTCGGATTGGCCAGCTCACCCAGCCACTTGGTGCCGGCGCCCGAAAAAATCAGCCGGACATCGTCCTTCGCTTGCTTGAATTCCTTAACAGCCATGAGCGCATTATAGATACGCCCCAGCCCATCAACCGGCGATGTGTCGGCCAAAACAACGATTGCGATCTTGTGCATGATGTCATCCTCAAAAGTCACGGCGGCTGCCGTGATATAAGCACATCGTCGCCTGTACGCGGCGTGCGATAAATGTCGCAAAACGTATTTCACTCTTTCAGAAACTGAAGCAACATCGTTGCATGGACAAACTCCACGCCATGACCACTTTCGTGCACATTGCCGAGCAAGGCAGTCTCACTCGTGCGGCGGAGCTGCTCGATACCTCGTTGCCCTCGGTGGTGCGCACGCTCGCGGCGCTGGAAGCAACGCTCGGTACACGGCTGCTGAATCGCACCACTCGAAAGATCGCGCTCACGCACGAAGGTCGCGATTATTTGGAACGCTGCCGGAGAATATTAGCTGATATCGACGAAGCCGAGCAGGCGTTAAGCTCACAGCAACGCGAGCCCAGCGGCAACCTGCGTGTCACGGCTCCAGTGTTGTTTGGGCAGTTGCATCTCACGCCGATCATCACCGGCTTCATCGCGCAATATAAAAAAGTCAACGTTGAGCTGTTGCTGCTCGACCGCATCGTGAACCTAGTTGAGGAAGGCATTGATGTCGCGCTGCGGATTGGCGAGTTGGCGGACTCGTCCTTGGTGGCGATTCCAGTTGGACACATCCGCCGCGTGGTGTGTGCCAGCCCGAAATATTTGCAACGGGTGGGTGTACCAAAACACCCCACTGAGCTTGCCGAGCATCACTGCGTGCGCGCCTCGGAACTCGCACCGAGTCAGACTTGGCCATTTTTCGAAAAAGGCCGCGCACTGCACGTGCATATTAACGGGCCGTTCGTCTGCAATCACATCGCCGCCAATATCGACGCCTGCGCCAGTGGGCTAGGCTTCGGCATGTTTCTTTCTTACCAAGTGCAACATCTGCTCGCGCAAAAGAAACTCACGCGAGTGCTCGAATCTTTCGAGCCGGCGCCACTGCCCGTCAGCATTGTTTATCCACACGCCAAGCTGCTATCCACGCGGGTGCGCTGCTTTGTCGACTGGACAACGCAGCGGCTACGACCGGACGGCACGCTGGAGCGATAAAATATCACATCATGGCCCCAATTCGATGCGGCGCCATACCCCATCCACGCGAAGTTCTGGAGCACCGATCATGTCAAACCGATTCGCTGAAATCATGTTCACGGACAACGTTAAAACCGTTCAAGACCGCTATGGTACTCGCGCGCATAACGCGCGGATTGAGCGGAACGGCGACCCCAACACGGCGCTCACCGCGCGGGAAATAGACTTTATCCAAGCGCGCGACGGCTTCTACCTGGGTACCGTCACAGCATCCGGCTGGCCCTATATCCAATTCCGTGGCGGCCCCTGCGGCTTCATCAAGGCGCTCGACAAAAGCACCCTGGGCTATGCCGACTTTCGCGGCAACCTGCAATACATCAGCATGGGCAACCTCACCGGCAACGAGCGCGTTGCACTGTTCTTCATGGACTACCGCAACCGTGTGCGCCTTAAACTGTTGGGCCACGCCCGGATTGAGGATGCCGATCAAAATGTCGAGCTTGCCGCCCAGCTTACAATGCCCGCTTACCGCGCGCAGATCGAACGCGCCGTGCTGATTACGGTGGAAGCGTTCGACTGGAACTGTCCGCAACACATTGTGCGCAAGTTCACGGAGGATGAAGTTGCGCGGATCATCGCGCCGATGCACGCGCGCATCGCGGAGCTCGAAGCGGCGCTGGCGCGTGCGAAATGATTTTGCTGCATAACGGCGCAGCGGCGAGCAGGATAAAGTTCATTACCGACCGCTGCGTGTTTCACGACAGGCGGTAGCAATTTCAACGCGCCGCTTTCACAAAATCAACCATCGCCGTTAACGTCGGCCCCACCGCATCGGCGGTAACACCGAGCTGTTCGGCTGGAAGATTCAATCGATTAACCCAGTACGTGGTGTAGCCAAAGGACTTGGCTCCCGCCGCATCCCACCCGGACGATGGGATGAAGAGAATTTCCTCGCGCCCCAGCTTGAAGGCATCGATGGCCATCTGGTAAGCACGTGGGTCAGGCTTGTATGTTTTTATCCTGTCGGTGCTCAAAACCTGTTCAAAAATACCCTCCAACCCGGAACTCTTGATGTCCGCGTTGAGTATCGTTGGGCTCAGATTGGATAACGGCGCCAGACGGATACCCATACTCTTCAGTGCCTGTAATGCCGGCAAGACATCGGGCCATGCCTTGAGCTCAAGATAGGCATTCATTAATTGTTTGCGTTTATCCACCGTCAGCTCCAGCTTCAGCATCTGCGCCGAAAACACCAACGCGTCATCCGTTGCCTGCCAGAAATCCGCATAGCGTCCAATTAGGACACGTAACCACTGGTAATCGAATTGTCGGACGCGCCACGCGTTGCTGAGATCCGCGCCTTTCCCTGGAAAAAGCTGTTCGGCAAGCGCAAAGATCGGGCGCGGATCCCAAAGTGCAAAGCCATCGAAGGCAATCGCCTTGATCTCTGGCTTTGCAGCCGCCTTGGCGAGCGACGCTGAAGCCAACAGCCCTGCGGCGGCCAAGTTAAGAAATTCACGACGATTTAACGACATAAGATCCTCCATCTAATAATTTAACTGCCTCATAGCAATGCTCAGCCGAACTTGACGGGTCAATGGACCGCACAGACGCCCAGCAGTCGAGCTGGCGCCCGGGTTCGCAGTGTCGGCGGTTGAATCGGCAACAGAATTCATCGAGCTATTCCTGTAGATAGGTTTATGTAGCAGCGCACCGCTTCGCGAATGGTCAGCCGCTCGGAGAGCGCGCGATTGACATATTGATTTAATTTGGTGGGCCCGCTCGGACTTGAACCGAGGACCAAGGGATTATGAGTCCCCTGCTCTAACCAACTGAGCTACAGGCCCGATAAAATGCAGTGCAGAAAAAAATCGCGCCCGGACTGGGGCGCGATTATAACGTCTGTGTGCTGACGGCGGGAAACTGTTACTGGGATTCCATATCCAAGAAGCTGCGCAGGCGTTCGGAACGGCTCGGGTGGCGCAGCTTGCGCAATGCTTTCGCTTCGATCTGACGAATGCGCTCGCGCGTCACGTCGAACTGTTTGCCGACTTCTTCCAAGGTGTGGTCGGTGTTCATGTCGATGCCAAAGCGCATGCGTAGCACTTTAGCTTCACGTGCGGTGAGGCCCTCGAGCACGCGTTGCGTAGCTTCGCGCAGGCCACTGAAGGTCGCGTGCGCGACCGGCGACGGCATGTGCTGATCTTCAATGAAGTCGCCCAAGCGCGAATCTTCGTCGTCACCAATCGGCGTTTCCATCGAGATCGGTTCTTTGGCAATCTTGAGCACTTTACGCACTTTGTCTTCCGGCATTTCCATGCGCGTGGCCAATTCTTCCGGGGTTGCTTCGCGACCCATTTCTTGCAGCATCTGGCGCGAGATACGATTCAGTTTGTTGATGGTTTCGATCATGTGCACCGGAATGCGAATGGTACGCGCCTGATCGGCGATGGAACGCGTGATCGCCTGGCGAATCCACCATGTCGCGTAGGTCGAGAATTTATAGCCGCGACGGTATTCAAACTTGTCGACCGCCTTCATCAAGCCGATATTGCCTTCCTGAATCAGATCCAGGAACTGCAAACCGCGATTGGTGTATTTTTTTGCGATTGAAATCACCAAGCGCAAGTTGGCTTCGACCATTTCTTTTTTGGCGCGCCGCGCCTTGGCTTCACCGATGGAAACTTTGCGGCTGATTTCCTTGATTTCGGTAATCGTCAAACCGCTTTCTTCCTGAATCGCGACCAAGCGTTTTTGCGCACGCTGCACGTCAGGCGCGTGCTCGGCCAACGCAGCGGAATAACTTTTCTTCGCGTCGATGTGCTTTTGCAGCCACTTCAGGTTGGTTTCATTGTCAGGAAAACTGGTGATGAAATCTTTGCGCGGCATTTGTGCCTTACCCACGCAGATGTTCATGATGATGCGCTCTTGACTGCGAATCGTTTCAACCAAGTCGCGCAACAGGCGCACCAAGCGCTCCACCAGCCGCGGCGTCAGTTTCAACTGCAAAAACATCTCGCAGACCTGGCCGTAAGCCTTCTGGTTTTTGATGCGCGGATTGCCGTCTTTGATATCGCAGGCGAGCGCAAATTTTTTGCGCATTTCGGTGAAACGTTCACGCGCAACTTCCGGGTCTGGGCCGGTATCAATTTCTTCTTCGGCACCATCTTCGGAAGTCGCAACCGCAGCTTCTTCTTCCTCACCCTCGGCCGCAACCTTGGCCACCTTCGGTGCGACTGGCACGGGAATCGGGACTTCAACCGTCTGCACGGCTTCAAGGTCCAAGAAGCTGGCAACGACTTCCGACAGACGCAGCTCGCCTGCTTCGTAACGCGTGTAGTCTTTGAGCAGTTCGGCGATGGTGATGGGATTGCGCGCCAGCGACGCGAGCACTTGGCCCAAGCCGTCTTCAATGCGCTTGGCGATTTCAATTTCGCCTTCACGCGTGAGCAGCTCGACCGTACCCATTTCGCGCATGTACATGCGCACTGGGTCGGTGGTGCGACCGAATTCGGCGTCGACGGTCGCGAGCGCCGCAGCAGCGGCTTCGGCGACTTCTTCGTCATCTTCGGGTGAGGCCGCCTCAGCCAGAATCAAGGTATCCGCATCCGGCGCCACTTCGTGCACCATGATGCCCATATCGTTGATCATGTTGATGATGTCTTCGATCTGTTCAGGATCGACGATTTCATCCGGCAAATGATCGTTAACTTCGCGATATGTTAAATAGCCCTGTTCCTTGCCCTTGGCAATTAACGCTTTTAACTGCGATTGTTTGTCTGCGTTCATTCGACTTCCATCACCTCAAAAATGGCCGAGCATTGTATCTTAAAGCGTAGCTAATGCGAACCGCATACGCCAATCTGATTCCGGCCGGCGGTTACCGGCTGGCGCGCAACCACGTGTTTAAATTCTGCTTCTCCTCAAGCGTAAGGCCCGAAAATTGAGCCTTTTCGAGTAAATTCTGTGCCTGTTGCCCAGCTTGCTGGGCTTTAACCTGTGCCAACGCGCCGAAAAATTCGGCTTTTGCGCCGGCTTCCGGTGCCGCCCAGTCCCAACGCGCGACCTTCTCCAGATAGAGCCCTTCCGGGGTGTCGCGAAAATATTCCAGTAACATCCCCTGTGTCATTTGGGGGTTAGCACTCAAGATATCAATCAGTTTGACCAATAATTGATCACGTGGTTCGATGCTGGTCAATGCACACAGATCGGTCGCTTCACTCGCCAGCGCCGGTTCCTGTAACAACAATTTCACGGCGGTGCGCACCGCCGAAGGTGCGCCTTGGACGATAGGCGCGCGCGCTTTGCGCGTAATCGTAGCGGGCTCCAGCGTTTTGCCGGTAGTAAGCGCGCGCGTCAACACGGCCTCTTCCATATGTGTAATGTCTGCGAGCCGCGCCACGCTCATTTGCCGATACACTCCGGCGGGTATCTTGGAGAGCAGCGGGCGCGCCAGCTCCACCAAACGTGCACGCCCCTCTATAGAAGAGAGGTCGGCCCCATTGATGAGATGCTCAAACAAATAGGTCGAAAGTGGGATCGCGGTCGCGGTCCGCGCCGTAAATCGCTCGCGTCCTTCCTTACGCACCAAGCTGTCGGGGTCTTCACCTTCCGGCAAAAACATGAAGCGCACATGGTGTTGCCCGGTCATTAACGGCAACGCAGCTTCCAACGCGCGCCAAGCGGCCTTGCGTCCGGCACTGTCGCCGTCGAAACAGAACACCACGTCGCCGGTGGCACGGAATAAGCGCTCGATATGCTCGCGCGTGGTGGCGGTGCCGAGCGTCGCGACGGCGTTGCCAATGCCGTACTGCACTAGGCCGACCACGTCCATATAGCCCTCGACCACCAACACCTGCGCCAAGTCGCGTGTTCGTTTACGTGCTTCGAACAAGCCGTAGAGTTCACGGCCTTTGTGGAACACCGGGGTTTCCGGTGAGTTTAGATACTTGGGTGTTTCATCAGTCAAGACCCGCCCACCGAACCCGACCACGCGTCCGCGCGCGTCGCGAATCGGAAATATCACGCGGTTACGAAAGCGGTCGTAGACACCGCCGCCTTCTTTTTCGATCACCAGCCCGGCATGTAACAAGCGTTGCCGCACGCCGGCATCGCTGCCGCAGTGTTGCAGCAAATGATCCCAACCCGCCGGAGCATAACCGATGCCGTATTCCTGCGCGATTGTGCCGGTGAGGCCCCGGCTTTTGAGGTAGTCGACGGCGGCGGTGGCGCTCGGTTCGCGTAATTGCGCCGCGTAATATTTCGCTGCTGCTTCCAATATGGCATATAGCGGTTGGTAGTCCTGGCTGGGCGCTGCGGTCGCGCCGTCACGCGGCACCTCGACCCCCGCGCGTGCAGCCAACTGATTAACCGCTGCGACAAAATCCAAGCGATCATATTCCATCAAAAAGCTGATGGCCGAGCCATGCACGCCGCAACCGAAGCAATGGTAGAACTGCTTGCTGGGGCTGACGCTAAATGACGGTGTTTTTTCGTTGTGGAACGGGCAGCAGGCCATGTAATTCTGCCCGGTTTTCTTGAGCGCAACGCGCTCGCCTACGAGGTCCGCGATGTCGATGCGGGATAACAGTTCTTGAATAAATTGTTGCGGGATGCGTCCGGCCATAGGTCCATGTTAAACATTCGACAAGGGCCAGACGCGGACAGGCCGCGAGGCGGGTTATGGTGCGAGCAGGGCCTTGATCTTCTTACTGACGTCGCCCATGTCCGCACGTCCTTGTAATTTTGGGCGCAGCGTCGTCATCAACGCGCCCATATCCTTAATGCTACTGGCACCGGAGGCGGTAATGGCCTCTTTAATAATTTGATCAACTTCGGCGGTGCCCAACGCCGCAGGCAGATAAGCTTGCAGCACACCGAGCTCGAAACTTTCCTGGTCGGCCAAATCCTGGCGATTTCCCGCTTTGAATTGCTCAAGCGAGTCGCGACGCTGCTTGATCATCTTGTTCAGCACCGCAAACACCTGGGTGTCGTCCAAACTGATGCGCTCGTCGACCTCACGCTGCTTGATCTCGGAAAGTATCAAGCGGATCACGCCCAAGCGCGCTGCGTCTTTGGCACGCATTGCGGTCTTCATGTCGTCGGTAATGCGCAACTTCAGCGCGCTGTCCGTCATGGCGGGTGATCAGGTACGTTGCTGACGGCGCAGATTTTCGCGCGACAACTTTTTGAGATGGCGCTTCACGGCCGCAGCAGCTTTGCGCTTGCGAATTTCGGTCGGCTTTTCATAAAACTCGCGACGGCGGGTTTCAGTTATAATCCCGGCTTTTTCACAGGTGCGCTTGAAGCGGCGCAGCGCGACTTCAAAGGGCTCATTATCACGTAGACGTACAGAAGGCATTGGATCGTTGACCTCAGTTGCTTAAGTATACTCACCGGCTATTTTTCGACCGGAATCTGAAAAGGCTGAATTCTAGTAGTTAACCCTGCAAAACGCAAAGCGAATCACCACCCATGCGCGTTCTTGGTATCGAAACCTCCTGCGATGAAACCGGCGTTGCGCTATTCGACAGCGAGCACGGCCTGCTGGCGCATCGCTTATATAGTCAGATCGACTTGCATCAGCCGTATGGCGGCGTGGTGCCGGAGCTGGCGTCGCGCGATCACGTGCGCAAAACACTACCGCTGATTCAGCAGCTTTTGGATGATGCCGGTCTGACCCGCCAACACGTGAACGGCATCGCCTACACTGCTGGACCGGGCCTCGTCGGTGCGTTGCTGGTAGGTGCGGCGCTTGGGCGCAGCTTAGCGTGGTCGCTGAAGGTCCCGGCCCTGGGCGTGCATCACATGGAAGGCCATTTACTGGCACCATTGCTGGAACAGCCTGCGCCGCAGTTTCCGTTCGTCGCCTTGCTGGTGTCCGGCGGGCACACGCTGCTGGTGCGGGTTGTCGATGTGGGTCGCTATGAAATTCTGGGCGACACGCGCGACGATGCCGCCGGCGAAGCCTTCGATAAAACCGCCAAGTTACTCGGCCTGCCGTATCCGGGTGGACCGGCTTTAGAACGCTTGGCACGGCTGGGTGATCCACAGCGCTTTCGCTTTCCGCGCCCAATGACAGATCGGCCAGGACTTGACTTCAGCTTCAGCGGACTGAAAACCTTTGCCCTGACCACGCTGCAAAGCAACGGCGACGATGCGCAGACGCGCGCTGACATCGCGCGCGCATTTCAAGACGCGGTTGTTGACACTTTCGTCATCAAGTGCCGGCGCGCGTTACAACATACCGGATTGCAGCGACTGGTAGTGGCCGGCGGTGTCAGCGCCAACGCGGCACTACGCGCATGCCTGCATGCGTTGGTGCAGAGCGAACGTTGCGAGGTATTTTATCCGCGTCTGGAATTTTGCACCGACAACGGTGCGATGATCGCCTTCGTCGGCAGCTTGCGCTTGCAAGCAGGCTTACATGATCCGCCGACCTTCGACACCCGTGCACGCTGGGCTTTACAAGACCTGCCGGCTCTTGGCGCGCGTTAAAAAACCACGCGCCTGCCGGCCTACACGCAATTCTTAGAGATAAAAAAGGGGGCCGAAGCCCCCTTTTTGCAGCACGACAGTGAAACTTATTTCACCATCTCCTTGACCGCTTTGAGCGGCAGGATTTTCACCACATTACGCGCCGGCTTGGCCTTGAACATCATTTCGGTGCCGGTGAATGGGTTGATACCTTTGCGTGCTTTAGTTGCAGGCTTGGTCACGCGCTTGATTTTCAACATGCCCGGCAGAGTAAAAATGCCTGCGCCGTTTTTCTTCAGATGTCCTTCGATGACGCCTGACAATTCGGCGATCACCGCGCTCACGTCTTTGCGTGACAGCTTGGTGCTATCTGCCAACATGGAAATGAGTTGCGATTTAGTGCAGGGATCTTTAAAGGTTTTAGCGGCGGGTGCCATTTTTTTTGCAGGTTTTGCAGCTTTCTTTGTTGCCATTATGTACTCCTCCTCGTCGTTGATCGTGGGCGAAGCCTGGATTTTACGCGGTCCAAAAATAGCTTAAATCATGCGCAAGCGAAACCCTCTTTTGAAAAAAACTGCGGAATAAATGCGGCGCACACTCTCAACACCAATCCGTGCGTCGCGTTTTTCGCGTGCTGCGCGGCGAGCTGCCAAAGAGTCACAAACAGGCTACTATCAAATGGTGCGGTAATTTGTTTTTTATCTTCTCTCGTTAATTTTCATGAGCCGGTGCATGCGTAAAAAGCCTGAAATCATAGCGTCTACGACACTTGCGCAAACGCGACTGTTTCGTATCGAGCAGCTTGATCTGCGCTTTGCCAACGGCGTTAACGTGCAGTATGAGCGGCTCATGGGTTCACCATCGGGCGCGGTGTTGATCGTCCCGCTGCTAGACGAGCGCACCGTGCTGCTGATCCGCGAATATGCCGCCGGCATGCATCGCTACGAACTGGCGTTGCCGAAAGGCAGAATAGAAGCAGGCGAGACTACTGTCGATGCCGCCAACCGGGAAATCATGGAAGAGATCGGTTACGGCGCGCATCGGTTGCAACACATTCAGTCGTTGACGCTCGCGCCCGGCTACGTCAATCACACCACCCACGTCGTGCTTGCGCAGGACTTGTATCCACAGCGCAATCGCGGCGACGAGCCGGAAGAAATCGAAGTGGTCCCGTGGCGACTTGATCGTCTGCCCGAATTGCTCGGGCAGGAAGACTGTACCGAAGCGCGCAGCATTGCGGCGCTGTTCATCGTGCGTGACCTGTTGCTGCGAAATAGCTCATGAGCACAGATCGAACAGCATTGCTGGAACAGGTGATCGGTCTTGCCATTTCGGCGGGCGAAAAAATCCTCGCCGTGTACGGCACCGATTTTCGCGTGTATCACAAGCATGATCGCTCACCGGTGACCGAGGCTGATCGTCTTGCTGATCAAACCATCGTGACCGGGCTTGGCCGGTTTACGCCCGACATTCCTGCGCTGTCGGAAGAGGCGGACGCACCTGCATTTAACCTGCGTTCGGGTTGGAAATCACTTTGGCTGATCGACCCACTCGACGGCACCCGCGAATTTGTAAAACGCAACGGCGAATTCACGGTCAACATCGCACTGATCGAAGACAGCGAACCGGTGCTGGGCGTGGTGTACGCACCGGTGACTGACACCTGCTATTACGCAGCACGCGGTCACGGCGCGTTCAAAAAAATTGGCCGTGATCCGCCTGTAGCCATCCATGTAAAGCTTCACCACCCCGATACCCAGATGATCGTCACCGGTAGCCGCTCGCATAACAGCGGCGACGCTCTGCGCCACTTCTTGACACAAATTGGCTCACATAAATATTTGCCGATGGGCAGCGCACTGAAGTCGTGCTTGGTCGCCGAGGGCGCCGCTGATATTTATCCACGCTTCGGACCCACCTACGAATGGGACACCGCCGCTGCGCAATGCGTTGTGGAAGAAGCCGGCGGAAAAGTCACCGACATGGAATTACGCCCGTTGCGCTATAACTTGCGCGACTCTTTGCTGAACCCGAATTTTCTGGTGTTCGGTGATCCCGCCTACGACTGGCGTCGCCTGTTGAAATAACGGACGCGGCTAAATCAATGTGTCGCAATCCGATTTTTCTGGTGCTGCACTTTCGACCGGACGCACGCGAATAATGACATCAATGCCTGCGCAGGCGGTGCCGTGCGGGGTTTGAGGTAGTTTTGCGATGTTCAGGTGGGTTGCTTCTACATCAATGAGCTCGCCAGTAACGATGTTGTAAAAATGATGATGGTGGCGAGTATTGGAATCGTAGAACACCTTGTTGGGGTCGACGATGACTTCGCGCACCAAGCCTTTGCGGGCGAACAGTCCCAGCGTGTTGTACACCGTTGCCTTCGAGACCACATTGCTGGCTTGATTAACAAGCTGCAGCACTTGCTCGGCGGACAGATGCTGTGGCTTGGACAACAAGGCAGCGGCGATCTCCACGCGTTGTGGTGTGGGTGAGATCGCCAAGTTGGTCAGGATGCGCACGACTTCTTTCATAACTCACCTTGCTTTCGCGACAAATGGGCGGTACTTGCCGGCATTATATCTGGCGTCGACCAATAACGTTGAGTCGATTCAGTACCGTTATCGGAGCAACTACGCACCGACGCAACACCCCAATTTGTGATTGGTTTCTCAGTGCCGCTTTTCTCTGCTTGAATCAGATCCGTCGTTTATTGCGCGGTGTTGCCTGAATTCATTTCCGATGATTTTGATTTCATGCGCGCCAGCGGCAGGGTGATACCAAACAGTTCGAGCAACAACCAGCCACCGATCATGACACACAGGTACAAAACACTTTTTTCATGCACCGTAAGATAGCCAAACAGCATCAGGTCCCAGGTGTAAAAAAAATACAGCACGACCAGCAGGGCGGGATACGCGCAGCTACGTCTGCCGCAGACCGGGCAAATCACATCGACCCACTTTCCTGCGAGCAGCTTGTGCTTAAAGGTCAGGGTCGCTTGGTTGCAGTGTGGACACTCGAACATCGGCATGGTGTTGAGTCTTTATCGTTGGGGGCGAGATTAATTGTAGAACAAAGCATCAGTCATTATGATGGTGGCTTAGTTGGGAAGGATAGCGGATGTATGAAAAATACCTTGATGTGGATTTTCGTTGCCGCGCTGCTTCTCGTTGGTTGTGACGGCAATACTCCGCTGATGAAATTAGCGCAAGACGGTGACGCTGCGCAGCTAAAGTCTGCGCTCGCCGCGGGCGCCGCGCTCGAAGCGCAGAACAAATACGGCTGGACCGCGTTGATGCATGCCGCACGCGCGGGGCAAATGGAAGCAGTGCGCGTCTTGCTCGACGCAGGGGCAAAAGTCGATGTGCGCGATGACACCGGAAATACCTCGTTGATTCGCGCGGCGACCAAAGGGTATGTGGAACTGGTAAGTCTGTTGCTGGCACATGGCGCTCTTGCCGACGCCGTGGATCAGAACGGTTGGACTGCGCTATTCTGGGCCGCCAACCGCGGGCACGCTGCGGTGGTGAAGTCACTGCTCGCCGGCGGTGCATCGATCAATATTCGCGATTCTGCCGGGCGCTCGGCAATGCAAATAGCCAAGATGGAAGGTCAAAACGATGTTCTGCAACTTCTGGAAGCCGCCGGTGGTAAATACTGATGCCGCTTCCGTCTAAATTATCGCCCTTGGGTAAACTATGCATCATTGCCGTCGGTTGCACTGTGGCGACCATGCTGGGGTCATGTGGAGACAATTCCAGCGTGCCACTGAAACCGAATTCGCGCGCAGCAGATTATGTTGTGGACAGCGGCGTCGGGCAAGGCGGCAAGCGGTTTAACGACAATCGCTATTTCTCGGACAAAGTTCAGGTTGAACCGTTACGCGCCGATGGCATTCATGACCCTGACAACCCCGCCATCAAGTCGCTGCAAGAGCCCGGCGATGCGTTGACAAAGTTTCCGCATGATCGGCGCGGCGGAGTGAACTGGGTGACCACTCTCAATCAGGGTTTGATCCAACCGCGCGAAACGCTCAGCGGTGCGGAAGGCATGTTGTTCATGGACATGGACATTATGTTTACCAACACCGGGTCCATGCCGTGGGTACGTTTTCCGCACATTGCACATACACATTGGCTGGATTGCAGCAACTGCCATCCAAAAATCTTCAAGCCGCAACGCGGCTCCAATAAAATCGGCATGGATGCAATTTTAGCCGGTGAATTTTGCGGTCGCTGTCATGACAAGGTGGCGTTCTCGCTATGGATTTGCGAACGCTGCCATAGCGTGCCGCACGAAAAATCGCCGAAGCAATGGTGGTAGTCAACATGACCGTACGCCTCTGGCAGGCGCTGCTGGCACTCCAGGTCGTAGTTATGTTGTCGAGTTGCCAAACGCAAAATTCGCGCAGGGCCCTGAGTGAAGACATGCTTAATGCCCTGGAAAATTCCAGTGCGGCGGCGAATGACCCTCCGAAATTAATCCCCGACCCGCTACGCAAAGAGCTCCGCGTCGTCACGATAAAATCGGTCGAAACGCTATACGACGACGGCAAGCACGACGCCAGCAACGATGCGATTACCGTGCTGCAAGACCCGACCGTAGCGCTCAAGGATTTTCCGCTGGATCGGCGTCAACAAGTGAATTGGGTGAAGGCTCTTGATCAAGGATTGATCGAACCGCGCCCGAGCTTGACAGGCGCAGGCGAGATGCTGGTGATGGACATGGACATCCTGTTCACCAACACCAAGGACATGCCGCATGTGCGTTTCCCGCACTTGCAACACACCCGCTGGCTGGATTGCAGCAACTGTCATCCGAAGATTTTTATTCCGCGCCGTGGCGCCAATCCGGTGTCGATGAACAAAGTGCTGCGCGGTGAGTTTTGCGGAGTGTGCCACGACAAAGTGGCGTTCTCGCTGTTTATTTGCGAGCGCTGCCACAGCGTGCCACATGCGGGCTCGGGCAAGTGGTGGTGATCTGACTTATTTTGCGGTGCTGAGCGTAGTAGCCGGCAGCGCGGCGGGCTTGGCGGTGAGCGCCTTTTCCAAGAGTGCAACGATCTCTTTATTGCCAGCGTCCTGGGCAACCATTAACGCGGTATTGCCCTCGCTGTCTTGAGTAGTCGGGTCGCTGCCGTTATCCAGTAACAAACGCACCATTTCCATACGGCCGAATTTTACCGCCGCCATCAAGGGTGTCCGGTTGTTTAGCCCCGCCACATTGACGCCGAGCTGACCCTGAATCATATCTTTCACGATGTCGATGTGGCCCATGCCCGCCGCAATTAACATGGCTTCGCTCAGATCAGGCGCGGCAATACCTTTTTTAAATTTCAGTAATTCCGCAGCAGCTTCGCGGTAGCCGAAAAAGACGGCGTTCAACAGCGCGGTACCACCATCATGGTCTTTGGCAGCAACATCCGCACCGTGCTTGAGCAGCACCCGCACCGCATCGGCGTGGCCTTGGGTGGCGGCGAGAATCAACGCGGTCGCACCGTTATTGTCGTGCGCTTGAATATCGGCGCCCAAGCCAATAAGCGCTTCAATAACTTTTGCATGGCCGGCACTCGCAGCAATAATCAGCGCGGTTTTTCCCTGCTTGGATGCTTCGTTAACGTTGAAACCTTCGGCGGCGTATTTCGACACGCCCGCAGCGTCGCCAAACCGCGCGGCCTGCATCAGCAGCGAATACGATTCGTCGCCGCAACCCGGCAACGCGAGTAACGCGAGCAGTAATGGAACAAGGCAAATGCGCAGTGAACGCATGGCGCAAGCTACCTCGGCTTGGGGTAGGTTAACGTTTCATCGAATCGAAGAAGTCGGAATTATTTTTAGTCGCGCGTAATTTGTCGATGATGAATTCCATCGCGGCGGACTCGTCCATCGGGTTCAGCAACTTGCGCAAGATCCACATTTTTTGCAGATCTTCGGGGCTCACCATGAGTTCTTCGCGGCGCGTGCCGCTGCGGTTGATGCTGATCGACGGGTAGATACGCTTCTCAGACATCTTGCGGTCCAGATGGATTTCCATGTTGCCGGTGCCTTTGAATTCTTCGTAAATCACCTCGTCCATGCGCGAGCCTGTGTCGACCAGCGCGGTGGCGATGATGGTGAGGCTGCCGCCTTCTTCGATGTTGCGCGCCGCGCCGAAGAAACGTTTAGGGCGTTGCAAGGCATTGGCATCCACGCCGCCGGTGAGCACCTTGCCGGAACTCGGCACCACGGTGTTGTAGGCGCGCGCCAAGCGCGTGATCGAGTCGAGCAAAATGACCACATCGCGTTTGTGTTCCACCAGCCGTTTGGCTTTCTCGATCACCATCTCGGCGACTTGCACATGGCGCGTGGCCGGCTCGTCGAAGGTGCTGGAAACGACCTCGGCCTTCACCGAGCGCGACATTTCGGTAACTTCTTCCGGGCGCTCGTCGATCAGCAACACAATCAAATAGCAGTCGGGATGATTGGTTGCGATGGACTGTGCGATGGCCTGTAACATGACCGTTTTGCCGGACTTGGGTGGCGCGACAATCAGGCCGCGTTGGCCGCGGCCAATGGGTGCGGCGAGATCGATGATGCGCGGGGTGACATCTTCGGTGGCGCCATTGCCGCGTTCCAGCTTCAGGCGTTTGTTGGCGAAGAGCGGTGTGAGATTTTCGAATAGAACTTTATTTTTAGAATTTTCCGGCGGCTCAAAATTAATCTCGCTGACTTTCAGCAGCGCGAAATAACGCTCGCCTTCCTTCGGTGGCCGAATCTTGCCCGACACCGTGTCGCCGGTGCGCAGATTGAAGCGGCGGATCTGACTGGGCGAAACATAGATATCGTCCGGTCCCGCCAGATAGGAACTGTCAGCGGAGCGTAGAAAGCCGAAGCCGTCCTGCAAAATTTCCAGCACCCCGTCGCCGGAGATGTCGTCACCGTTGCGCGCCAGCGATTTGAGTATGGAGAAGATGACATCTTGCTTGCGGGATCGGGCGGCGCCTTCGATATTCATCGATTCGGCCAGTGCTATTAAATCGGAGGGTGAGCGGAGTTTGAGTTCAGTTAGATTCATTGAGTAGTACATCCAGAGAAGGTAAGGCGAAGGAAACGGGCACGACTACGAATATTTTCGTTGGGAACCGAACAGGACCTGGAATTATATTTTGACCGGGGGAAGCCAGACGGAGACTTACGCGTTTTGGCTTTGGGTCATTCTAGTCAGACTTAGGCTAGCACGCAAACTACGCATCGTCTAGGTCGCTCTCGCATGCGCTGGGTGCTGCACGACACCAGTACGTCCATGTGCAATGCTGTCACACCACACACTCAAGTTAACGACACGCGCGCTGCTAACTTGAGTGTCTGGAAAAATTTCCGTGTGCTTCAGATGTTGCTGTCGAGAAACGCTGTGAGTTGCGACTTGGAGACCGCGCCGACCTTGGTCGCTTCCACGTTGCCGTTCTTGAACAGCATCAGCGTTGGAATGCCGCGAATGCCGAATTTGGGCGGCGTGGACGGATTTTCGTCAATGTTAAGCTTGGCCACCTTGACGCGCCCACTGTAATCGCCGGCGATCTCGTCCAGAATCGGTGCGATCATTTTGCAGGGGCCGCACCAATCCGCCCAGTAATCGACCAAGACGGGCTCGTTCGATTTCAGTACTTCTTGTTCGAAGCTGGCATCGGTGACATGAATAATTTTGTCGCTCACTTAGGTGGTTCTCCAGTTGTCTTGCTAAATTGGGTACAATTTGAGCCCAATCGAACCGGCATTGCAAGCCTGTGTAAGCAGGTGGCCGCTAATCATAATGTCGTGCCGACGAGCGCGCACCCACCAGTGTCATCATCGCGAAACAATTATGGCTGAAACCTTTGACCAACTCGAACCGCGTGCGGCGCTTGCGCAAATTGCGCGGCAGTTTTACCAGCGTGGCTGGATGCCCGGCAGCGCCGGTAATTTGAGTGCGCGTGCCGACGATAATACCGCGCCGGGATTCTGGATCACCGCCAGCGGCCTGCCCAAGGGCCAGCTCGACGAAAGCGATTTTTTGCTGGTGGGCGTGCGCGATGACGCCGTCATCGAACGACTGCGTGCCACGCACAAACCCTCGGCCGAGACCAGCATTCATCGCGCCATTTACCGGCTGTTTCCGCAGGCGCGCGCCTGCCTGCATGTGCATAGCGTGGATGCGTGTATCGCCGTGAGCCGGGTGCCCGCAACGCTGACGACGCTGCGGCTGCCGCCGCTGGAAGTGCTCAAGGGCTTTGATCTGTGGGAGGAACATCCACAGATCGACTTGCCGGTGTTCGACAACTGGCTGGATGTACCGCGCATCGCGCGCGACATCGAACAGCGCTTTGTCGTCACGCCGCCGCGCATCAGCGCGCTGGTGATCCGCGCGCACGGCATCACGGTGTGGGGCGAATCGTTGCAACAGGCGTTCAACCGCGTCGAAGTGGTCGAGTTCATCATGAGTTATCTAGCGGCCTGTCGGACTTAAGAGCCTATTCAAGATTTTCCTGGAGGGGTGCAGTGCTAGGCAAAATCGAACTCAAAAACGCAGCATACACGCAAGTAGGTGAGTATTTTCGGCAACTGCTCCTGCGTTGCTCTACCTCCTGCATCCATGCAGTCGTGAGTTCGATTTTAACGCCGCAATACGCCCTCCGGGAAAATCTTGAATAGGCTCTTGTCCGACAGGCCGCTAGCGAGAACCGGTTCGAGCGTGTAGCTCGTCACGCGATTGCGGCCGCAGTGCTTGGCGGCGTACAGCGCTTGGTCGGCGCACGCCACCAACCGCGTGGACTCTTCCTGAAGCTCGGAACCTGACGCCTCTAGCATGGCCACCCCGATGGACAACGTCACGCGCAAGTTATCCTGTTCCGGAACAATGAAGGCATGCGCGGCGACTGCGGTGCGAATGCGTTCGGCAATTTCCAGTGCGGCGCTGTGCTCGGTGTGCGTGAGCAGGGCGATGAATTCTTCACCGCCGTAACGCGCCAGCAAGTCACTGCCGCGCAACTGCGCCCGCATCAAACCCGCCGCGTCGATCAGCACTCGGTCGCCCACCTGATGGCCGTGCGCATCGTTGATATTCTTGAAGTGGTCGATGTCCAACAGCAAGCAGGCCAGCGGCATGGCGTGACGTTGCGCGCGGGCGACCTCTTCCAGCAAGCGCTGATCAAAAAAGCGCCTGTTATTGACTTCAGTGAGCGGATCGGTCAACCCGATGCGTTTCAGGCGTTCGAGGTTGATGCAGCTTTCCAGACAAACAGCGACGATGGCCGCCAGCCGCTCCAGAAAATCGGTACGTACCGACGCGCAGAAATGCTCTTTGCGTGCGCTGCCCAAACTCAGGCAGCCGAGCAGCTCGTTATTACGCACCAGCGGTAACAAGGCGATGCTTTCAGGTGCGCGCGAGCTCTGCGGAAACAGCGCTTCATGTGCGCGCAGCTTGAACGCGCCGAGCTTGGGCGCGACCGAGATGCCGAACAAGCGGTTCAGCACGTCTTCATTCGGGAAGAAAATTAATTGCGCCAAGTCGTCGCGGTCGGAATTGAGCTCGCGCACAATGCGCTGGGTTTCGTACAGCGGATCGATGATGGCGAGCGTGACCATTTCCGCGCCGCCGAAACTGCGATAACCCCGCACCACGCGTTGCGCCAGCTCGTGCACCGAAGTGCTGCCCAGCAAATGCAACTCATAACGATGCAGGCGCTGTAATTTTTGTTCGTTCTTGCGTGCCTGCGCTAACAACTCTTTGAGCTGTCGACGCAGTAATTGATTTTCCTGGTAGAGATCTGGTTTCATTCCGCCACACACAGTAGAGAGCAGCCAACGATGCGGGTGCTCTTCAGTTTAGGATGGGGTTGTGAACAACCTAAGAGCCTGCTCAAGAACTCATTGGGGGCATGCAGTGCTAGGCAAAATCGAATGAAGAAGCGGAAGCATTCACGCAGTATGTGAGCATTCGTAAATTCGATTTTAACGCCGCAATGCGCCCTCCAATGAGCTCTTGAACAGGCTCTTAGGCGGCTAAATGACGGGCGATGCTGTCCAGCTCATCGCGGGACTCCAGCAATTTATTAAATTTGCTGTCGATCTGCACATCGGTCAAGCCCAGTGACGTAGCCAAGCTGGCAGGAACCTCGCTGCTGGGTGCATCACCCAGCTCGAATTTTTTCAGTAAGAAATCAACTAGGCGCACCAGTTGCACGTATTCGGCAAAGTGTCCGGCGTACTCGGCGTTATGATGTTCGCGAACCACAGTGATGACTTCCGCCTGCATGCTCCAGGATTCCATCAGCCATGCGCCGATTTCGTTATGCGACACACCGACGATTTCGGCCTCCAGCTCCGCAACCGGAATTTGCGGTTGCGCGGCGACCGCCTCGTTCAAGCGTTTGAATTCGGCTGGATAGATATGGCCGAGCACCAGAAAGCCGAAGTTGTGCAATAACCCCGCAAGATACGCCATGCCGGCACGCGGCTTAGGGCCCTTGCTGACCAGGCCGCACAGCGATTGTGTCAACACCGCGCTGTAGGTTGCGTGGCGCCAAAACTTATCCAGTCCCAGCGGGCCGCTGCGGGTGTGTTTAAACGGCGCTGCCGAGGCCAGCCCCAAAGCGATGTTCATCACTAAGTCGTAGCCCAATACGCGCGCCACCGCATCATGAATGGAATTGAGTTTGCCGCGATAACCATAGAACGGCGAGCGCGCATAACGAATAATCTGCGCGGCAAAGCTCGGATCGAGTTCGACGATTTGTGCCAGGTCTTGAATGCGGGCGTAGGGATTGGCATTAAGGCTGAAAATCTTTTGCGCCATTTCCGGCATCGGTGGAAGTTCGGTGGTTTTCTGCACCCGGAATTTCATGCGTTCCGCCTTCGCGGAAAACAGTGCCGGCGGGTTAGAAGCAGGTTGGGCCGGGGTTGCGTCGGTCTGCAGCGGCAGCGTGAAGCTCAGCTCAAAGCGCGCGTTTTCGTGCAAACGATGGAAGCCGGCACGGTCCACCCGCAAGTATTCATTTAGATTGCTGGTTTCAAAAAATGCCGCGTCTTGCTCGGCCAGATGCGCGTCGACCAACATGCGCAGTCCATAGTTTTTTGCCAGTGGGGAAAACATCGTCGGCCCCCAGTCTTTGAACAGGGTGGCGTAATCGTGCGCTGGCACCAGTTCAACGCTGCGTTTCAGGTGTTGTTGCAGCGCGGGAATATTCAGTGCGCGGTCGGCGGCGATGACAACAACCAGCAAGCCGTCGCGATCTTGCAGGACCACGGACTTGACAGTTTTACTCGGCGGCACCTGCGCAGCGGCGTGGTCGTCGCCGGCAAGCGCACGTGTGACAACGGCAAACGGCACGCCCTGGGCGGTCAGATGATTCTGGATCAAGGTCGCAAGTGACATACGCCATCCCGAAAATTTTGCATACGATTAGGGTCAATAACCGCTGAGACGATTGCGCATTGCTTCTCATCGATTCACACCTTTATCGGCAGAAATTTCGGTGAGCGTAGCGATGGCGCCCAGGGTGTCAGCGCGTGCCGTTGTGCAGCGCTTTTTGTTGTTCCAGCAGGCGTTGGAATTGTTCGGCGGAGAGTTGCGGTTTTTTGCCGGTTTTCAGCGTGACCCGCACCGCGTTGCGGCGGATGCTGGCGGTACTGCCGGCATTCAGCACGGCGAGGTCGTAGCTCCCCAGTGGTTCATCAGCAGGCATGCTTGCAGAAAAGGTTGTGTCGCTCACGCGCGTGAAGCGCACCTCCGGCAGCAATTTTAGCGAGGTCAGTTTGTTTTCGCCGGCGAAGAACACTTGGCCGTCGCGTACCGCGAAGCCGCTGATGTGGTAGGCGGCAGGGTAACGCGCGTGCAGCATCGGTTGTGCGGGATCGGTCAGATCAAGCACTTGCAGTTCATCGCGTGCGGTGCTGAGGTACAGGGTGTTGTCAATAAGTTGAATGTCGCGGCACGCGTGGTTCAGGGAGTAGCGTGCACGGAGCTGCACCTGGTGCTCGTGTCGAGTCAGCACGGCCAAGGTTTGATCATCTAATGCGGCGACGATGAGCCCCGCGTACGCGCGCACCGCCACCACGGCGGACGCGGTGTTGAAGGTCGTGACCAGTTGCGGCGCGGCACCGGCGTCCAGCGCATAGAGCGCGACACCATGCACACCACCTGCGACATACAGCGTGTTGGCGTCCACCCACAGGTCCGTCGCATCGCGCGCAACCGCTGTCAAACGACGACGCGTAGCGTCCAGCGCGTACACCACGCCGCTGTCGTCCAGCACAAATACATGGGCACCTGCGGCACGCACCGCGCGCGGCGCATGCGCCATGTTCAGCAAGTGCGAGATTCTTGCACTGAACGGGTCATGCAAGTCGATCACCGCGATGCCGGCGGTGCTTGCGACATAGCCGGTTTCGTCCGCATACGCCACGCCGCTGGCGGGTGTGGCCAAATCGACCCCCGTGACCCAAATGGGATTGAGCGGATTTTTGATATCGTAAATCTGCAACCCCGCCGTATCCGACGCGGCCAACGCGTAGCGTTGCGTGAGGGTGACGGCGCGGATCGGCGCGCGCGCATGGTAGCGTGCGATCAAGCGTGGCGCTTTTGCGGAGCGGATATCGACACTTTTTACGCCGCCCCACCAGTCCAACACATACGCGTAATCGCCACGCACATTCACGCCCCAGGCCGAGCCGTCGGTGTCGTAGTATCCGACGTTGCGCGGGTGGGCGACATCGCGGATGTCGATGATTTGCAAGCCGGCTTCCCAGGCGGCGACGTAGGCGTAGTCGCCCTGCACGTCGACGCCGCGCGCATTGCCGGGAATGGTGATCTGCCCGACGACGCGCACTGCGTTCGGCGCGCTGATGTCGAGGATGAACAAGCCTTGGTCGAAAAACGTCACGTAGGCGTAATTGTCGCGCAACCGCACATCTTCGGCCGCACCGCCGGACGCGAATTGTCCGCTCAAGCGCGGTGTGCGGGCATCGCTCACGTCGAAGATCAACAAGCCGCTGGCGTCGTCGGCGACAAATGCATAGTGCCCGCGCACGTCCACCGCCCAGGCTTTGCCGGGGGTGTCATAGCTGCTCAAGTGCTGCGGCGCGCGCACATCACTGACGTCGACGATGTGCAGTCCGCCACGGTGATCGGCGATATACAGCAAGGGGCCGACCAATTTCATGGTGTAGGCTAAACCCGGGGTGGGGATGTTGCTTAACAAGCTTGGTTTGGCGGGATCGGAAACGTCGATGATTTGCACGCCGTGGTCGTCGTCGCCGACGAAGGCGATGCTGTCGCGCACCACCACGCCCTTGGACGAACCGGGCGTGTGAAAATTGCCGACATGCCGCAACTGGCTCGGATCAGTGATGTCGTACAGGTGCAGTCCGGAAAACCAGTCAGCCACGTACAGGGTGTTGTCATTTATAAAACCACGGCGGCTGCCGCCTAGATTAACCCCTTCATCGGAAATCGACGGCGCGGCTTCGGCGTGAAAATCGATGCGTTGCGCGCCGTGATCAGTGGCGAGCCAGGCGTCGCCGTCGTTCCAGGCGATGGCGGCGGGCACGCTTTCGGTGCGCAATCTTGATATCAGCAATGGCAAGGTCGGCCGGGTTATGTCCAGCAGTAAAACTTCGCCGTGCCGGTTGCTCACCACGGCGCGTTCCGTGCCCAGCGCAACATGCTCAACATCGCCCAATTTATTGTTGCTGCCCAGCAAGCGCGGCTGGGTGGGGTCGGTGATGTCGAGCAGGGTGAGCCCCGCCGGGCCGTCGGCCAAGTAGGCGATGTTGTCGGCCACGTGCAGATCGCGAATTTCACCGCTGCTGGCAAACCTACCGAGCAGTTTGATGCCGTCGATGCCGCAGGCGGATATCGACAAGCCGTCGGGCGCCGTTGAATAACAAACGCCGGCGTGTACGACTATTTTCCCGGTGTGCGGATGTAACCGGCCCAGCACGCGCAGCACCGGCGCGGCGCGCGACACATCGGCAGTCAACACTTGGCCGTCGTCCAGCAAAGCATAGATGCTGTGTTGATCCAGCGCGATGTCGCGCACCTGGCCGGCCACGCGTAGAGCGGCGAGTTCATGCAGCGTGCCTGCGGGTCGCAGGTCGATGATATGCAGCAGCGCGTCGGCAGCCACGAACGCGGCGAATTCTTCGCCGGCGGAAAAGTGTTGTGCGGCAGTCGCAAGCGGTAAGCGCGCCGCTATACGGGGCGGTTCATGACTAATATCGGCCAGCAGCAGTGCCTGCGCCGAGCCGAGCAGTAGTTCACCGCGTGTCGGACGCGCAACTACAAACATGGATTGCGCCAGCGCAATCGCACCGCTCTGATAAGCGCTGCCCGGCAGCAAGGCCAATTGCATGGCCGGCGTGGGTTCGGTAACGGTGACGGTCAACGTGGTTGCATGACCATAGGGAATCTGCGCGGGTGTAACGGCGGTGATTTGCGGCGCCGCGCTTGCCGCCATAGTCCAGGCGCACAGCGCCGCGCTTAACAAGCGTCGCTGCCACGCCAACCCGGATATCGACGCCACGTACGAAATTACGGCGACAGCGCGTCGATGGGCACGTCACGCCCACCCGCCGTGGGTCGCGTATCAATGATTAATTCTTTGGCGGCTTTGAGATCCACCTGGGTTGGAACGTAGTAAACGCCGCGAAATTCTTCGTTCACCTGGCGAATGTGGATGAAATACGTTTGGCCCGAGGTCAGCTCCAGGCGTAACTCGCGCGTCATCTCGATATATTCATTTTTGTTGGTGAAGGTGGTCTGGTTGCGTGTCTTGAGCAACACTTTTTCCGGCCGAATACGCAGCAACGTGTATTCGCCTTTGCCCAGTTTCATCAGCTCCAGGCCGTTAACTTCGATCACGACCGGGTTGTCCGCGATGCCACGCTCGCGGTAAGTCATCGGCCGGATGAAATAAACATTGGCCGCCGCAACATCGGGCTGCGTGACGATCATCGGGTGTTCATTGTTGATGGTGGTTGCACAGCCGGACAATGCGGCCAACAACCCTAAGCAGATAAAAATAAAACGCCGTGTCATTGCAGCCCCCGCCACACGCTTGAATGCACCGAAGGATAGCATCTCATGATTCTTTGGGCACCGCGCGCGGCTTGTGTTGCTCGTCCAGCGCAACGTAAGTGAGTGTGGCTTGGGTGACTTTGACGACGGCACCAGCCTCGCGATTGCGTTCGGCAAACACTTCCACAAACACCGTCAGCGAGGTGTTGCCCACACGCACCACCTCGGCGTAACAAGACACCAGATCGCCGACATACACCGGCTTGTGAAATTGAAATTCGTTGACCGCGACCGTCACGACATGACCGCGCGCGCGCCGCGTGGCGGCGACACTGCCGGCGAGATCCACTTGCGACATGATCCAGCCGCCGAAAATATCGCCGGCGGTGTTGGTGTCGGCGGGCATCGCGATGACGCGGAGGGTGGGTTGGCGATCAGCGGGTAGCGTGTCCATAAGTGTCGCTGCGTTGGGGTTGCATCATCATATCGACGCGCGCCTGCTTTTCCAAAACATTCCTGCGGATCAGGGCCGTCGTGGTGCAAGCGCGCTGGTGTCGCTGTGGACAGCGTCGCGCCAACGCTTCAATTTAAGCAGCGGCAATCACCATAACCGTTGGCATCACGCTGCTTGACGGGTGCCGTACCTAATCCGGAGTTCGTCGCCCTGGCCGAGGGTATATAGATTCCGGTATGGTGCGCAACCGTGAGCGCGAAGTCGAGGCCATGTCCGCCACGACGAAAGAGATCGGATTGGGGCAATCGTTGCCGGATCACGCCCTATCGCGGACAATCCTTGGTTTCGCGCACACACTAGCTCTGCGCATCCCGATGTTTGGTCAGAATGCTGCGGCCAATGGATGCGGTGTACATCGGACGCAGCCGAAAACAGGAACAAGAAAACATCATGGCAAGCAAAATTAAAGTCAAGAACCCGGTCGTCGAGCTTGATGGCGATGAAATGACGCGCGTCATTTGGGCCTTCATTCGGCAGAAACTGATTCTGGCGCACCTTGATATTGACATTAAATACTTCGACTTAGGGATGGAGAGTCGCGACCAAAGCAACGACCAAGTTACGTTCGACGCCGCTGAGGCGATCAAGCAATACAATGTTGGCATCAAGTGCGCGACCATCACCCCCGACGAAGCGCGTATGCAGGAATTCAAGCTGAAGCAAATGTGGAAGTCGCCCAACGGCACCCTCCGCAACATTCTCGACGGCACGGTGTTTCGCGAGCCGATTGTCATTAAAAACATTCCACGCTTGGTGCCGGGTTGGACCCAGCCGATCTGCATCGGCCGGCATGCGTACGGCGATCAATACCGCGCCACCGATTTCGTGACCAAGGGCAAGGGCAAACTCACCATCACCTTCGAAGGCGAAGACGGCCAGAAAATTTCACACGAAGTGCATAACTTCAAAGGCGACGGCGTGGCGTTGGCGATGTACAACACCGACGCATCGATTCGCGGCTTCGCGCAGTCGTGTTTCAACATGGCGCTGCAAAAGCGCTGGCCGCTGTACTTTTCCAGCAAAAACACCATTCTGAAAAAATACGACGGGCGCTTCAAAGATATATTTCAATCCGTGTACGAAACCGAATTCAAAGACAAATTTTCCGTCATAGGCATCACCTACGAACATCGCCTGATCGACGACATGGTGGCCGCGGCGATGAAATGGAACGGCGGTTTTGTGTGGGCGTGCAAGAACTACGACGGTGACGTGCAGTCCGATGTCGTCGCGCAAGGCTACGGCTCGTTGGGATTAATGACTTCGGTGCTGGTCACACCCGACGGCAAAACCGTGGAAGCCGAGGCGGCGCACGGTACCGTGACGCGACATTTTCGCATGCACCAGCAAGGCAAGCCGACGTCGACCAACCCCATCGCGTCGATCTTTGCGTGGACGCGCGGCTTGCTGCATCGCGGCAAGCTTGACAATAACGCCGCGCTGACCAAGTTTGCCGAAACCTTGGAGCGCGTATGCATTGAAACGGTCGAGTCCGGCAAGATGACCAAAGACCTCGCCGTGTGCGTGCATGGCGACAAGGTGACAGCGGATCAGTATCTAAATACCGAAGCCTTTCTCGACGCCATCGACAGCAATCTGCGGCGCGCGTTGAGTGCTTAGCCGCCCCGCTTAAATTCCGTTGATCGGTAGCGCGGTTTGATCCACAACCCGCCGCAGCACAAAACTTGAGTGCACCCCCGTCACCCCCGTTATGCGGGTAATGCGGTTGAGCAGCAGCTCCTGGTACGCGTCCATGTCCTTAACGACGACTTTCAGTTGATAGTCGGCCGCTTGGCCGGTGATGAGCAGGCACTCCATGACTTCCGCAATCTCGCTGACCTGCGCCTCAAAGTACGTGAAGCGTTCCGGCGTGTGCTGATCCATGGAGATGTGGATCAAGGCGATCAACGACAGTCCCAGGGCCTTGGCGTCCACGAGTGCGTGGTAGCTCTTAATCACGCCGGCTTCTTCCAGCGCGCGCACCCGGCGCAAGCAAGGCGAAGGCGACAGACCGATGCGGTCTGCCAAGTCCTGGTTGCTGATGCGCCCGTCTTGCTGCACGACGCTGAGAATCTGCCGGTCGTAGCGGTCAAGCTCCATTGTATTGCTCACAAAGTAATTAGCCAACAATATAAATACAATTTTTAATTGATCTTAGCAAGTATATACCAATAGAGGCGCTAATAAAGACACAATACGCAATCGCGTATCGGTCCACCTTGGTTAGGATAAGGCAACACTTTTTTTCCAAGGAGCCGCGTCATGTTGCAGCAACCCGCCACCAAATACCGCCCGTTTCCGCCGATCAACTTGAGCGACCGCCAGTGGCCAAACCGCACCCTGACCGCCCCGCCGGTGTGGATGAGCACCGACCTGCGTGACGGCAACCAAGCACTGTTTGAACCGATGAACGCGGAACGCAAGATGCGCCTGTTCCGCACGCTCTGCGCCATCGGCTTCAAGGAAATCGAAGTGGCTTTCCCCTCCGCCTCGCAGACCGATTTCGATTTCGTGCGCACGCTCATTGAGGGCAATCACGTTCCCGTCGACGTCACTATCGAGGTGTTGACACAGGCGCGCGAACATCTCATCCGCCGCAGCATGGAAGCGCTGCGCGGCGCACGCCGGGCCATCGTGCATGTCTACAATGCCACCTCAAAGCCGTTCCGCGACCTCGTGTTCGGCATGCGCAAGGCGGCGGTGCTTGACATGGCGGTCGCGGCCGTAAGGCTGATCAAGCAGTTAGCCGCCGAGCAGCCTGAAACCGAGTGGGTGCTCGAATACAGTCCGGAAACCTTCACCGCTACCGAGCTTGATTTCGCGCTGGAGATTTGCGATGCCGTGACCGCCGCCTGGGGCGCGACACCGCAGAACAAGGTCATTCTGAATTTGCCCAGCACCGTCGAGGTCGCGACGCCGAACATTTACGCCGACCAGATCGAGTGGATGCAGCGCCATCTCGCTCGCCGCGACAACGTGATCCTCAGTCTGCACCCGCACAATGATCGCGGCACGGCGGTGGCCGCCGCCGAGCTCGGCTTGCTGGCGGGGGCCGAGCGTGTCGAGGGCTGCCTGTTCGGCAACGGTGAACGCACCGGCAACGTCGACATCGTTACGCTCGCGCTCAACCTCTATTCTCAAGGCATTGCGCCAGGGCTCGACTTTTCCGACATCAACGCCATTGCCCGCACCACCGAGCATTGCAACCAATTGCCCATCCATCCACGCCACCCCTATGTCGGCGATCTGGTCTTCACCGCTTTTTCCGGTTCGCACCAGGATGCCATCAAGAAAGGCTTCGCCGCGCAGCAACCCGGGGCGCTCTGGAACGTGCCCTACCTCCCCATTGATCCCGCCGACGTCGGCCGCAGTTACGATTCGGTGATTCGGGTCAATAGCCAGTCCGGCAAGGGCGGCGTTGCTTACCTGCTCGAAGCCGAATACGGCATCGTGATGCCACGCCGCCTGCAAATAGAATTCTCCGGCGAGGTGCAGCGGCATACCGACCGCCATGGTGGCGAAATGACCGCTGCGGATATCTGGCAACTGTTCTCGCGCACCTACCTGCACAGCGAGCAACCAGTGCGTTACCTGGAGCACCATCTATTCGAACAGGGCCACGAGCAGGGCATTCACCTGCGGGTTGACGTCGCTGGCACGCCGCATCTGCTGACGGGCAAGGGCAATGGCCCAATCGACGCGGCGGTTCATGCATTGCGGAATATCGACATCAAGGTGCAGGTGCGCAGCTACGAAGAACGCTCAACCAGCCCAAGCGGCGAAGCCGGCGACGCCTCAGCGTGCGCCTTTATGGAACTTGCCCGTCCTGGTGCAGACGAATGTTATGGCGTCGGCATCGACGCAAATATCGTAACCGCCTCGCTTAGGGCGCTGATCAGCGGTGTGAATCGTTTGGGCCAACGTGAAG